>VHCX01000006.1 GCA_016871615.1 Verrucomicrobiota bacterium
CTTGGCGTCGGCCGGATCGTTCGGGTTGAAGCCGTACTGCTTCTCCCAGTCATCCGGGGTGCCGTCCTTGTCGGTGTCGATCACCAGATCAGACGGCTTGGCGCCACCGGCCAACTTCTTGATCTGGTCGCCGGTCAGGGCCCCCTGCCAGATGGCGAAGTCGTCGATCGTGGCATCTGGGATGTTGTTGCCGTTCGGCTCGCCGCCCAAGAAGAGCTTGGTATTGAGGACGGAGTGCACCGAATAACCGTCCTGACTCTTGAAGAGATTACCATCGATCCAGATCTCTTTGGTGGTGCCCCGTTTCACGAAGGAGTACAGGTGCCAGACATTGTAGTCGTGCCCGGGGTTACCTTGAAGGCGTTGGGTCCCACCACAGCAACCACTAGTGTCCCAATAGATCTCACCGTTCGACCACGGAACGTGGGCTTGGGTGGCGCGCCCGTGATCGTCGGAGACCGCCCAGAAGGTGCTGGAGTTGGGGTTGCTGTTGTTCTTCTGCCAGACGGTGATGGTGATGTTGTCATCCACCGCGGCGACGTTCAAGGGGTGGCTTTCACCAGAGCCTTCGATGAGCAACTGGCCCTTGTTGGACTCCTGCGACATGACGAAGCCCTTGCCGGACTTGCCCTGCCCCGCTCCGGTGACGGCAGCGGCTTCTAGGATCTGGCCAGCAAAGCCGCCAACCATGGATTTCACGGTGACGCCATCGGACTCGACTTTCTCGAAGTCCCACCACGCGACCAACTTGGTTTGCGCCTGGGCCTGGGCTACGGCCAGAAAGGCCGCCGCACCCAACGCCGAGAACGCGATTCTCTGAGAGTTCATATCTAGGTAGGTTATTTTTTTGACTGGGGACGAACGAATTTCTGCCGGGAACCCTTGGGAATGTCAACCGCTTTGTGGCATTCTGGTGGCGGTCGTGAAGCGTTCCGGAAGCTTCTGGGGTCCAGCGCCGGGAGTCGGCAGGGCCGGGGTCATGGTTTGCACCGGCCGGCGTCTCGGGGTCACCGGGAGAAGGGCTGCGAGCTGCGCAGGTAGGCGAAGAAGTCGCGCAACTGGCGATCATCGAGGTCATCGAGCAGGCCCTCGGGCATGAGGCTGCGGCCGGTGGGCCGGACTTCCAGCACCTCGCCGGCGGCCAGCACGTGATCCTGACCGTCCAGGCCACGCACCGTCGTGGACCGGGCATCGCGTTCGGTGAGAAACCCGGCCAAGACGCGGCCATCGCGGGTCTCGACCTCCACCGAGGCATAGCCCTCGCGGATCTCGGCACCCGGGTCGAGGATGCTGTGGAGGAGCGTCCCAAGGTGATCCCGCTGGTAGGCGGTGAGGTCCGGGCCCACCGATCCACCCTTGAAGAACAGGCGATGGCATCCGGCGCACCGCTGCTGGAAATGGGCCTCGCCCGAATACGGATTGCCCGGGGCCTCCCGGAGCACGCGCTCCAGGTGGCGGATCCGGTCCGCGATCGCCGGCGCCGGCACCGCCGCCGGCACGGGCCACACCTGGAGGGCTCCGTCCCGGACCTTCGGGTCGGGGGACCGGCGCAGGCGCTCGACCACCTCGGGCGCCACGCTGCGTCGGTCGACCGTCTGGCGGCCGATCGCCTCCAAGAGGGAAAGGCTCCAGGCAGGCCGGCTCACCAGCAGGGCCAGGCTCGCGGCGCGCACCTCGGTCGGGGCCACGGGCAGGAGTCCCAGGACCTCGGTGGCCACGCCCGCATCGACCTCGCGGCCCAGGCCGGCAAGCGCGGCCAACCGGATGGGCACGGGTTGACCCTCGCGGACCGCCTCGGACAACAGGGCCCGTAAGCCCGGCGGGCGCAGGTCGGCGAGCGTGCGGATCCATTCGGCCCGTTCCGCCGCCGGGATCGCGGACGACCTCCAGCGCTCCAGCACTTCGGCCAAGGCGGCCGGATCACGCTGGCGCAGGCGCAGGGCCAGCGAGGCCTTGCCGCGACGGGCCAGGGCTTGGACCAGCTCGTCCGGCAGGGCCGAGGCATCCCGTCCGCGGAACGCCTCCTCGAAGCCGGCCATGAGCGCCGACACGGAGGCCGCGTCCGGGGCCCGGTCCAGCAGCCAGGCCGCATCGAGCAGGTCCTGACGGCGTGCCTCCGTGGCGCAACGTCGCATCAGGCGCGGCAGCACCGCCTCGCGGGCCAGGGGACGCTGCCAGGGCGCGCCCGTTTCCCAGAGCGCGAGGACTTGCGGCCGGGCCGCCGGCCAGTGCGAGTCGATGATCCACCAGCACAGGAGCGGCAGGCAGGGATCGGAGAGGTCCTCGTCGTGGGCCAGCAACGCGGCCAAGAGCGGCAGCGCCTGGGCCGCCGGCAACCGGCGCGCCGAGGCGGCCCACTGGGCCCGGACGCGCACGTCGGTCTCGTGCGGCAGGCGAGCGAGCCAGGCCTGCAGCAGCGGCGCGCCGAGGCGGCGGGCATCGCCCATCAGGCGCACGGACCATTCGCGGATCAGCGCCGACGGATGCCCCGCGAGACGGGCGGCCAGCGCCTCGTCGAGGCCGCCAGCCTGATGCAACGCCCACAGGGCGGCGATCGGCGCGTCATCGGCCACCACGCGCGCCTTCAGACGGGCCATGAGTTCCGCGCCGGCCCGGCCCGACCCGCCACCGGGATCGCCCGAGATCCTCTCGGCCAGCACCCGGGCCGCCATCAACCGATGCCACCGGTTCGAATGCGTCAGCGCCGCCAAGAGCGCCTCCGGCGACTTGTCGTCGAGGCGCACCTCCTTCACCAGAGGCCGATCCGCACCCCGCAGCCGGTACAGGCGCCCGGTGGTGGGATCGATCTGGCTCTGGTAGTGCTGCCCGTGGGCGATGTAGTGCTCGTAGAAGTCGGCGATCCACACCGAGCCGTCCGGAGCGTTGGCGAGGTACACCGGCCGGAACGCCTCGTCGCCGCAGTGCAGGGCCGTGCCGAGATCGCGGGTGCCGAAGGTGGAGCCGATCCGGTGGCGGTCGGTGGCCAGCACGACGTTGTGCAGCGGGTCGAGCCAGAGCAGTTGTCCCTGCCAGGTCGGCGGCATGGCCGGGCCCTCCACGACCGACAGGAGGTGGGTGAAGCGCTGGAACTGGGCCGCCGGGGCCATCCAAGGCAACTGGCCGAAGGTGTGCGGATTGCGCGGTGGCCCGAACTTTCCCGGGTCGACACCCTGCTTCAGGTAGTAGCCGCCCTGCTGGTAATGCCAGCCTCGGGTCTCCGAGCCGTTGTGGCCGCTGAAGAGGCGGCCCTCGCCATCCAGCTCCAGCCCAAAGACATTCCCGCTGCCCTCGGCGAAGAGCTCGTACTCGCGGCTCACGGGATGATAGCGCCAGACCATGCAGCCCTCGAAATGGACGCCGGGTGCCCCCTCCGGATCCAACCCCGGCCGGACCACCCGGCTGGTGGTGGTGCTGCCCTGCCCGCCGTAGATCCATCCGTCGGGTCCCCAGACCAGGCCGTTGGCCACCGAATGCGTGTCCTCCAGCCCGAAGCCGGCGAGGTGCACCACCGGCGGCCCGTCGGGCACGTCGTCACCGTCGGCATCCGGGAAGAACAGCAGGTAGGGCGTGTTCATGATCCAGACCCCGCCGCGACCCGGCAGCACGGCATTGGCGAGGTTCAGCCCGTCGACGAACACCCGGTGCCGGTCGGGCAGGCCGTCACCGTCGGTGTCCTCATGCACGGTGATGCGGTCGCGGCCCGGGGTGTGCCGGGGCGGCGGTTCGGGTACCCGGTCGTAGTGCGCGCGGTAGTACTTGTCGCGGCTGACCATGCGGGCACCGGCGGGGTAGGGATACTGCCGGTACTGGGCCACCCAGAGCCGGCCACGGGCGTCGAAGCTGAAGTGTGTGGGCTGGGCCACCTCGGGCTCGTGCAGCAGCAGGTCCACGCGCAGGTCGGCCGCCGGCTTCATGAGCGCCATCGTCTCGGCCGGGGTCTTGCGCGGACCGGGCACGAACCGCTGGGCCTCGCCCAGGACGCGGTGCGACTCGTGGTACTGGTCGAAGGCGGCGCGGGCCGGGCGTTCGGCGGGCACGGGAACCTCCGTGGCGGTCGGGGGCTCCGCCCCGGCCGGGCGCCACTCCCAGGTCCCCTCGAGGATCGCCTCGTTGAAGTAGTCCATCACGAAGGGCGCCTCGCCCTGGAACCCCGCCCAGCCCTCCGGCTGATGGGCGCGGATGAGCAGCCCGTTCCACTGGCCCTTCTTCAGCAGGCCGGGCGGGATCTTGTGCCGGTGGTTTCCCGAGACGCCATCCCGGTACTCCGGCGGAAACGATCCGCCCCGCCCGATGGACGCCCCGTTGACGAACACCTCATGGGCCCCGGCGAAACCCCGCAGGTTGAGGGTCACCGACTCGGCGAAGAGGTTCCGCTCATGCGGCGTGAAGAAGCTGTCATGCGGCCGGAACCACGCCCGATACCAGCGCCAGGACGGGCCGGCGGGGATGGCCCCGGGAACCTCGACGGACCGCCAGGCGGCCGTGGCATCGTCCGCAGGCAGGGACCACGGGATTCCCGCCAGGATAAACGCACCGACCAGGAGCAAGGACAACACACAGGGCATGATGTCGGGAACCCTGCCCCGCCACCGGCGCGGACGGCAGCGCAAAAGCGCTCCGGGCGTCCGGGATGGCGCGCCTGCCCAGGAGCTCAAAACGTCGGGTTCAGGCCGGCGGCAGCGCCTCAAGGGCGACGGCGCAGAACTTGTAGCTTGGCTGGCGGGAGTGCGGGTCGACCACCGTGAGGGTGAGCGGGTTCAGCTCCCGATAATGCATGGGGATGAATACCTGCCCGGGTTGGACGGCGGGCGTGACCCAGGCATCGGCCACCAGTTCGGCACGCCTGGAGCGCACACGGATCCGCCCTTTTTCATGGAGCGCTAGCCGGGCCGCATCGTCGGGGTGGATCTCCACGTAGCAGGTCTCCGGATAGAGCTGACGGAGAACCGGTGATTTGGAGGTCCGGGTGTTCGTATGCCACTGGGAGCTCGTCCCGCGACCCGTCAACAGGATCCAAGGGTATTCCGGATCGGTGGGCTCGGGCACCGGCGTCGGAGGCGAATGATGGAACACGGCGCGGCCATCGGAGGTCGGAAAACACCCGTCGGCGAAGAGCCGCCGCTCACGGATCCCGGCCGCCCGGGTCTCCGGAAGGGTCGCCAGCGACGCATCGGAGACAGGGTCGAGGACATGATCCCGCATCGCCTGGGAGAAGGGCCATTGGATCCCGCCCAAGGCATCGATGGCACGGTACCCGTCGATGCCCGTGATGTCGCACGGCCGGCCTCGACTCAATCGTTTCAGGAGACCGAACACCGCCTCGGGTGTCTGCCAGTCCGCGAACAGGTCGGCGCATCCCCACGCCTCGGCAATGAGGCGGAAGATGTGGAAGTCGGACAACGCCTGCCCGGGGGGCCGACGGACTCGCTTTACCAACCCCAGACGGCGTTCGCTGTTGATGAACGTTCCTTCCTTCTCCCCCCAACCGGCCGCCGGCAACAGCAGGTCCGCACGCTGGGCGGTCTCGGTGGTGGTGTACAGATCCTGGACCACCAGGAACTCCAGACGACCCAGCAACTCGTTGAACCGGCGCTGCTGGATCCAGGAATGGGAGGAGTTCGTGGCGATGATCCAAAGGCCGCGGATCGCCCCCGACTCGATCCCGTCGACGATGCGGTCATAGGCCCAGGAATTCTCCGAGGGCACGGTGCCCGCCGGCAGCCCCAGGAGCGATTCCACCTCGAGCCGGGCGGCCGGATCGGCGAAGTCGCGCCCGCCGAAAAGGTTGGTCACGTTGGAGAAGAGGCGAGACCCCATGGCATTGCATTGGCCGGTGATGGAATTGGCCCCGGTCCCGGGCTTGCCGATCTGCCCGGTCATCAACGCCAGGTTGATGATCGCCTGGGCGGTGCGGGTCGACTCGTGCCCCTGGTTCACCCCCATGGTCCACCAGTACGAGACCCGGGGCCGGGTCGCGATGCGCTCCACCAGCGTCTCGAACAGATCGAGCGGGATCTTCGCCTCGGCGCACACCTGTTCCGGGGTGAAGTCGCTGACAGCGGCCGCGAACGCCTCGAAGCCCCGGGTGTGGGCCTCGATGAACGCGCGATCCACCGCCCCCCGACGGATCAGCGCCGAGGCCACGCCATAGAGCAGGACGAGGTCGGATTTCGGAGCCAGCGGAACGTGAAGGGTCGCGCCCATGGCGGTCTCCGTCCGACGGGGATCCAGCACGATGATCTCCGGCGAACGCCGATTCTGAAGCACCCGCTGCCACAGGATCGGGTGCGCGACCGCGGGATTGGAGCCCACGAACACGAGGCAATCCGACTCCTCGAAATCGGCGTAGGTGTAGGGCGGGGCATCGAAGCCCAGACTCTGCTTGTAGGCGACATGCGCCGTCGCCATGCACTGGCGCGTGTTGGAGTCGCAATGCAGACCGCGCATGCCGAACTTGAAGAGGGCGCCCAGCAGCGCCATCTCCTCGGTGCAGATCTGGCCGGTGCTCAGGAAGGCGATGGATTGCGGCCCCCAGTTCTGTTGCACCGATTTCATCCGCGACACGAAGGCATGAAGAGCCTTGGACCAGACCACCGGTTCCATCGCACCGGTGGCGGGATTCCGAAGCAGGGGCGTCGTGGCCCGGTCCGGGGCATCCAAGGCGGCCAAGGCCTCCCAACCCTTCGGACAAGCCATGCCTTGGTTCACGGGAAAGCGCGGATCCGGGCTGAGGTTGACCGCCTCGCCATTGACCAAGTGGGCCGTGAGGCCACACCCGGTGGCGCAGTAACCACAGACAATTCCCGTGGTTGCGTCGGGCTTCAGGCGGGCGGGCACCTGGCCCAATCCAAACCCGCCCGGCACCCGGGCCAGGTCGGTGGTCAACGGCCCATCCCAGGCCCTCCAGGGGATTCGCGGAAGATTCATGGTCTCTCTTGGTCGCGGGAATCGACATCGGCCAGGAATCCCCCGGCGAAGAACCGCCAGCGCTCGAACATCGACAACCCGGTCAGGAGCAGCAGGGCGAGGATCGATACCCACGAAGGCCCAACCATCAGACCCCAGCCCACACCCCACCCCATCAGGACGGTTCCGGCGAACCGCGGACCGGTGCGCCGTGAGCGCCACCCTGCGCGACCGGTGACAACGTAGACCTGGATCTGCGCCACCGTCGTCAGGACCAGGAGCACCAGCAGACCAGAGGCGACACCCTGGAACCCCCGCAGCGGAGCCGGGAATGCCGGCACCCAGGCCAGCCCCGCGATCCACCCGGTGAAGAGCAGCGAGACCGAAGAGAACGCGCCCAGAGCCAGCGCCTCGCGACTCAACCAACTGGTCTTCCAGCCCATCCAGATGCGCCAAGCCTTGAGCGGTTGTCCCAAGTGGAACACCGATGCGATCAATCCGGCGTGGACCCACAGACAACCCAGCGCGGCCACCGCGGCGTCCCTCCCCGTGGGGATCCGCCCGGACATCCCCGTCCCCAGGGCCACTGCGGCGAGGATTCCGCCCCCCCATTGGGTGAGCACCAGCATCGCGATCAACGGCCAATGGGCGTCCCTCCGGCACGGGGTCCCGGTCACGGGGCGGGACTCCAGTCCATCCATCGGGCGCCTCGAGCGGTACACCGTCGAGGGCACGGTGATCGAGGCCGGGGGCATCCCGGGCAGGGAGCATCCGCCGTCGCGATGGCCGGCGGTCGACGCCTCTCCTCGACATCGATCGATCGTCGCAGCCACCGGGACACGCGTGATCCGGATGGCTTCGTTGGGGCAGGCCTGCACGCACGCCGGGGCCTCCCCCGCCTGGAGTCGTCCCTGGCACAGGTCGCACTTGCGCACGATGCCCCGGGATTCCGAGAACTTCGGCACCTCGTACGGGCAGGTGAAGATGCAGTAGCTGCACCCGATGCACTGGTCGTCGAGATGGCGGACGATGCCGGTGAGCGGATCCTTCTCGTAGGCCAGCACCGGGCAGCCCTTCAGGCAACCGGGATCCACGCAATGGTGGCAGGCGGACGTGACCGCCAGGGTCACCGCTTCCGGGCGGGGGGTTTGGGGAACCGGACGGGAAGCGACCATGAGGCGGATCTCGCGCCAGGATTCCTCGGGTTCCAGCCCGTTGAGCGAATGGCAGGCCACGACGCAGGCCTTGCAGGAGGAGCACTGGTCGAGGTCGACCTCGAACGCGTACTGCTCCCCGGGCCCGGGAGGGGTGGCCGGCAAGAGGGCCCGGTAGCGCTGCTCCAGCAACGGGGCGCGCGCATCGGCCTGGCGCTGGCTGAAGCGCTCGACGGCGGTCAGTCGCCGCTGCTCGGCCACGAACGCGTCCACCAACGTCTCAAGAGGATCCTCCGGAACGGTGGCTGCGGACGATGGTGATGGGGGGGTCACCGGTGGGGACAAGGGCTCAAGGGCGATTCGGGCTCTCCGAGAACAACTCCTGGAGTCGTCCAAGGTCATGCCTCGAGGTGAAGCCCTGGAAGGTTTCTCCCGGTTGCCGGTCGCGCAGATAGACCTTCAGCATGCGCTCCAGCAGCGGACCCAATTCCTCGACGATCACCCCTTGGAACACCGCACGCCCGATCGCCTGCCGCGAACCGAATCCCCCTCCCACGAAGACATGGTAAGCCTCCTGGGCCTGCCCCCCGCGCTTGAGTTGCGTGCCCAGGAGCCCGATGTCGCCCATGTAATGCTGGGCGCAGGAGTTCGGGCATCCGGTAAGGTGGATGTTCACCGGTTGGTCCAGGCTCACGCGGGAGTCGAGCCATTCGATCAATTGCAGGGCGTGGCCCTTGGTGTCGGATGCGGCGAACCGGCAATGCCGATTGCCGGTGCAGGCGATGAATCCCCCCCGAAGCGCGCTGGACCTCCAATCGAGACCCATCTTCACCAGGGCCTTCTTCACCGTCTCGACGTAGGCCTCGGGGATGTTCGGCACGATCAGGTTCTGCCACACGGTCAGCCGGACCTCGCCGCTCCCGTACAACTCGGCCAACTCGGCCAGACGCCGCAGTTGCCTGGAGGTGATCTGCCCCACGGGCACCGCGACACCCACCCAATATCGGCCGGCTTGTCGCTGCTGGTGAACCCCCAGGTGCGGGTGCTGGCTGGCGGGAGCCGAGTCACTGGCCGCGACCGCAGCCTCGGAGCCCGGGGGTATGCCCATCAAGGCACGTCCCAACCGCGTCTCCGTCTCGGTTCGAAAGCGATCCAGCGTCCAATGCTCGAGCAGATGCTTGAGCCGGGCACGCTTGCGGTCGGTCCGGTCGCCATGGGCGAGATAAACCCGGAGCATGGCCGCAGTGACTGGGATCACTTCGGAAGGCGTCACCAAGACACCCAGGTCCCGCGCGAAGGATTTGTGACCGGTGGCCCCGCCCAGCAGACATCGGAAGTACAACCCCGCGGGCACGACGTCCGTCAGGAGATCTCCAGGCCGGAAGCCGCTGACACCCTCGGCCTGGAGCTCTGCAGGCGACCAGACCCGCACGGCCTTCCATCCGATGTCGTTGGTGTCCTCCACCGTCGGGATCGATCCGCCTCCATGGAAGGCGATGTTGAACTTCCGGGGCAGATCGTAGAACTCGCGGTGGTTCAGTATGAGCTGCCCCAGCTGGAGGGTCAGGGGCAGCGTCTCCAGGCGCTCGGACGGATCGAGACCGCTGGTCGGATCGCAGGTCAGGTTGCGGATGTTGTCGGCTCCGGCGCCCCGGGTGTGCAGGCCGACCGCCTGGATGCGTCTCAGGAATTCCGGTGCGTCCCGGAATCGGAGGTGTCGCACCTGGAGATTCGCCCGGGTGGTGATCTGCAGGTAGCCGGTGGTGAGGCTGTCGGTCACGGCGGCGATCTCCCGGAGCTGGGCCGAGGTCAGTTGGCCTCCCGGAATGCGGAGACGGGCCATGTACCCCTCGTTCATCGGGCTCATGTAGAAGAGCCCCTGCCATTTGAAGCGGAACGCGTTGTCGGGATCGGGCGCCTGGTCGGAAGCCGCGTGCTGCAGCAGGAGCGAATAGGCGTCCAGCGGGTGCAACTCCCGTTTGATGCGTTCCTGGTCGGTCAACTCGGAAAGGTCCGAAGCCGCCGCCACGGCGGCGACAGGAAGCGGGCTCGACGGCACGAGGTCGCCGAAGCCGAGACCGCGATTGCGGAGACCTGCAAAGAGGCCCTCGAGGTAGGCGGTCTGCTCGGCGTCGAGCGGTTGTCCGGAGACCTGTTGGAACGGGAGGCTCATGGGGTGGGGTTCATCGGGATCGAGCGTCTTCAGTACACGTCCTTCTGGTAGCGCCCCTCGGACTGAAGGCGCTCGAGGTATTCCGAGGCCTTTTCCTCGGTGCGACCTCCCGCGGTCCGGATCACCGTCCGGAGCGCCGCCTCGACATCCTTGGCCATCCGTCGCGCATCGCCGCAGACGTAGAAATGCGCCCCTTCCTCCAGCCACTGCCACAGGGCCTGGGACTGCTCCCGCATGCGGTCCTGGACGTAGACCTTGGACTCCTGATCGCGACTGAAGGCCAGATCGAGCCGGGTGAGGAACCCGTCTTGATGCAGCGGGTCCAACTCCGAGGAATACAGGTAATCGGTGGCTCGGCGCTGATCGCCGAAGAAGAGCCAGTGCTTCCCGGTGGCCCCGATGGCGCGCCGCTCCTGCAGGAAGGCGCGGAACGGGGCGATCCCGGTGCCGGGGCCCACCATGATCATGGGCCGTGACGGGTCGCCGGGCGGCCGGAAATGGCGACTGACCTGGACGAAGACCGGGACCGGTGTCACTCCCGGGATCACCCGGTCGGCCAGCCAACACGAAGCCACTCCAAGCCGGGCTCGACCATGGGCTTCGTAGCGGACGGTCCCCACCGTGAGGTGCACCTCACCGGGGTGCGCCTTCGGGGAGGAAGAGATGGAATACAGGCGGGGTTGGAGCGGCCGCAGCAGCGGGCCCAATTCCACGGCATCGAGACGGGCCTCGGGAGCCGATCGGAGTGCGTCCAGCACGTCGCGCCCGGCCATCCAGGATTCAAGGTTGGGGCGCCGGGACGGCTCCAAAAGGGAGGCGATGAGGGAACCGGGGGCCAGCTCCGCCAAACGCTTCAAGAGGGCCGGCGATGGCTGGGTCAGCACCCACCGGTTCGTGAGGGCCTCTGCGAGAGTGGTCGATTCGGCGGGGACCGTCGGGCCAAGCCCCACCGACACCGTCGGATCGAGACCGAGGGCCTCCAAGATCCCGTCGACCAGCGCCGGATCATTCGACGGCTGAACCCCCAAGGCGTCACCCGCTTCGTACACGAAAGAAGCATCGTCGAGCTCGATCTCGATGTGCCGTGTATCCTTGGACGATCCCTCGCCATTGAGTCGTCGGGCCACCCGCAGGCGGGCCGGATAGGGATGGCGGCGAGTCCATGGACTGGCGGCCGCCGGTGTCTCCGGACTCGGGCCCGACCCCGGCCCCACGGTAGGGCCAGGGATCGGCGACACGACGCAGGGAGGCGCGTCGACCGGTTCGACCGAGTCGAGGGAGGGCCACACGGCCTCCATCCAGGCCGTGAACGGAGCCCGATCCCCGCCGTCGCATTCGGCGCGGGGCGCCACGCGCCGGGCGCCCAGGGCCTCCAGGCGCTCATCGATCCTGCGGGCGGCACCGCAGAAATCGGCGTAGTTCCGATCGCCCAGGCCAAGCACCGAATACCGGAGGGACCCCAACCGCGGAGCCGCACCCTCACTCAGCCGGGACCAGAATCCGGCGGCATTGTCGGGCGGTTCACCATCGCCCCAGGTCGAGCACACCACCAGCAGGCGCTCCAATCCCGAGAGCTCATCCGGGCTGATGCTGTCCAGCTCCCGCAGCGTGACCAGGAACCCCTTGGACTCGGCCGCCTTTGCCACCTTCTTGGCCAGTCCCGAGGCGGAACCGGTCTGCGACCCGAATCCGATCCAAAGTGGTCGCGACGGGGCGACCGGCGGCGGCGCATCGGGAACGGTCCCCGGGACTGCGGATCCCAACCGATCGAAGAGCGAGGCGGCCAGGAACCCGTTAAGCCATGCGCGCTGCTCCCGGCTGAACGGAGCAGTTTCCGGCACGATGTTCATGCGGGTGTTCAGGTTCGCGACTCAGAAGTTCACCTGTGCCTGCACATAGACGTAGTCCGCATCCTGTGAACCCACCTTCGAGAGCGAGTCCCGGATGTAGTCACCCCGGAGGAAGCGGCAATAGGCGGCCTCGAGCACGAGGTATTTGCTGGCCTGCCACGTGGCCACAAGGTCGATCTCGGAACCGACAAAGGAACCGGCGTCGGGATTGATTCCGTAACCGGTCCCGCGGGCAGCGGCGCCCTGGAAGGTCATGCCACCCCGGGGGAGCCCAGCGACGTTGTAGAAGTTGTCGTTGGCCGTCGCCAACCACTTCAGGTGACCTTCGAGCTGGACGCGCAACCGGGGGGTGGCGAGCAGGGAACTGCGAAGGCGCACGTTGTGCAGATTCTGAAAGGAGGCGAAGTCGGCGTAGCCGTAGAAGAGATGGCCGGTGGGATAGAGGTGGACGAAGGTCTCGTGGGTGCCGTCGGTGGGGTTGTTGTCACCGCTGGCGACGCTGTATTCGAGGCCGAGGCGCGGCTGGAGCTCCGATTCCTTCCAGGTGTATCCGCCGGAGATGACCCCGGCCCAGGCGCGATGCTCCCTCCGCGGACCCATTCCGGCGGCTTCCCGGGCGTCGGCAAAGTTGCCGAACTGGTAGTAGGCCTGGGCCCCCCAGTCGACGTTGACCCAGTCGTTGGTGGAACTGCGGACATACGTGCCTGCGGTGTAGATGTCCTGCGCCTCCGGCGGCCGGAAGGGTGCGGGAGTCAACCCCCGGTTCCCGGCATTGGCATCGCGCCCCGCATTGCGGCTCAGGAAGTAGAGCTCGGTCCAGGTCTTGGGGATGGCCTTGGTGGTGAGGTGCAGCCCCGAGAAGAGTTCGTCCGGGTTCGATCGGTTGAAGCCGTTGTCGTCGGGCATCACCACCATCGAGCTCCATCCCTCCACGGCGAAGTACGGGTTTTGCCAGCGCACCTTGGCCGCATCCCATTGCCGGCCGATGTTGTTCCAGGCCAGCGGACCGACGATCCGTTGCTCGCCGAGGAGCAGTTCCTGGCGCCCCACCTTGAGCGACACGGGAAACTCCTTGTGGTTGCCAAGGAAGACATAGGCTTGCTGAAGGTCCATGGGACCGTCCGACTCGGGGCTGCTGCCTTTGCCCGCCGACGCTGCCGGATAGGCCGGGATGGCAACCCCGTTCAGGGTCCTTGCCTGGGTCACGCCGTTGCCCGTGCTGGACCGGTCGTCGCCGGTGACGGTGCTGGAGCGGCCTTGCGCGAAGACCTCGAACCAACGCCCGGTATAGCCTGCTCGGATGAGAACCCGCTGGAGCAGATAGCTGTTGTCGTTGTCGGTGTCGGTGCGGAAGTCCGCCAGGGATCCGGGGCCGGTGAAGCCGCCATTCTGCTTGATCTCATAGCGACCCCAATAGAGCGCGCCGAGGTTCCAGGAGGAGAGGTACGGATTGTCCTGCCGCAGCCAGTCGTTGATGTAGCCGGCGGGCGACGGGGCAACCGGCGTGGTCACCCCCCAGTCGGGACTGGGAGGACCGGCGTTGGCGGCGCCGGGGGTGAGGGCCAGAGAGGCGAGGCTGGTGATGGCGGCCAGGCGGAGGACCGTCGCGGAGGGTTTCATTGGGGGGAGGATGCGGTTTGGGTTATGGTTTGGACTTTGGGCCTTGGAAATGCGGGCGCTGTCCTGGTTACGCGGCGACAGGCGCAGCAGGCGAAGCGGCGGCAGGCGAACCGTGGTCTCCGTCCGTGGCACGCCCGCGGGGAGTCTGCCCCTTGAGGGTGTAGGCACGCACATGGAGGAACTCGATGAGTTGCTCGCGGAGGCGGTAGTATTCCGGATCCTCGAGCAACTCCTGACGGCGGCGCGGGCGAGCGAAGGGAACGTGCAGGATTTCCCCTACTTCCGCCTCGGGGCCATTGGTCATCATCACGATGCGATCCGACAGGAAGAGCGCCTCGTCGACGTCATGGGTCACCATGAGAGCGGTGAGTCGGGTTCGGTTCCAGAGGTCGAGCAGCACCTGCTGAAGCTCGTAGCGGGTGAGCGAATCGAGCATCCCGAAGGGTTCATCCAGCAGCAGCATCTTGGGCGACAGCGCGAAGGCCCGTGCGATGCCCACCCGCTGGCGCATTCCCTGGCTCAGTTCGGAGGGAAGCTGATGCAGGGCTTCGCCCAATCCGACCACCGTCAGGTAGTACTCGGCGATCTGGCGGCGTTCCTCACGCGAGGCGGTATAGAACACCTGGTCGACCCCAAGCAGGACATTCTCGAGGGCGCTCATCCACGGGAGCAGGTTGGGGGCCTGGAACACGACCCCGCGGTCCGGGCCCGGGCCGGTGAGCTCACGACCGGCAAGGACGATGCCGCCGGCCGAAGCCTCGCTCAACCCGGCCAGGATCGACAGGACGGTGCTTTTGCCGCACCCCGAATGGCCGATGAGGGAGACGAATTCCCCCTGCCGGATGCGCAGGTTGAAGTCCTTCACCACACGCAGCGGACCCTTGGGGGTCGGGAAGACCTTGCTGAGGTGGGAGATCTCGACGTGGTCGGCCATGGGTGCCTAGGGGTTGAGGTCGACCGTCTCGCGACGCTCCTCGGATCGCCTCCGCGGCCGGCGGCGACCGCCGATCAGGGGCTTCGGAATCTCGAGGTCCTCCGGCTCGAGGTCCGGCAGGATCAACTTGCGGGAGACGGAGACCGCCGGACGGGCCCCCGGGCCCAGCAACCAGGCGACAACCTCGGCCCGGAGCTCCTTGAAATGGGGATCGTGGTTGAGGGCGCGCCGGTCGCGCGTGGGATCCAGGACGACCGGGAACGACGGGCCAAGGGTGGCCCCCGGGCCGGCACTGAGCGGGATGATCCGGTCGGCCATGAGGATCCCCTCGTCGGGATCGTTGGTGATCAGCACGACGGTCTTGCCCGAGGCCCTGCAGATGCGGGATATCTCGTCCTGAAGGGTCCCCCGCGTGAGGGCATCGAGCGCGCCCAGCGGTTCATCGAGCAGGAGGATCTGCGGATCCATTGCCAAGGCCCGGGCCACCGACACGCGCTGACGCATGCCTCCGGACAACTCCCCGGGACGCCGATCCCGCGCCGGTGTGAGATTGACCAGATGGATGTGACGATCCACCTGCTCGGCGCGCTGTGCCTCGGTCCACCCGGGGAAGACCGAATCCACGGCGAGGCGGATGTTCTCGGCCACGGTCATCCAGGGGAGCAGGCTGTAGTTCTGGAAGACCACCCCGCGGTCGGGGCCCGGGCCTTCGATGATGCGACCATCCAGGCGGACGCTGCCGGTGTCGGGCTTGAGCAGTCCGGAGACGAGATGGAGCAAGGTGGATTTGCCGGCACCGGAGTAGCCGACGATGGCGATGATCTCGCCTTGCTCCACGGAGAGGTCCACGCCGCTGAGCACCTCCCGGCGTGCCTCAGGCGGCCCGAACCCCATGGAAACCTGGTTGATGACGAGGAAAGACATGGGAATCGGTTCAGAGGATGCTCTTGAAGCGGCGCTCCAGAAGGCTCATGGCCCGGTCGAGCGAGAAGCCGACCAGACCGATGGTCACGATGCAGAGGACGATGCTCGTGTAGAGGCCGTTGTTGTATTCGTTCCAGAGAAAGTTCCCGATGCCGATGCGACCGGTCAGCATCTCGACTGCCACGATGACCAACCAGGCGATGCCCAGGCTCAGTCGGTAGCCGGTGAACATGTACGGCAGCGTCGCCGGGATCATGATCCGGAACAGGGTCTGGGTCCGGGAGAGCTTCAGGACCCGGGCTACGTTCAGGTAGTCCTGCGGGATGGCCCGCACCCCGACCGCGGTGTTGAGGACCGTCGGCCACATGGCGCAGACCGCGATGGTGAAGAGTGCCGCCAACTCGTTGGCGCTCTTGCCGGCATTGGCAAAGAGCACCACCCCCAGCGGCATCCACGCCAGGGGCGACACCGGTCGCAGGACCTGGATGATCGGGTCGAACATCTTGGAGAACGTGGCCGAGAGGCCCAGGAGGAATCCCATCGGGGTTCCCAGGACCAGGGCGATGGCATAGCCCTTGGCCACGATCACCAGCGAGTACCACGTGAACCTAAGGATTCCCTGGTCGAGTTCCTCGCGTTTGGCGAAGGGTTCCACGACGTACTTGCGGGTCTTCTCCCAGGTCTGGACCGGACCGGGCAGGTCCTGGACCCAGCCAAGCTTGACCTCCTCGACCGTCCCGTCGGCCAGGCTCCGGGTCACGGTCCGGCCCGAGATCATCTGCCAGGCCAGCAGGGTCAGGGCGATGCCCACCAGCGGCATCACCACCGATTCCCAATGGATCTTCTTCATGAGGGGTCAGCCCTTGAGGTTCTTCACCGCGAAGGCCTGGGCATAGGCCTCGGGCTGTGCGGGATCGAAGGGGATGCCGTCGAAGAGCGTCTCGGGGCGATCGTCACGCCCGCCATGGACGACCCCGATCTCCTTCATGGCCGCCTCGTAGAGATCGGCGCGCGCCACCTTCGCGGCGATGCCGGCATAGTCGGGAGCGCCGGCGACCATCCCCCAACGCCGCAACTGGCTGAGCCACCAGGCCACATACTTGGGCTGGGGGTAGTTGCAGTTGCGCTCGTGGAAGATCATGGGGAACGGATCCTTGTACTTCCGGCCGTCTCCCAGGTCGTAGTCGCCCAGGAGCCGTCCGAGGATCACGTCCTTCGGGCAGTTCACGTAGCTGGGCTTGCTGACGATGTCGCACTGCTCCGGGCGATTGCCCAGGTCATCGAGCCACACCGAGGCCTCATGCAGGGCCTTGAGCACGGCCTTCACGGTCTTCGGGTTCTTGTCGGCGTATTCGGCCAGGAAGGCGCAGACCTTCTCGGGATGGTCCTTCCAGAGCTTCTGCGTGGTGATGGCGGTGAAGCCGATCTTGTCGCTGACCGCACGGGCGTTCCACGGCTCGCCGACACAGAAGCCGTCCATCTTGCCCACCTTCATGTTGGCGACCATCTGTGGCGGCGGGATGGTGATGAGGTTGACGTCCTTGTCGGGATGGATGCCTCCGGCCGCGAGGTAGTAGCGCAACCACATGGCATGCGTCCCCGGCGGGAAGGTCATGGCGAAGGTCATGGGTTCGCCCAGGGACTTGGCCTTCTCGACGAAGGGCTTCAGCGCCTTGGGATCCTCCTGCACCTTGCCGAGGAACTCGGACTTGAGGGTGATCGCCTGGCCGTTGCGATTTAGGATCCAGGGGAAGACCATGGGCTTCTTGGCCGAGCCCAGCAGCCCCATGGTCGATGCGATGGGCATGCCGATGAGCATGTGGGTGGCCTGGTTGTCGCCGGTCTGGAGCTTGTCCCGGATGACGGCCCAACTGGCCTCCTTCGAGATCGAGGACTGGATGCCGTGTTTCTTGAAGAGCCCCTTCTCGTGGGCGATGACGATCGGGGAGCAATCGGTCAGCGCGATGATCCCGAAGCGCAAATTCGGCGACTCCGGCGAGTCGTCGGCGTACACCGAACCGGTCCAGCCGGCGGGGAGGCCGGCCAGCAGGGATCCGGCGACGGTGGTGCGGAGGAAGTGACGACGGGTGGTTTCAGGCCGACAGGGTCTGGGGTTCATGGGGATTGGGGAGGGGTTTGTGCGGGGAAGCGGACTTGGAAAGACGGCGGCGCGCGGCCTCGTAGACCTCCATGCGGAAGACCGAACCGAGCCACGCGGGCCGGATGGGCCCGGTCGGCCGGTCCCCGTAGAGTTCACGGAGGATCCAATGCACTTTCTCCGGGCTGGGCTCGTTGGTGTCGAAGCGGTGGAAGCAGTTGAACTCCGGGAGAGTGCAGGACCTGCCCGGCGAGGTGGGGATCACCCCGGTCCAACCCGGCCGGATGAACTCGGCGGGCAGGTGCAGGAATTCCGGGCGTGAGAGCAGCGCGATCACCGTGTCAGCCTCCCCGGGCAGGTCGCAGATGCAGCAGGCTTCCAGCAGTGCCGCGACCAACCGTTCATGCTGTTCGGGTTCGTCGTCGGCCCACTGGCCTCGGACCGCCAGCACCTTCTCCGGGTGACGCGGCGCCACCGAACAGCTCGTGGCCGGGCAGTATCCGAATCCGCGCAGCACGGCCTCGGAGTTCCAGGGTTCGCCGACGCAATACCCGTCCAGGTGCCCGGAACTCAGGCCCGTGAGGATTTGCCTGGGGGGCACGACGACCAGCCGATAGTCGCGACCCTCGACCATGTTCGCCGTCGACAACCATCCCCGGAGCAATCGCGAGTGCGTGGAGCAGGTCGAGACCGTGCCCAGGGTGATCGGACCCCCTCGACGGCGGACGACCCACCGGGCGAGGTCCTCGGCGCTGTGGACCCCATCATCATGGAACCGACGCGCCAGGGTGATGGCATTGCCGTTCAGATTGAGCACCAGGGCGGTGCAGCACGGCGTGGGGAGCCCTTCGAGGCCCAGGCTCAGGTGCAGGGGCAGGCCGCAGGGCGCATGGGCCGCCTCCAACTCACCGTTGGCCAGCTTGCTTCGGATCGAGGCCCAACCCAGCTCCCGACTCAGGCGGACCTGCAGGCCCTGTCGTGCGAAGAGCCCGTATTCTTGGGCGACGATCAGCGGCGCGCAGTCGTTCAACGGGACGAAACCCACCCGGATCTCCGAAAACCCGACGGCATGGCGGGACCGGGACCGTTCCAGCGGGCTGGCGGTGACACGACTCATTCCTGCCACCGTGCTAGCGCAGCGGATGCCGACAGGCGGGTTGGCACCCGAAGAAATCGGTCGAAGGTTTCATCCGAACGATGAAAACCATTCACCATCCAGGTTTCACCTCGCAGCAGCGGGCTCGGGCGTCGACACCGTGGAGGTGCCGGGCGGGCGCCGGCATCAGGATCGGGCACCCGGCTGGCTGGGTCGACACCGCCGGGGAGGCCTCCAAACCACCCCGGGCCGGATGGGGGTTGGCGTTTTCTGGACAGGCTGGGCAGGAATCATTGCCCGGATGGGACCATGCGCGGCTTCGGGAATGCCGGCGACGACCCCGTCAATGGGCCTGATCGAGCGCCGCAACGATGGAATCGACATCGTACACGCAGCCACCCCAGGTGCCGCCGCTGGCCCGGACCAAGGCGGCCCAGAGACGCGTGTCGGCGGGGAGCTTCTCGTGCGGGGCGAGCCCGGGATGGGGCGTTCGCGACCGCAATTCGGACTCGGCCGTCGCGTCATCCCAGGGACCGTCGGCATCGCCCACGAGGTCCACCGAGCCCTCCAGGGTCCGGCAGTCGATGCGCACGCGGATCCGGTCGCCGTCCCGCACCTTGCCGATGGGTCCGCCGGCCAAGGCCTCCGGACCCACATGGCCGATGCACGCACCGGTGGAGACGCCGCTGAAGCGGGCGTCGGTGATGAGCGCCACGTGCTTGCCGAAGGGCAGGTGCTTGAGGGCCGAGGTGAGCTGGTAGGTCTCCTCCATGCCCGTGCCCATCGGGCCGACGCCCGCGAGCACCAGCACGTCGCCGGCACGGATGCGGCCCGCCTTGATGGCGGCGATGGCATCGCGCTCGCGGGTGAAGACCCGGGCCGGACCCTCGAGCGAGAAGACCCCGTCCGCCGAGAGCATCGACGGGTCGATGGCCGTGCTCTTGATGACGGCCCCCTCGGGCGCGAGGTTGCCACGCGGGAAGGTGACCGTGCTGGTGAGGCCTCGCTCCCGGGCCAGCGGAGGCGGCAGGACGACCGAGTCGGGATCGACGCCGTCGGCCTCGCGCAGCCGCTCGCGCAACACGGCACGGCGCTCCGAGCCGGCCCAGGCCTCGAGCATGTCGCCCAGACGGTCGCCGGTGGCCGTGAGGGCCTCGAGGTCCAGCAGGCCGAGGTCGCGCAGGTGCCGCATCACCTCGGGCACGCCACCGGCCAGGAAGGCGCGGACGGTCGGATGATGGGTCGGGCCGTTGGGCATGACGCTGACCAGGCGCGGCGTGCGTCGGTTGATGGCGATCCAGTCGTCCACCGTGGGCCGACGCAGGCCGGCCGCATGGGCGATGGCGGGGATGTGCAGGAGCAGGTTGGTGGATCCACCGAAGGCGGCATGCACCGTCATCGCGTTGCGCAACGCCGCGTCGGTGAGCACCGAGCGGGTGGCGCGGCCGGCCGCCTCGCGGGCCATGAGGGCCCGGGCGGAGTCGCGGGCCAACTGCACCCAGATGGGCTCGCCGCTCGGGGCCAGGGCCGAATGCGGCAGGGCCAGTCCCAGCGCCTCGCCCACCACCTGCGAGGTCGCGGCCGTGCCGAGGAACTGGCATCCGCCGCCCGGCGTGCCGCAGGCGCGGCAGCCAAGGTCGGCCGCCTCGTCGAGGGTCACGAGCCCGTGCGAGAACCGCGCACCCAAGGTCTGCACCGTGCCGGCGTCCTCGCCGCGCTCCGGGGGCAGCGTGACCCCGCCGGGGACGAGCACGGTGGGCAGGTCCGACTGGGCGGCCAGGGCCATCATCATCGCCGGCAGGCCCTTGTCGCAGGTGGCCACGCCGAGCACGCCGACGCGCTGGGGCAGCGAGCGGATGAGGCGGCGGAAGACGATGGCCGCATCGTTGCGGTAGGGGAGGCTGTCGAACATGCCCACCGTGCCCTGCGTGCGACCGTCGCACGGGTCCGACACGCTGGCGGCGAAGGGCAGCGCCCTGCCCTCGCGGAAGGTCTCGGCCGCGGCCCACGAGAGCAGCCCGATCTCCCAGTGCCCGGTGTGATAGCCCAAGGCGATGGGCCGGCCGTCCTCGGCGCGGATCCCGCCCTGGGTGCTGAGGATGAGGAATTGCCGGCGGCCCAGCTCGGAGGGATTCCATCCCATGCCGGCGTTCTGGGTCATGCCGAAGAGGTCCCCGCTCGGGGCCTCGCGGAGCATCGCCTCGGTCAGCGGCAGCTTCCCCGAGGGTCCGGGCGCGCGGGTGCGGATCCGGGCCAGGGATTCCGGGAACGGGCCGAAGAGGTCGCGGGCCGTCATGGGTTGGTCAGAGTGGCTCCGGGGAGCGCGGCGACGGTCCCCGGGGTGCCCGGGGTGGCGGTTCAGGGCTTGCGGTGGGTCGGCACGTGGGTGTCCCAGGTGCGGCCTGACTCCGGGGACACATGGGTGA
This sequence comes from Verrucomicrobiota bacterium, assembly GCA_016871615.1. Classification (GTDB taxonomy): domain Bacteria; phylum Verrucomicrobiota; class Verrucomicrobiia; order Limisphaerales; family UBA9464; genus SXXZ01. The sequence goes on from VHCX01000006.1 coordinate 21,182, forward strand.
ATCCGAAGCCGGCCGGGGGGTTCGGGATGCGGATCAGGTGCTTGCAGCCCGGACACTGGATCTGCCGTCCGGCGAAACGCACCTCGCACTTGAGCGGCTGGTCGCAATGCGAACAGAAGAACTTGAAGTCGGCGGTCTCCATGACGCGAGTGAACCCCCGGGGCCGCCCCCCCGCCATCCCGAAATGGACGACCCAACCGGGCCGAAAACCAACCTCGGAGGCCGTGAGATGAGGACCGGGCCCTAGATGGCGAAGTCGTTGTACTCGGGCTTCACGGCCTCGAGCGGCGGCTGGAGCATGCCGGCGGCGACGGTGGCGTTGGTGCCCTGCTCCACCAGGATGAAGGCCCCGGTGAGGCGGTTGGTGCGGTAGCCGTCGAAGACGATGGGCTTGGCCGTGCGGAGACGCACGCGGCCGATGTCGTTCATGACGAGCTCGGCGGGCTCGGGCTCCTCCTCGAGGGCCTGGATGTTGATGCGGCTCTCCAGCGAGGTCACCACCGCCTGAACGGTCTGGGTCGAATGCTTGAGGAAGAGCTTGCGGCCCTTCTGCAGGGGGCGCGGGTTCATCCAACAGACTTGCGCGGCCAGGTCGTTCGAGAGGCCCGGCAGGGCATCGAGCCCGACGATCATGTCACCCCGGCTGATGTCGAGGTCGTGCTCGAGCTGCAGCGTGACGCTCTGCGGGCAGAAGGCCTCCTCCAGCTCGCCGTCGAGCGTCCAGATCTTGTGCACGGTGCTCTTGAGGCCGCTGGGCAGCACCATGATGCGCTGGCCCCGGCGCACGATGCCGCTGGCGATCTGGCCGCTGAGGCCGCGGAAATCGTGCAGCTGCGGGTCGGTGGGGTTGTTGGGCCGGTTCACCCACTGCACCGGGAAGCGCAGGCCCTGGAGGTTCCAGTCGCTGGCGATGTGCACCGTCTCGAGGTGGCCGAGCAGCGTCGGTCCGGAATACCAGGGCGTGTGCGGCGACGGGTCCACCACGTTGTCGCCATTGAGGGCGCTCAGGGGGATGAACTTCACGTCCTTGATGTCGAGGCGCGGCAGGAAGCTCTCGAAGGTCTCGCGGATCTCGTGGAACCGGGCCTCGGACCAGCCCACCAGGTCCATCTTGTTCACCGCGATCACCAGGTGCGGGATGCGCAGCAACGAGGCGAGGTAGGTGTGCCGGCGCGACTGCTCGATCACGCCCTGGCGAGCGTCCACCAGCACGATCGACAGGTTCGCCGTCGAGGCGCCCGTGACCATGTTGCGGGTGTACTGCACATGGCCCGGGGTGTCGGCCACGATGAACTTGCGCCGCGGCGTCGCGAAGTAGCGGTAGGCGACATCGATGGTGATGCCCTGCTCGCGCTCGGCCCGCAGGCCGTCGGTGAGGTTGGCCAGGTTGATCTGCCCGCCGCCGCTCAGGTCCGCCGAGCGCTCGAGCGCCTCCAGCTGGTCCTCCATGATCGACTTGGAGTCGTAGAGCAGCCGGCCGATGAGCGTGGACTTGCCGTCGTCCACCGAGCCGCAGGTGTTGAAACGCAACAATTCGATCGGATGTGTCGGGACAGACATGACCAAGGCCCGCGATTCAACGCCAACCCGCCCCACCGCGCACGTCAGAAAGAACCCAAAAGGGGTCGGTCCTCACTTTTGACACAAGCCCCGGGCTCCGCGGACGCACCCCCGCCGGTTCCATGGTGCGGATCCTCCGGACCGACGGCGGCGGCGCATGCCCCCGGCCCCTCCCGGGATCACCTCGTCTGATTCCGGAGGATGAGCACCGACGGGCCTTTCTCGCGCCAGAGTCCCTTGAGCTTGTGGGGCACCGGGGTGGGCATCTCGATGAGGGAGCCCAGCACGAGGTCGTCGTCGCCGTCGCCATCCAGGTCCCCGGCCTCGAGGGAGATCCAGCGTCCCGTGACGCCCTGCCGCAGGGTCTGGGCCTTGAAGGCCAGGTCCTTGCCGCCGGCGGGCGTCGTGTTCTCGAAGTGGAGGAAGCCCTCCTGCGGGGTGAGTTCGTAGTCGGGAAAGAAGGAGATGGCGGCGATGTCGAGGTCGCCGTCCCCGTCGAAGTCGCGGGCGATGGCCCGGTAGGCCCCGTGCAGGGGCGAGGACCAGGCCTGCTCCCAGCGGAGTCCGCCGCGGTTCCGCAGGATCCGCACGCCGTGGTAGGGCTTGTTGGGGGAGGTGTCGAAGTCGGCATTATCACCGTTGGTGACGAGGATGTCCGGCAGGCCGTCGCGGTCGAAGTCGGCCAGCTCGAAGCCGGAGTGGCCCCAGCTCGGCGGCCTCTGCTGCACGAGTTGACGGCGGAACCGGCCGCCACCCTCGTTGAGGAAGAGCAGCAGCGATTCGCGCGCCTGCGCCTGCAGGACCATCAGGTCGGGTCGACCGTCGCCGTTGAAATCGCGGATCTCGGAGCGCAGACAACCGGGCTCGGGCAGGATGACCCGCTCGGTGAACCCGCCGTCGGCCCGCGCCTCCAGCCAGAGGAGCCGTCCAAGGTGGTTGCCGAAGGCGCAGACCACCAGGTCGGTGCGGCCGTCGCCGTTGAGGTCGCCGGCGGCCACGTGGGACACCCTCGGGAGTCCGGAGAGGATCGGCTCGGGGCGCAGGGGCGAGGCCTTGCGGTGGACACGGAACACCTGGCCCACCGGCTCCTCCCGCGGGAAGAAATGCCCGATGGCCCCGATGAACCAGTGGGCGTCGGCCGTGGCGAGGCTGACGGCGATGTTGCCCAGCGGCAGGGACCCGATCAGCCGGCCCGAGCCGTCGAGGACGTCGAGGCCCTGCCCGCCGGCGTCCGAGGCGAGGATCAGGCCCTCGGCCGGGTCGATGCGCACCATCGGGGTGCGCGGCGGGGAGCGCCGGTGCGGCGCCATCTCCGGCCGAAACCGCGGCAGGCCCACCTCGATGGAGGGCGGCTCGCCCGGATCGAGCCGTTCCGGCGCGGCGCGGGTGTAGTAGTCGGCGATCTGGTCGAACACCGCCGGCGGGATCAGCGGTCTGCCCGGGAAATAGCCGGCCGCCTGCAGGATGGGAAGGTCTCGGAAGTAGCCGTTGGTGGGCGCCGGATCGACCCCGGTCACGTAGCGCATCTTGGGCAGCAGCTCGCGGCTCCAGGTCCGGCGGTCGAGGTCGGACGGGCTCGGCAGCGCGTGGCAGAGCACGCAATGGATCGAAGCAGCCCGACGGCCCGGGTGGTCGGCGAGCGCGTCGGCCGTGGGCACCATGGGCGGCGAGAGATCACCCGGGCCGCCTCCGGCCAGGCACCGGACGAGCTGCAGGATCAACCCCAACGCGCCGACGGGCAGCACCCGGACCCCGGACGCCACGCCGTGGAGTCCTGGGCCACCGGATCGGGATGGAGACCGCAGGATCCTCAAGCGTCCCCAGGCTAACCCCGAACCAGCCGCGATGGAAGGGGCCGAATCCCGGGCCGGCGGAATGCCGGCCTCTCGCATCGCTGGGGGAATTTTGCCGGTGCCGACGGAGCGGCTGAGGATGCCGGAGGGCCCTGCCAGCCAGCCCGACACCCCGGGGACCTCAGTGGGCCGCCTTGACCGGGGCGGCCGTCGCCGCCGGTCGGGCAAGGCCCGCCACGGCCTGGTCGGCGAGCTTCACCAGTCCCTGCGGGAAGACCCCGAGCACCAGGATCCCGACCACGCAGGCCCCGAGCAGGATGCGCGTGGGCAGGGCCACCGGGATGGTCGAGAGGTTGGCCGACTGGCCACCCCAGTAGATCGCCCGGATCACGCCGAAGTAGTAGTAGAGCGAGAGCACCACGCCGAAGACCGCCACGGCGATCAACGCATAGAGCTCCGGGTGGCCCGGCGCGGCGGCGAGCACCCCCTGGATGAGCAGCACCTTGCCGAAGAATCCGGCCATCGGCGGGATGCCCGCCAGCGACACGATGGCCGTGGTCAGGCCGGCCGCCAGGAGGGGCGAGCGCTGGCCGAGGCCGGAGAGCCCGCCGATGTCGTCGCCCTCGACATGGTTGGCAAGCGCGCTGATCACGGCGAAGGCCGCCAGCACCGTGAAGGCGTAGCCGCCGAGGTAAATGAGCATGGCCGTCGGGCCGGCCGAGGTGCCGGTGTACGACGACGCGACCAGCCCCAGCAGCAGGTAGCCGGCATTGGCGATGGACGAGTAGCCCATGAGGCGCTTGAGGTTGCGCTGCGGGATGGCACAAAGGCTACCGTAGAGGATCGTCGCGGCGGCCATGGCCACGAACAGGTGCTGCCACATGGCCGTGATCTGCGGGAGCGCCCCGACGAAGAGCCGGATCAGCAGGACGAAGCCGGCGGCCTTGGAGCCGATGGCCAGGAAGGCCGTCGCGGGCGCGGGCGAGCCCTGGTAGACGTCCGGCGCCCACATCTGGAGCGGCACGGCGGCGATCTTGAACCCGAGGCCGACGAGGATGAGCAGCAGGCCCACCAGGAAGACGGCCGAACCGGCGAGTTCCTTCTGCTTGGCGGCCAGGACGTTGAAGTTCGTGGAGTTGGCCATGCCGAAGACCAGGGCGATGCCGAAGACCATGAAGGCCGAGGACACGCCGCCCAGGATGAGGTACTTCACGCCGGCCTCCAGCGAGGCCAGGCGGGTCCGCTGGAAGCTGTTCAGCACATAGAAGGTGACCGTGACCAGCTCGAGGCTGACGAAGAGCAGCCCCAGGTCGTTGGCCGAGGCGGCGAAGAGCATGCCCACCAGCGCGAAGACGGTGAGGGCGAAGAACTCGGAGAGCCCGGCCCCGAGCCTGGGGGCGAACTCGGACGCCATCAGGACCACCGCCAGCCCGGCCAGGAGGAAGAAGCCCTTGAAGTATCGGGCGAGGTCGTCGACCACGAACATGCCGGAGAAGGCCGAGCCCGACTGCGGGGCCAGCGATCCGATGGCGAAGGCCAGCAGGCAGCAGAGCGCGGCGGCCAGGCCCAGTCCAAGGGACCTGCGGACCGTGGGGGAGACCCAGAGGTCGGCCACGAGCACGACCAGACCCAGCAGGGCCGCCAGGAGTTCCAGGGTGATCAGCGAGTAATTCATGGAGGGAAGGACGGGGCTGGACGGCTCAGTGTCTGGATTGGGCCGGTGTGCCCGGGGAGTGGGCGGAGGCGGCCGGGGCGGGAGCCTCGGATCCGGCCGGGGCGGCCGGGGACGACGCCCGATGGGCCGCGACCACGACCCTTGCCGCAGGTTCGATGCGGGTGGTCAGGAGGCCCGGGGCGACCCCGAAGAGCACCATCGCGGCCAGCAGCACCACGAAGGGCAGCCGGCGCCAGTACCCGGTGTCGGCGACGCGGGCGAACTCGGGCCTCTCCGGCCCCTGCAGCACCGCGCGCAAGGCGCGGAGCATGGCCACGGCCCCGATGACCAGGCCGCTCCAGGCGGCGATGACCACCAGGAGGGGAAGCGCCTTCCAGGCACCGAAGAGGATGGTGGCCTCCCCGGCGAAATTGGCGAAGCCGGGCAGGCCACAGCCGGCCATGAAGCCCATCACCAGCGCCGTGCCGTAGAAGGGCATCCTGCGCAACAGGCCGCCCATGCGGGTCATGTCGAGGGTTCCGGTCTGGGTCTCGAGGTAGCCGCTGAGGGCGAAGCTCAGGGCCGCCAGGAGCGCGTGGGCCACCATGAGCAGGACGGTGCCGGTGACCCCGATGACCGTCAGGCTGGCGATGCCGAGGAAGGCGAAGCCCATGTGCGCGAGGCTCGAGTTGCCGATGAGCAGGTTCATGTCCTTCTGGCGGAGGGCCACCCAGGCGCAATGCAGCAGGTTGCCGATCGCCAGCACCGCCACCAGCGGCAGCCAGCGGCTGGCGCCCTCGGGCATCAGGGGCACCGCCACCCGGAGGATCGCATAGAGGCCGGCCTTCTTGAGGATGCCGGCGTGCATCATCGCCGTGGCCGTGGGGGCGGCGGCGTAGCCCAGCGGCGCCCAGGAGTGGAAGGGGAAGAGCCCGACCAGCACGGCGAAGCCGAACACCACCAGCGGGAAGATCCACACCTGCGCCGCCACCGGCAGAGGGTGGGCGGCCAGATGCCGCTGCAGCACGGTGACATCGAGGCTGTCGGCCCCGGCGGCGACATACAAGGCCACCAGGCCGACCAGCGCCGTGAGCGCGCCGAGCGTGAGATACAGGGTAATCTTGAAGGCGGCCCAGTTGCGGTCCTCGCCCCGTCCCCAGACGCCGATCATGATGAAGGTCGGCACCAGGGCCAGCTCGTTGAAGAAGTAGAAGAGCACCAGGTCGAGCGAGGCGAAGGCCCCCATCGCGCCGGAGATCATCAGCATGAGCAGCACGTAGAAGAGCTTCACATGGCGCTCGATGTTCCAGGACACCAGCACCGCCGCCAGGCCCACCAGGCCGGTGACGAGGATGAGCCCGATGTTCAGGCCGTCGGCCCCGACGTGGTAGGCGAGCTTCATGGGCCCCACCGTCACCCAGGGCACCATCGACTCGAACTGCAGGCCGGCCTCGCCGGGGTGGAAGCGGGAGAAGAGGCCGATGGCGGTCCAGGCCGTGAGGGCCGAGCCGACGATGGCCACCGCACGCAGCACGACCCGCAGGTTGCCGGGCACCAGCAGCAGCAGCAGGGCCGTGACGACCGGGGTGAGGAGGACGGGGGTCAGGGAGTCCATGGCGGTCATTTCAGGGCGAGGAGGACGATGAGGAGCACGCTGGCCGTCAGCAGGAAGGCGTAGGTCTGGATGCTGCCAGTCTGCACCAGCCGCAGGGCCCGGCCGGCGATCTCAACCACGCCGGCAAGACCGCGAACGGCCAGACCGGCGATGAGCCAGCGGTCGATGGTGTCGGCGACCTGCGAGAGCAGGTTGTGCAGGGGCACCACGAGGCCGTCGTAGATGTCGTCGATGTAGAAGCGGTGGCGCATGGCCTGGGCCAGCAGGCCCAGCCTCGGGGACAGCGGGTCGGCGGCCGGGCCGTTTCCGTAGAGCGAGTAGGCCAGCGAGAACCCGAAGATCGCGGCCCCGAGACCGAAGAAGGCGGCGATCGGATTGTGGTTGAACGGGCCGAAGAGGATGTCGCCGCCATGGGCCGCGTGGCCGGGCTGGAAATGGTGGGCGAGGAACCCGCCGATGGGCAGCCAGGCGACCATGACGCTCGGGATCGCCAGCACCAGAAGCGGCACCGTCATGCTGGAGGGCGACTCGTGGGCGTGGTCCGCGCCCTCGCCACGGGGCTTGCCGAGGAAGGCCACAAGCAGCAGCCGACTCATGTAGAAGGTGGTCAGCACGGTCACCAGCACGCCCACCCCGAAGAAGATCGGGTTGGCCTCGAGGGCGACCGCGAGGATCTCGTCCTTGGAGTAGAAACCGCTCAGGGGCGGCAGGCCGGCCAGCGCCGCCGTGCCGATCAGGAAGGTCCAGAAGGTCCGGGGCATCCGGGTGCGAAGTCCGCCCATCTTCCAGATGTCCTGCTCGTGGTGGCAGGCATGGATGACCGAGCCGGCCCCGAGGAAGAGCATCGCCTTGAACCCGGCGTGGGTGACCAGGTGGTACATCGAGGCCGAGGCGTCGCCAGTCTTGGCCCCCAACCCCACCGCCATGACCATCAGGCCCAGCTGGGACAGGGTCGAGTAGGCGAGGATGCGCTTGATGTCGTCCTGCTGCACGGCGATCACGGCCGCGAACAGCGCGGTGAACCCGCCGATGCAGGTGATGATCGAGGCGGCGGAGACGACGTCGAGGACGCCCAGGACGGCCGGCCAACCCGGGGCGGCGGTGTAGAGGAAGAACACCCGGCAGAGCATGTACACGCCGGCCGCCACCATGGTTGCGGCATGGATCAAGGCCGAGACGGGGGTCGGGCCTTCCATCGCGTCCGGCAACCAGACATGCAGCGGGAACTGGGCGCTCTTGCCCATCGCGCCCATGAAGATCAGCAACCCGGCCAGGCCGGCCCACGGCCCCAGCAGCGCCGGGTTGGCCACGAGCTTTTCCTTGAGCGCGGCGATGTCGAGGGTCCCGGCCAGGCTCCAGACCACGAGGATGCCCAGCATGAACCCGAAGTCGCCGATGCGGTTGGTCAGGAAGGCCTTCTTGGAGGCGTCGCCCGCGGAGGGTTTCTCATACCAGAAGCCGATCAGCAGGTAGGACGAGACGCCGACCAGCTCCCAGAAGACGAAGAGCATCAGCAGGTTGTCGGCCAGCACGATGCCGAGCATCGAGAAGACGAAGAGGCTCAGCGTGGAGAAGAAGCGGCTGTAGGACCGGTCGTCGTGCATGTAGCCGGTCGAGTAGATCATCACCAGCGAGGCCACGCCCGTGACGACCAGGAGCATCAGCGTGGACAGCGCGTCGAGATGCAGCCCGATGCGGGCGTCCAGGCCGGCGACCGGCAGCCAGTGGAACGGGGTGGCGTCCACCGACTGGCCACCGAAGACGCAGAAGAGGGTGAAGCTCAGCAGGAACGCCACCACGACCCCGCCGATGTTCATGGCGGCCGAGAGCATCCGGTCACGCGGGGTGAAGACGGCCGTCCCGAAGGCCATGACCAGGGGAAGGACGAGGATGGCCCAGGCGAGGTCCTGGACCTTGGAGCCGGATTCGACGGCGTGCTGGGCGGCTGCTGCGGCGGCTGCGGCGTGTTCCATGGGCAATCGGTCAGAGTTTCAGGGTGGTCAGGTCCTCCACATCCGCCGTCTGGCGCTTGCGGTACAACGCCACGAGGAGCGCCAGGCCCACGGCCACCTCGGCGGCCGCGACCGTGATGATGAAGAACACCATCACCTGGCCGTTGAGGTTGTTGTGGAACCGGGAGAAGGCCACGAGGGCGAGGTTGGCGGCGTTGAGCATGAGCTCGAGGCCCATGTAGACCACGAAGAGGTTGCGGCGCGCGACCACGCCAAGCAGGCCGAGGCTGAAGAGCAGCGCGCTGACGATCAGGTAGTGGTGGAGTCCGGGGATCACGGGAAGGGAGGCTGGAGGAGGGTTCGGCGGGCGGAGGGGAGGGGCCTAGCGGAGGTCCTTCTTGGTGATCAGGATGGCCCCGACCGTGGCGACCAGGAGAAGCAGCGACAGGATTTCGAAGGGCAGGATGTGCGACTCGAAGAGCAGCCGGCCCAGCGCCTTGGTCTCCCCCTCGGCGAGGCGACCGGCCGGCGCCGCGGCCGGCACGGTCTTCACCACCGCAGCCACGAGGGTGCCGGCGATGGCCAGCGCGGAGAGTCCGCCCAGGCCCACGGCCACCTGGTTGAAGTGGCGGCGCTCATCCTCCTTGAGGTCGAGCAGCATGATGACGAAGAGGAAGACCACCATGACGGCGCCCGCGTAGACCAGGATCTGCACGGCCGCCAGGAAGAAGGCATGCAGCAGCACGAACAGGCCGGCCATCGAGAGGATGGTCAACACCAGGAACATGGCGCTGGTGACCGGGCTGCGGCTCAGCGGGTTGAGCACGGTCAGGAAGCCAAAGAGCAGGGTCAGCCCGGCCAGAGCGTAGAACAGGAGGTCGGTGAACTGGGGCATGTCGGGAAGGGCGGGTTCTCCGGTAAGGGCTCTGGGCGACGGCTATGGGGTTTCGACCGGGAAGCTCTCCTGGGCACGGGCCTCCTCGAGCTTGTGCTTCCACTTCTGGATGCCGGCGTGGGTGCCGCCCAGCGACAGGAGCTTCTCCTTGTTGAAGATCATCGATTCACGGTTCTCGCCCGTGATCGAGTAGTCCTTCTGCAGGAAGATGGCCTCCTCGGGGCAGACCTCCTGGCACATGCCGCAGAAGATGCACCGGAGCATGTTGATCTCGAACTCCCGGGGCATCTTCTCGGCGTTGGCCCGGTCGGCGGGCCGCCCCTCGGACCCAGGCGGGGTGATGCGGATGGCCTTGGGCGGGCACACGAACTCGCAGAGCTGGCAGCTCACGCACTTGGTGGCCCCGTCTTGGTCCTTCACCAGGTAGGGCGCGCCGCGGTAGCCCTCGGGCACCACCCAGCGTTCCTCCGGGTACTGCATCGTGACGGCCTTGCCCTTGAAGACCGTGTCCGCGAAGTGCTTGGCCGTGACCTTGAGGCCGCCGAGGATGGCCGGCAGGTAGGTGCGCTCGTAGAAGGTCAGCGGGGCGCGATCAACGACTTTGGTGCTCATAGATGGGGGGCGGGTCAGTGGTTGAACAGGGCGACCACGACGGCGGTCACGACGATGTTGGCCAGGGCCAGCGGGATGAACCGGCGCCAGCCCAGGTCCATGAGCTGGTCGTAGCGGAAGCGCGGGAGCATCCAGCGCACCCAGATGAACACGACCATGAAGAAGGCCATCTTGGCGAGGAAGACGCCGATGTGCACCAGGCCCAGCAGGAGCGACCCGGCCGGCAGGTTCAGCGCATCGATGAACGGCAGCGTCCAGCCGCCGAGGAACAGCGTCACCATCATGGCCGCCGAGGCGATCATGTTGGCGTACTCGCCCAGGAAGAAGAGCGCGAACTTCATCGAGCTGTACTCGGTGTGGTAGCCGCCCACGAGCTCGGACTCGGACTCGGGCAGGTCGAAGGGCAGGCGGTTGGTCTCGGCGAAGGCGGCGATGAGGAAGATCACGAAGGCCAGGGGCTGCTTGAGGATCATCCAGCCGTGCTCGGCCTGGTAGCGGATGATCTCCGACAGGTTGAGGCTCTCGGTGAGCAGGAAGATCGGCACCACGCTCATGCCCATGGCGATCTCGTAGGAGATCATCTGGGCGCTGGAGCGGATGCTGCCGAGGAAGGGGTACTTGGAGTTGGAACCGTAGCCCGCCAGCACGATGCCGTAGACGCCGAGGGAGACGATGCCGAAGGTGTAGAGGATACCTACGTTGAGGTCGGCGATGACCATCTTCTGGCCGCCCAGATTGGATCCGAAGGGGATGACCGCGATGGTCAGCAGCGCCGGGATGACGGTGATGGCCGGCGCCAGCCAGAAGTACACCTTGCGCACGTAGCTCGGGGTGAAGTCCTCCTTGAGCAGGAACTTCAGGCCGTCAGCCGCCGGCTGGAAGATGCCCAGCTTCACGAGGAACGGCCCGATGACCGGCAGGTAGTCGACGAAGAACGGGGCCGTGCGGTTGGGACCGACGCGGTCCTGGATCCACGCCGAGACCTTGCGCTCGACGAGCACCGCGTAGGCGACGGCCGTCATCACCACGCCGAAGACCACGCCGATCTTCAGCGCGCTGAAGAGGATCATCTGCGCGGTCGGACTGAGGTAGTTGATCGCTTCCATGGTCGCTCAGAGTTGCACCGTGACGCCGGCGTCGCCGATCCTGGCCCACTCGACCCCGGCGAAGGCCGGTACCCCGGCGGCCATGCGGTTGAAGAGCCCCTCGATGCTGCGGGCCGGCTCCTCGCCGGTCACGGCCTGCACCAGTTCCTGCAGGAACTCCGACTCGGGCCGGGCGTCGCCCGGAGGCTCGACCGCCTTCTGGAAGCGCTGCAGGCGGCCCTTGACGTTGACGAAGGTGCCGCGTTTCTCGGCATGGGCCGCGCCGGGGAGCAGCAGGGTGGCCGCGGCCGTCGTGGCGTTGGGCAGGATGTCGCTGACGATCAGCGCGTCGAGCTTGGCCAGGAGTTCGGGCCCAAGGCCCTCGCGGGTGAGGTCCTCGCCGAAGACTACGAGGGTCCGGATGCGACCCAGGGCGATGCCGTCGGCGATCTTCAGGAGGTTGAAGCCGAACTCCGTGAAGGCCATGCCGGTCAGGCGCACGCCGTTGCTGTTGGGGTTGCGGTCGGCGCTCACCAGCAGCCGGTCGGGATCGCCCTCGCGCGGCACCGAGTCGGTCAGGGCGCCGGTGTGGGTGGCGAGCTTCTTGAGCAGGAAGAGTTCCTCGTTGGTCTGACGGGCCGAAACCACGAAGGCCACGCCGCCCTGGGGAGCCCGCCGCAGGATGTCGGCGGCCGTCTCGAGGGCGGCATTCCAAGTGATGCGCTCGCGCGGGCCGCCAGAGGAGGTCCGCAGCACTTCCTTGAGCCGGTCGGCACGGCCGATCCATCGGTAGTTGAGCCGGCCGCTGTCGCACATCCACGGGCCGTTGACCGCGTCGTTGTCGCGCGGCTCGTAGCGGTGGATGACCCCCTCGCGGGATCCGATGGTGATGTTGCAGCCGGTGCCGCAGCTGGTGCAGAGGCTCTTGGTCTCCTTCAGGAACCAGACCCGCATCTTGAAGCGGAAATCCTTGGAGGTCAGCGCGCCCACCGGGCAGAGGTCCACGGTGTTGAGCGTGTAGTTGTTGTCGAACCTGCCCGGCTCGAAGGCGCCGATGGTGTTGTAGGAACCGCGGTTGACGATACCCAGGGCGTCGTCGCCGGCGATGTCGCGGGTGAAGCGGATGCAGCGGGTGCAAAGGATGCAGCGCTCGTCGTCGAGCACGATGCGCGGCCCGAGGTCCACGGCCTTGGGCTTGTGCACCTTGGCCTCGACGAACTGGCTGCCGGCCTTGCCGTGCTGCACCGAGTACTCCTGCAGCTTGCACTCACCGGCCTGGTCGCAGATCGTGCAATCCAGCGGGTGGTTGATGAGCAACGACTCGAGCACCGACTCCCGCATCTGCTGGGTCGCCTTGGAATCGGCGTAAATCTCCATGCCCGGCGAGATGGGCGTGGCGCAGGCGATGGCCCCGCGCGCCGTGCCCGGCTCGTAGGGCAGCACCGACCGGGCGATCTTGGGCGTGCCGTCCTCGTTGAGCACCGGCTTTCGGTCCGGGCCGATCATGGGCGTGCCGAACTCCACCAGGCACATGCGGCAGTTGCCCGCCACGGGAAGCTTGTCGTGGTAGCAGTAGTGCGGGATGTCCACGCCGGCGATCCTGGCCGCCTGGAGCATGGTCGTCGGGGCGGGCTTGCCCTGCCAGTCGGGCATGGTCTTGGGCACCTGCACGGTCTTGCCGTTGACCTTCACGGTCATGGTCTCGACCGGCGGGGCCGCCGGGGCGGGGGCGGGGGCCGGGGGCGTGGAGGGGGCAGCGGGGGCGGACATCGGAGATCAGTGGGTTGGAAGGCTTCCTGCCGCCGGGCGGACGGAGCCACGGGCGTTCGCGTGGGCCGCCTCGTCGGCCGCGCCCTGGGCCTCGAACTCGTCGCGGAACTTCTTCACGAAGCTCAGGACCGGCCAGGAGGCCGCCTCGCCGAAGGCGCAGATGGTGCGGCCCTGGATGTTCTGGGCGATGTGGGTGAGGTAGTCGGCGTCGGCCTTGCGTCCCTCGCCATGGCAGAGGCGGTGGGTCGCCTTCGCCAGCCACAGGGCACCCTCGCGGCACGGCGTGCACTGGCCGCAGCTCTCGTGGGCGTAGAACTCGGAAAGGTTGCCCAGCGTCTCGACCATGCTGCGCGAGTCGTCGAGCACGATGATGGCGCTCGAGCCCGACATGGTGCCGGCCTGCTGCAGGGAATCGAAGTCGTAGGGCAGGTCGAGCAGCGGCACGTCGACCTTGGTCATCTGACCGTCGGCCCCCTTGTGGTTGAGTTTGAAGACCTCGCCGGCCTTCAGGACCTTCGAGGACGAACCACCGGGGATGATCGCCTTGAGCGACCGGCCCGCCTTGAGCCCGCCGCCGAAGTTCTGGTCGAAGATCAGCTCGCCCAGCGTGACCCGGCCGACCTGAATCTCGTAGTAGCCGGGCCTCCGCACGTCGCCGCTGAGGCTCACGATCCGGGTGCCGGTGTTGTTGGGCGTGCCCAGCTTGGCGTACTCGGCCGGACCCATGAGCACGATGTGCTTCACGTGGCACAGGGTCTCGACGTTGTTGACGATCGTCGGGCACATGTAGAGCCCGAGGACGGCCGGGAAGTACGGGGGCTTGATGCGCGGGTAGGCCCGCTTGCCCTCGAGGGACTCGATGAGTCCGGTCTCCTCGCCGCAGATGTAGGCGCCCGCGCCGCGGTGCACGTGGATCTCCAGGTCGTAGCCGGTGCCCAGGATGTTCTTGCCGAGGAAGCCGGCCGCACGGGCCTCCTTGAGCGCCTGGTTCAGCAGCTTGGCCCCGTGCGGCATCTCGCCCCGGATGTAGATGTAGGCCAGCTTCACGTCGTTGGCCCAGCAGGAGAGGATCATCCCCTCGATGAGCTGGTGCGGATCCTTGTGAAGGATCTGGCGGTCCTTGAACGTGCCGGGCTCGGACTCGTCGGCGTTGCAGATGAGGTAGATGGGCTTGCCGCTGCGGCGGTCCACGAAGCTCCACTTCAGGCCGGCCGAGAAGCCAGCGCCGCCGCGACCGCGCAATCCCGAGGCCTTGACGTCCTCGCGCAGCGCCTCCTGCGGGCTAAGCTTCTTGCCGTCGGGCAGCTCGCGGGGCGGCATGGCCAGCGCCCGCTTCAGGGCCTCATAGCCGCCATGGCGCTGATAGCACCCGATGTCCGGGGTGTAGCCCGGCTCGTCGAGGTTTTTGAGGATCAGTTTGAAGGGTTCGGGCATAGCTTTCCTTGACTCGGCGTCAGTTCCCAATAAGATCGTGACTTCAGTTCCGGCTGCCCGATGGTGTAATGGTAGCACAACAGTCTCTGAATCTGTTTGTCATGGTTCGAATCCATGTCGGGCAACCACTCCCCCGGACCGACTTTCCTCTGCTGAGCCCGACTGCCTGCGATCGGGTTTTTTCGATCTGAGTTTGTCCGGTCTGATAATCTCCGATCCGCTTCCCTGCGATCGAAGTCCCACCGGACGAGACTCCCACGGCCGACCCGGGCCGGGACCGCAACGCCACACCTGGGCCCGGGGCCCCCGCGCGGACGATGGAATGGTGGACCGTGGCGCTCATGTCTGCCTCAGGCGGCCTGCCCGTTCTTGAGGATGGCCTCGGCCTCGGCCGCGCCCACCTGGTGGTGCAGGTCCCCGTTGACGAGCACCACGGGAGCCGTGCCGCAGCTGGCCAGGCACTCCACGAACTCCACCGTGAACCTGCCGTCGGGGGTGGTCTGCGGGGCATGGGCATGGGCATCGAGGCCCAACCGGGTGCAGAACTGCTCCCGCAATTCGGCGCTGCCGGCCAGGGCGCAGCTGAGGGTGCGGCACACCTTGATCTGCGTCCGGCCCAGCGGTTCCTGACGGAACATGGGGTAGAAGGTCACCAGCTCCTGCACATTGATCGGCTGGAGCCCCAGCTTGCGGGCGGTCCACTCCACGGCCTCCTTCGAGATGTACCCGAAGTGCTCCTGCAGGGCGTGCAGGAACATGAGCGAGGCGCTCCGCTGGACCGGATAGTGGGTGGTGAGCTCGTCAAGCTCGGCTTCCAAACTGGCGGGGACGGAAAAGCTCATCGTTGAAGTCCGTTGAAGTCGGGTCATCGGTCGCACTCGCCCATCACGAAGTCGAAGGAACCCAGGATGGAGACCACGTCGCTCATGAGGTGGCCCGGCAACACCGCCGGCAGGATGCCGAGGTTCACGAACGACGGGGCGCGGATCTTGAGGCGGTAGGGCGTGCCGCCCCCGCGGCTGTTGATGTAGAAACCCAGTTCGCCCTTGGGGTTCTCGGCCCCGAAGTAGACCTCGCCTGGCGGCGCGTTGACGCCCTGGGTGACGATCATGAACTGGTGGATGAGCTCCTCCATGCTGGTCAGCACCTTGTTCTTGGGCGGGAGCACCACCTTGCCGTCGGCCACGTTGACGGGCTCCTTGCCGGCGTTTTCGGGGCCGCCGGGCAGCCGGTCGAGGCACTGGCGGATGATGCGCACGCTCTGGCGCATCTCCTCCATGCGGACGAGGTACCGGTCGTAGGAGTCGCCCACCGAGCCGACGGGAATGTCGAAGTCGAGGTCCTTGTAGACGAGGTACGGATGGGCCTTGCGGACATCGTAGTCGACGCCGCTGCCGCGCAGGTTGGGACCGGTCAGGCCGTAGTCGATGGCCATCTCGCGGGAGATCACGCCCACGTCGCGGGTGCGGTCCACGAAGATGCGGTTGCGGGTGAGCAGGGTCTCGGACTCGTCGAAATTGACCACCACCTCGTCGAGGAACCTGCGCACGGCGGCCGCCCAGCCGGGAGGGCAATCGCGGGTCATGCCGCCGATCCGGGTGTAGCTGGTGGTCAGGCGCGCCCCGGTGAGCGACTCGCACAGGTTGTAGATCTTCTCGCGCTCGGTGAAGGTGTGCAGGAACACCGTGAGGGCGCCGATGTCCATCGCGAAGGCGCCCAGGCCCAGCAGGTGGGCGGAGATGCGAGCCAGCTCGCAGCAGATCACCCGCAGGTACTGGCAGCGCGGGGGCAGCTGGGTGTCGATGCCCATGAGCCTCTCGACGGCCAGCGCGTAGGCCACATTGTTGGCCAGCGGCGCAAGGTAGTCCAACCGGTCCGTGTAGGGCACGAACTGGTTGTAGGTCATGTTCTCGGCGATCTTCTCGTCACCCCGGTGCAGATAGCCGACATCGGGCACAGCCTTGGTGATGGTCTCGCCGTCGAGCTCGATGACGATGCGCAGCACCCCGTGGGTCGAGGGGTGCGACGGGCCCATGTTGAGCACCAGCTTGTCGCCGTGGAGGTCGAGCAGGTCGTCGCCCGGGGACGCACCCCCGGCCTGCGCCGCCTGCACCGCCCGGGCCGCGGAGTCCTTGAATTCGATGGTCTGGGTCGCCATGGCTGGTTCTATTCCTCGGGGGTGCGGACGCGCGGTTCACGGGCCGCGGAATCCCTGCCGCCGGGCAGGGTGACAAACGGCCCTCCCTCGAGCGGGGCCGGCCGGGTGAAGGCCGTGTCGGGAAGCACCGTGGGCTTGCCGGCCAGGGGGAAGTCCTTGCGCAGCGGGAAGTAGGGATAGCCCTCCCACATGAGGATGCGGCGGAGGTCGGGGTGGCCCGAGAAGACGATTCCCATCATGTCGTAGGCCTCGCGCTCGTGCCAGTCGGCCGTGCGCCAGACGCCCGAGACGGTCGGCACCTGCGAACGCTCCTCGCTGACGTGGGTCTTGAGGCGCAGATGGCACCCGTGGCCGATGCCGGAAAGCTCGTAGACCACCGTCCAGCGGGGGTCCTCGCCGTAGTTGTCGATGCTGCTCAGGTCGAGCAGCAGGTCGAAGCCCAGGGCCGCCTTGGCATGGGCGCACACCTCGGCGATGCGCTCCGCGTCGGCCACGGTCACGGTGACTTCGCCCCGGAATTCGAGGGGCCCGGAGATCAGGTCGCCAAACTTCTCACGAAGCTGGCCGGCGAGTTCGAGGGAGGTCGGCACGGGGAGAGCAATCGGGTCAGGGTTTCTCCGGGAGGACCTCGCCGTGGGCACCGAGCTCGAGACCCATGCGGCCGTACTTCTCCGGGGCGACATCGCGCTTGAGATCGCGGGTGATGGGCTCGTGCGACACCTTGTCCTGCAGGCGCATCAAGGCATCCAGCAGCGCCTCGGGCCGCGGGGGGCACCCCGCCACGTAGATGTCGACCGGCAGGATGTTGTCGACCCCCTGCAGCACCGCGTAGCTGCGGTACATGCCACCGGTAGAGGCGCAGGCCCCCATGGCGATCACCCACTTGGGCTCGGCCATCTGTTCGTAGATGCGCCGGACCGCCAGGGCCATCTTGTAGGTCACCGTGCCGGCCACGATCATGACGTCGGACTGGCGCGGCGAAAACCGCATGACCTCGGAGCCGAAGCGGGAGATGTCGAAGCGGCTGGCACCCACGGCCATCAGCTCGATGCCGCAGCAGGCAAGACCCATCGGCATGGGCCAGAGGGAGTTCTTGCGGAACCAGTTCAGGGCCGCGTCCACCGTGGTGTGAACCACTTCACCCTCGATTTTCGTGTTGTACCCGAACTCGGTGGTGGTCTTGCCGCCGATTACGGCCTGGGACGTTGCATCCATAAACCAAAAGGGCGGGGAGTGTTCCCCGCAGACATGGCAAACTATGTTTCCGATTCCCCGGGCAGCAAGCGGCTTTTGTGAATTTTTTCACAAAGTCCCCGGAAAACCGGGGTCGTCGCCCGGTTCGGGCGGGACCGATCGCCGCGCCATGCAGACCACGTCGTCCACCCGTCCGTCGAGCCGGCGCATCGCCCGCTTCACCCCCTCCACCTCGAAGCCGCAGGCGCGGTACAGCGCCACGGCGGCGGTGTTGGAGCCATAGACCTCCAGTTCGACCCGCTCGAACCCCGCCCCGGCGGCCGCCCCGAGCGCCCGGTCGATCAGGGCCCGGCCAAGGCCCCGCCCCCTCCAGCCCGCGACCACCCCCATGCCCAACCGTCCGTTGTGCTCGTAGCCCGGGTAGGGATAGAGCCGCACGATGTCGCACCAGCCGACCACGAGCGGGCCGGCCACGGCGACGAACTGCGGGACCCCGGCCGCCCGGTTGATCGCCAGGAAGGCATGGGTCTCAGCCTCGGAGAACGGCTCGACGGCGGCCAGCCAGCGACGCTCCCGGGCCACCGAGCCGAGGGCCTCGCGCAGCGCCGGCGCATGGGCGGGGTCGGTGGGGACGATCGACACGCCCGCCGGCCAACCGGGGGCGGGACGGGCGGGCAGCGACGGGCTCGGGGAGGGATCCATGGGTCGGGACGCGAACACCCGGACCCAAGGCTGGCCGATCCGGCGCCGGAAAGTCCAGCCGGCTCGACGGCGCCTCCGGGGGCGGGCCTTCGGATGGGCCCCGATCCCACGGTGTGGACCTGGCCGTTCTCCGGCGACCCCGGCGCCTTGCGGCGACCCTCCCCCTCGACGGTGGCGATGCCACAAAAAGCGAAAACGGCCGTTGACACCCGGACCGGTGTTTGGTTCTTTCTCCGTCCCCCTTTCCCGGGGGGATTGTTTTTATGTACGCTGTTCTGGAAACCGGCGGTAAGCAGTACCGCGTCGCCGCTGGCGACACCCTCGAGATCGAACTCCTTCCCGCCACCGCGGGCCAGGTCCACACCTTCGACCGCGTCCTCCTCATCAACAAGGAGGGCAACGTCACCGTGGGCACCCCGGTCATCGCCGGCGCCACGGTCAAGGCCGACGTCGTCGAGCACATCCGGGGCGACAAGGTCGTCGCGTTCAAGATGCGCCGCCGCAAGGGCTACCACAAGAAGATCGGCCACCGCCAGGAACTCACCGTGGTCAAGGTCACCGAGATCAACGGCTGACCCTGGCGCACCACCCAACGACAGGCATTTTTTTTCAGGCTTATGGCTCACAAGAAAGGTCAGGGAAGTTCCCGCAACGGACGCGACAGCGTCAGCAAGCGCCTGGGCGTCAAGGCGTTCGGCTCCGAGTTCGTGACGGCGGGCAGCATCCTCGTCCGCCAGCGCGGTTCCAAGTTCTCGGCCGGCTCCCACGTCGGCACCGGCCGCGACTGGACGCTCTTCGCGCTCAAGGACGGAACGGTGCAGTTCGACAAGGCCCGCTCCCGCGTCAGCATCGTGCCGGCGGCCGTCGCGGCCTGACCGGTCCCCCCGCGGCTTATCGAATCTTTGGGCGTTCTGGATCCTTGGGCGTTCTCGGCCCTCGGGCCGTTCAAGGGGTTGGCCGTTCAACGGGGTTTGGAACGCTCAAGGGGCGTTTCATGGATGGCTACGGACCGTTCACGACTCCCTGGATCCGTGCCGGAACTCGTCCGAAGATCCGCTCCCGGATCCGTACCGCCCTCCACGGCACGCACCGACGCGGTCCCCAACGATGTGAACCACGGCCGGGACGGGACCGACCGCGGCTCCCCGGACTCGGTCAGTCTCCAAGGCGAGGCCTGCAGGCCTCGCCTTGGTCTTGTCGGCCTCCCCGGGTGCCGACGGGAACCTCGCTTTCCGGATCGGTTCTGTCATTTTCCAGGTCATGTTCGTCGATGAGGTCAAGGTGTTCGCCCGTGCCGGTCACGGGGGCAAGGGTGCGGTCGCTTTCCACCGGGAGGCCTACATCCCAAAGGGCGGGCCGAGCGGCGGCAACGGCGGCCGGGGTGGCGACGTCATCCTCGAGGCCGACCACGACCTCAACAACCTGATCCAGCAGTTCTTCGTCTCCAACCTGCTCGCCGAGAACGGCCAGGGAGGCATGGGCAAGGGCATGGACGGGAAGGCGGGCAAGGATCTGGTCATCAAGGTGCCCTGCGGGACCATCGTCTGGCGTCTGGACCGGGAGCCGGAGGCCCATGGGGCCGGGGACGATTCCGGGGAGGGCGGCGAGGGCGAGGGCGGCGAGGACGACGCGGAGGAGCCGCTGATCCTCTCCGCCGCCGGCACCGACCGGCCGGTCATCCGGCATTCCGGGGGCGTGCAGGCCGTCGAGCTGGACCTGGGCGCGGACGACGACGACGACGGCCTCAGCGGTTCCCAGCGGCGCGATGCCCGGAAGGGCGAGCGGGTGTGCGACCTCACCGAGCATGGCCAGCGCTTCGTGCTCTGCCACGGGGGCCGGGGCGGCTTGGGCAACCGCAACTTCGCCACGGCGGCCCGTCAGACCCCGCGGTTCGCCCAGCCCGGCGAGGCCGGTGACGAGGGTGACTTCCTCTTCGAGCTGCGGATGATCGCGGAGGTGGGCCTCGTGGGCTATCCCAACGCCGGCAAGTCCACCCTGCTGACGGCGATTTCCAAGGCCCGACCCAAGATCGCCGCCTACCCCTTCACCACGCTCACCCCGCAGGTGGGCATCGTGGAGTATCCCGAAGACTACCACCGGCTCACCGTGTGCGACGTGCCGGGCCTCATCGCCGGGGCCCACCGCAACGTCGGCCTCGGGCACGCCTTCCTGCGTCACATCGCCCGCTGCCGGATCCTGGTCGTCCTGCTCGACATGGCCGGCACCGACAACCGGCACCCCTGGGACGACTACCGCAGCCTGCTCGAGGAGCTCGAGCTCTACGACCCGTCGCTGCTCGAGCGACCCCTCCTGGTGGTCGCCAACAAGATGGACGAGCCCCCGGCCGAGGCGAACCTCAAGGCCTTCAAGCGCCGCGTGCGCAAGACGCCCGTGCTGCCGATCTCCGCCGCCTTCGACGAGGGCATCGCCGCGTTCCGCAAGACCATCCGCCAGATGGTCGAGGAGGCCGGGACCGAAGGCTGAGCCTGCCGGGGCCCGCCGGATTGGGTCTTGGTAAGCCCCGGGTCGTGGCGTACAACGCTTTCCGCCATGCCCCGACTCGTCTTCGACATCGAAACCTCGGCCGTCGGACTGGAGACCTTCGACGAGGCCCAGCAGGAGTACCTGTTCCGCGAGGCCGAGCGCCAGCCGACCGAGGAGGACAAGGCCCGCAAACGCGCCGAGATCTCGCAGCAGTTCAGCCTCTGGCCGTTCACGGCGCAGGTCGTGTGCATCGCCATGATCAACGCCGATTCCGGCAAGGGGCAGGTGCTCTACCAGTCCGACGACTACGACGAGGAATCCCTCAAGGCGGGCGAGGCGACCGAGGACTCCGCCGCCGCCGGCGCGGGCATCGAGTTCGCCCCGCAGGTCGACGAGGTGGAGCTGCTCACGGCCTTCTGGGACGTGGCCAAGCGCTACGACGGCATCGTCACCTTCAATGGCCGAGGCTTCGACGTGCCCTTCCTGTACCTCCGCTCGGCCCTGCTCAACGTGCCCATCACCCGCAAGGATTGGCTGGGCTACCGCTACCAGACCGAGCCGCACTGCGACCTGGCCGAACAGTTCACCTTCTACAGCGTGAGCGGACGCGACGGCGCGGCGCGGAAGTTCAACCTCGACTTCTACTGCAAGGCCTTCGGCATCCCCTCGCCCAAGGCCATGGGGGTCACGGGCATGGACGTCGGCACGCTGCTGGCCGAGGGCCGGCACCGGGAGATCGCCGAGTACTGCCTGCGCGACGTGGCGGCCACGGTGGAGCTGCACAAGGTCTGGGAGGCGCGGCTCAAGGGCATCAAGTGATCCGGACGTGGCAGGGCTCGAGCCGATGGTCCGAACCCCGGGCGAAGGCCCGCGTGTTTTGACTTCGACGGCCTCCCCCATACCCTCCGCCGCATGCATATCGTCCGCGTTTCGGATGCCGACCACGCCGCCCGGCTCGACCAGGCGGCGGCCGCTTCGTCCCTGTTCGACCCCGTCATCGAGGAACGGACGCGCGCCATCCTCGAGGCCGTGCGCACCCGGGGCGACGAGGCCCTGCTGGAGTTCACCGAGCGCTTCGACAAGGCGAGGCTGACCGCCGGGCAGATCCCGGTGACCCAGGCCGAGCGGATGCAGGCCTCGCTCCTGGCCGGCCCGGGGCTGCGGGCCGCCGCCGCCGATGCCACCCGCAACATCGCCGCCTTCTCCCGGCGGTCGCGACGCCGCGACTGGTCGGCCACCAACTCGCATGGCGCCCGGGTGGGCGAGGTCTTCCAGCCCTTCCAGCGGGTCGGCATCTACATCCCCGGCGGCACGGCGCCGCTGGTCTCCACCGCGCTCATGACCATCACTCTGGCCAAGGTCGCGGGCTGCCCCGAGATCGTGGTCTGCACGCCGTGTGGCGCCGACGGGACGATCAATCCCGCACTGCTCTTCGCGGCCAACTTGGCCGGCGCCACGGAGATCCACCGCGTCGGCGGGTCGCAGGCCATCGCGGCCATGGTGCACGGCACCGCCACCATCCGGCCGGTGCACAAGGTCTTCGGCCCTGGCAACGCCTACGTCGTGGCCGCCAAGCGGCTGCTCTTCGGGCACGTCTCGGTCGACCTGCTGCCCGGGCCCAGCGAGACGCTGGTGGTGGCCGACGACTCGGCCGACCCGCGCTTCATCGCGGCGGACCTGCTGGCCCAGGCGGAGCATGGTTCCGGCCATGAGCGCGTGTGGATGGTCACCCCGTCGGCGCGTCAACTGAAGGCCGTGGAGAAGGAGATCGCCCGCCAGTTGCCCGCCCTCGGCCGACGGGACTTCATCCAGAAGGTGCTCGACGCGAACACCTGGCTCATCCAGGTCCGGGACCTGGAGGCCGCCGTGGCACTGGTCAACCGGCTGGCCCCCGAGCACTGCGAGATCATGACGCGGAACCCCCGGGCGCTGGTGCCGAAGATCCACGCCGCCGGCGCCATCTTCCTCGGCCAGGGCTCGCCGACGGTCCTGGGCGACTACATCGCCGGACCCAGCCACGTGCTGCCCACGGGCGGGGCCGGCCGCAGCTTCGCCGGCCTCACCGTCGACCAGTTCCAGCGGCGCACCAGCGTCGTCGAGTACACCAGGCCCGCGCTGCGCAAGGCGCTCCGGGGGGTGGCCACCTTCGCCGGCCTCGAGGGTCTCGACGGCCATGGACGCTCGGCGGCCATCCGGCTCGAGGAGCCGGCGGCGGGCACCCGGGCGCGTTGAGTCACCCGGGAGTCGGGCCTGACCAGGGTGGGGGTGGCTTGTGTCAATAGTGAGGACAGACCCTTTTGGGATCTTGTTCACGGGGGTGGGGGTGTGGTGGACTCCATGGTCATGAGTTCAATACGCTGTCAGGGGTGGCTGCGGCGGGTGGCGGTGCTGGCGCTTGCCTGGGTGGCGGGCTGTGCGACGGAGCCCGTGACGGGGCGAAGGCAGTTCCGGATGACCGGTGCGAGCCAGGAGGTGGCCCTGGGCCTGAGCACCTTCGAGGCGCTCAAGAAGGAGACGCCCCTCAGCAAGGATGCGGCGAAGCGGGCCCTGCTGGAGAAGGTCGGCCGCCGGATCGCCGCGGTGTCGGGCATGACCGGGGCCCAATGGGAATTCATGCTCTTCGAGAGCCTTCAGGCCAACGCCCTCTGCCTGCCCGGGGGCAAGGTCGGCATCTACACGGGCATCCCGCCCATCACCCGGGACGAGGCGGGGCTGGCCACGGTGATCGGACATGAGGTGGCCCATGCGCTGGCCCGCCATGGCGGTGAACGCATGAGCGTGGCCAAGGGCCTCGAGCTGGCCGGCATCCTCGGCGGGCAGGCGATGTCGCAAAGCCAGTACGCTCCGTACTTCCAGCAGCTCTATGCGCCCGTCTCGCAGGTGGCCGTCGCCCTGCCCCACAGCCGGACGCAGGAACGCTCCGCCGACGAGATCAGCCTCATGCTCATGGCCCGGGCCGGCTACGATCCGGCCGAGGCGGTCGGGTTCTGGGAACGCTTCGCCGCCCACAACCGCGCCGCCGGAGGACAGACCCCTTGGTTCCTGCGGACCCATCCCCTGGACCAGCAACGCATCGCCCGCATCCAGCAACTGCTCCCCAAGGCCAAGGCCGAGTTCCGGCCCGCCACACCCTGACCCCATGAAGCACCCCTCCCACGCACCGATCGCCCTTGCCGCCCTTCTGGTCCTGCCCCTTGCCCCGGGTTGCGGCTCCTCCGGGCCGAAGGCCGCCGGCCGGCAGGCCACGCCGCCATCGGGCGACGCCCCGGTGGTGACCTCGACAGGCCTGCCGTACCGGCCGACCGCCCCGGTGGCCTACGTGGAACCTCCGGCAGGTTTCCGCGCGGCGGCGATCGGTCCGACCCCGCTGGCCACCGTGCCGTCCGTCCGACCCGAGCCCCTCCTGCTGGCCTCGCCGCTGCGGCCCTACCGCGAGCCGAGGGCGACCAACCTCTGGGTCAACGCGGCCAAGGGCTGGCGTGGCACGCCCTTCCGCGTCGGTGGATCCGACCGGCAGGGCGCCGACAGCGCCGGCTACGTCGTGCAACTGCACCGGGAAGTCTCGCTGGCGAGCCTGCCGCCCACCCCCGCCGAGATGTGGACCTTCGGCAGCCCGGTCGGGATCGCCGCCTTCGCCCCCGGCGACATCGTCTTCTTCGGCGACCTCAATTCGCTCTCGCCGATCCACGTGGGCATCTACGTGGGCGACCGCTCCTTCACGCACAGCAGCAACGGCCTCGGCGTGAGCTTCGCCTCGCTCGACGACACCTACTGGAAGCCCCGGTTCCTCGGGGCGCGCCGCCCGAAGCGCTGAGGCGGGCACGCCACCCCGGTCGGGTGGAGCCTGGAGCCAACGGGGGCGCCAGTCGTGCCCCGGTCGTGCCCCGGTCGTGACGGAGGCCCGCCGGGACTCAGCGCGGCAGGGCCTCGGGCAGGTCGGCGATGGCGTACACCATCGCAGCCATGGCGGCCGAGCAGCGGGCCAGCGCCTCGGGATCCACCTTGTCGACGGTGTCGGCCTCGGTGTGGTGCACCCGGAAGTACCGCGTGCGGTCGACCTGCAGCGACATCACCGGCACGCCCCGTTCGAGCAGCGGGGCGATGTCGGCGGCCACGCCCCGCGAGTCGGCCTTGCCGGCGCCGAGGCGTTCCCCGAGGTAGGCGTGGACCGGGGCGAGCCTGGCGCGCGCGGCGTCGCTGCCGGTGAAGCCGAAGCCCAGCGGCGTGAAGGTGCCGGCGTCGGCCTCCAGCGCCACGACATGCCGGGACAACTCGTCGGCATGGGCGTCGCGATAGCCGAGCGCGCCGCGCCCGCCCGATTCCTCGTGCGTCCAGAGCACGCAGCGGACGGTGCGCCGCGGACGCAGGCCGAGCCGCTTCATCCAGCGCAGCGCCTCCCACGCGGCCACGCAGCCCCCGCCGTCGTCCTGGGCCCCCTGACCGACGTCCCAGGAATCGATGTGTCCGCCGAGCACGACGATCTCGTCGGGCCTCTCGCGGCCCCGGATCTCGGCCACGACGTTGCGGTTGGTCGCCGTGCCCCGCCCGGACGCCGACATCGTGAGGTGCAGGGTCACCGGCCGGCCCCGGGCCACCTCGCGGGCGATGCGGCCGGCGTCCTCCGGGGCCAGCGCCGCGTGCGGGATGCGGGGCACGCCCTCCTCGTAGCGCATCACCCCGGTGTGCGGGGTCCGCAGCGAGTCGTCGGCCACCGAGCGAATGAGACTGGCGACGGCACCGGCCCGGGCGGCCTCGATCGCGCCCTGGGTGCGGAAGCGGACGGTCTGCCCGTATTCCGTGAAGGGGGCGTCGAAGACGACGATGCGACCCCGGGCCTCGGCCGCCCGCTGCGACAGCTCGGCGAAGTTGGTCACCACGACGACCGGAGCGCGGATGCCTTCCGGCGGGGTGCCCACGCTGCCGCCCAGGCCGAGCATCGGCAGGCGCTCACGACGCGGGGTGAGCATCTCCACCGACTCGGCCCCGCGCTCCCAGCGCGGCACCACCACCGGCTCGCCGCGCACGTTCTCGAGGCCGTCGTCGCGCATCCGGGCCAGGATCCAGTCCACGGCCGACTCCAGCGCCGGCGAGGCGCTGGGCCGCGCGCCGAAGGTGTCGCACAGCTCGGCCAGTCGGTCCCAGCCTCCCCGCGAGGCGAGCATGCCCGCGACCAGCCGGTCCATCGCCGCCCGGGTCTCCACCGGCAGCGCGTCCGCCGGGGATGCCGGGGACGCAGACGCGGCGGCGATGGGCCGCCAGCCGAGGTTGCGCAGGGCCGCGGTGGTGCTCCACGAGGCGACGCCAAGGGGCTTGCTGCGCTCGATCTCGCCCTCGCGCAGCGACAGGCGCTTCCCACGCGTGTCGAGGTCGATGATCCGGCGCCCATCGAGCCAGACCGACACGTTGGTGGACACCACCCGCAGCCGCACCGCGTACCAGCGGCCGCTCTCGAAGCGCTCGAGCTGCGTGGTGGAGTTCTGGTTGGCGGAGTCGCCGTCGATGTTCGAGAGGCCGACGACGCTGCCGCCCCAACCCCCGACGATGAGCGTGAGATGGTCGGGCCCGACCGGGAAGGTCAGCCCGCAGAAGAAGTCGATGCCCAGCACGCGCTGGGCCTCGAGCGACAGCTCGTAGTCGACCGTGGGGAACTCGTTGGTCCAGTGGACGCCGGTGAGGATTCCCTGGTTCAGCACCAGCGTGCCGTCGCGCACCTCGATCTCGCCGGCGCCGGCGAAGGGCGTGGCCTCCCAACCGGCCTGGGTCTTGCCGTCGAAGAGGGGCTTCCAGGGAGACTCGGCGGCCCGGACGCCACCACCGACCAGCCATGCACCGAGAACCAGAGCCCGAAACATCCAGAGCTTCATGGCCGCACCATGCCCCGGGCCGGCCGGCGGCACAAAGCAGAAGGCGCCGGATCGACCGGGGCGACGGCAGACGCTCCCCGGGTCCGGTTTGCTGGCGGTCGGACAACCCACCTCGGCGACCTCCTGCGGTGGTCCACTGGTATTCTTCCCGGGCGCGGGGTGTCCTGCTATCGTGCCGGCCTCGTGACCGACCCGGCCGCCCACCGAACGCCCAGACTGCCAGAACTCCTGGCCCCCGCCGGCGACTGGGACTGCGCGCGGGCGGCCGTCGAGAACGGGGCCGACGCGATCTACTTCGGCCTCGACCGGTTCAACGCGCGGATGCGGGCCCGCAACTTCACCGAGGCCGACCTGCCCGCCCTGATGGAGTTCCTGCACCGCCGCGGCGTGCGCGGGTACGTGACCTTCAACACGCTGGTCTTCACCGAGGAGCTGGCTGGCGCAGAGGACTACCTGCGCGCGGTCATCGCCGCGGGCGTCGACGCGGCGATCGTGCAGGATGTCGGCATCTGCCGCCTCATCCGCCGGATCTCGCCCGACTTCCCCATCCACGGGTCCACGCAACTCACCGTGACCAGCCCGGCCGGGGTCGAGTTCGCCCGCTCGCTGGGATGCGGGCTGGTGGTGCTGGCGCGGGAGAACTCCATCCGCGAGATCGAGGCGATCCAGGCGGCGCAGCGCGGACCGGCCACCCGGGGTTCGCCCGCCATGCCCGCCATGCCCGGCGGCGACGTCGCCACCACGACCCCGATCCCGATCCCGATCCCGGAGCCGCTGCCCTTGGAGGTCTTCGTGCACGGGGCCCTGTGCGTCGCCTACTCGGGCCAGTGCCTGACCAGCGAATCGCTCGGGGGCCGCAGCGCCAACCGGGGCGAGTGCGCGCAGGCCTGCCGGATGCCCTACGAGCTGGTGTCCGACGGGAAGACCGTCGACCTCGGCGACCGTCGTTACCTGCTCTCGCCGCAGGACCTCTCCGGGCTTGAGGTGCTCCCCGACCTGGTCCGGGCCGGGGTGGCTTCGCTCAAGATCGAGGGCCGGCTCAAGTCGCCCGAATACGTGGCGAGCATCACCCGGGTGTACCGCAAGGCGCTGGATCGGCTCGCCCGGCCGGACCCCGCCACCGGGGAGCCGGGAGCGATCGCCGCGGCAGGGACGCGACCGACCGACGCGGCCTCGCCGAGCGCACCGGCCCCGGCGACCAGGCCTGCCGACCGTGCCGACCCCGCCGACCGCTACGAGCTGGAGATGGCCTTCAGCCGGGGCCTGCACACCGGCTGGTTCCGGGGCATCGACAACCAGGCCCTCGCCCACGCCCGGTTCGGCAAGAAGCGCGGGGTGTACCTGGGCGAAGTGTCCGCCGTGGGGCCCGACGCCGTGCGGCTGCGGCTCGAGGGACCGCTGAAGCCCGGCGACGGCGTGGGCTTCGACGCCGGGCGCCCGGACCTGCCGGAGGAGGGCGGCCGCGTGTACGGCGTGCGGCCCCTGCGCGACGGCATGGTCGAGGTGAGCTTCGGCGGTGGTGCGGTGGACTTCCGGCGCATTGAACCAGGGCATCGTCTCTGGAAGACCGACGATCCCGGGTTGGGCCGCGACCTCCGCAAGAGCTTCGAGGGCGAGGTCCCGCGACACACCCGGCCGCTGCACGTCGAGGTGCACGGGGTGTCGGGAGGTCCGCTCACGCTGATCGCCCGCGACGACGAGGGGCATGTCGCGCAGGCCGCCTCGGCGATGCCGCTGGTGCCGGCCGAGAAACGCCCGCTGACGCCGGAATCGCTGGGCCAATCCCTCGGTCGCCTCGGGGGAACGCCGTTCCACCTGGGCACGGTCGGGATGCGGCTGGAGGCGGGACTGATCCTGCCCGTGAGCGAACTCAACCGGCTGCGGCGCGACGTGGTGGCCCACGTCGAGGCGCTGCGGGCGGCCCCGCGCCGATGGACGCTCCTGCCGGAGCCGGCGGCGACCGGGTCGGCCCCTTCGGAGCCCGTCCGGACGGAAACCACCGCGGGCTTGGCCGACACCGTCGACGCCATCGACGCCGAACGAACCATCGGCACCCTCGACACCACTCCCGAACTCATCGTGCTCGTGCGCTCGATCGGCCAACTCGAGGCCGCCCTGCGCTGTGGCGTGGCCACGGTCTACTGCGACTTCGAGGACCCGAAGAAGTACCGGGAGGCCGTGGCCATCTTCCACACGGCCCGCGGCTGCACGGCGCCCCCGGGCGCCCCGGCCGGATCCGGCATCTGGGTGGCCCCGCCGCGCATCTTCAAGCCGGGCGAGGACTGGATCCTGCGCCAGGTGCTCTCCAGCAACGCCGACGGGTACCTGGTGCGCAATCCCGAACACCTGCGCTGCTTCGCCGGGAAACGCCGGCGCGGGGATTTCTCGCTCAATGTGGCCAACCCGCTCTCGGCCGAGTGGTTCATCGCGCACGAGGGGCTGGAGCGGGTCACCGTCAGCTACGACCTGAACGCCGGGCAGGTGGCCTCCCTGCTGCGCGCGGCGCCGCCCGGGTGGTTCGAGCTGACCCTGCACCAGCACATGCCGCTCTTCCACATGGAGCATTGCGTCTTCTGCGCCTTCCTGTCGAAGGGGACCGACTACACCAACTGCGGCCGCCCCTGCGACAAGCACGTGGTGACGCTGCGTGACCGCACGGGCGCCGAGCATCCGCTCAAGGCCGACAGCGGCTGCCGGAACACGGTCTTCAACGCCAAGGCACAAACCGGGGCCGAGTCGCTGGGTCGCTTCGTGGAACTCGGCGCCCGGGCCTTCCGGGTGGAGTTCGTCGACGAGACCCCCGACCAGGTGGCCACAGTCCTTGGCCGTTACCGCGCACTGCTGCGCGGAGAGATCACCGGCCAGGCCCTGTGGCAGGAGCTCAAGCTCTCAAGCCAGCTCGGCGTGACTCGGGGCCAGTTTGAGACGAACGAGGCGCGGAAGGTCTTCCCCCGCGCCCCGTAGGGCTGTCTGGAACTATGGTGGGAATCGGGGCCCGGCATCGACCGTGGCCCAGGCCCTCGCCCTGACCCTGGTCAGTTCAGAGGCTTCCAGTTCACGTAACGGTAGCGGTCCCAGACCCAGCGGAAGTCGGGGTTGCGCCCGGTGCCACCCGCCCAGAAGAAGCTCTCCCGGCCCGCACCCGAATCCCGGGCGGCCTTGATGGTGGCCCCATCCAGCCACTTGTGACTCTCGGAGTGGCCGTCCTGGAACCCGAAGGTGCTGACCTGGCCGTGGAAGATCGTGAAGGGATCGACCCAGCCCGGAGGCGACGTGTTGATGACCCAAGTCCCCATGTTGTAGCCGCGCGGGTCAGCCTCCTCGACGAAGACCATGGACTCGGACGGGTTGGTCACCTCGGACTCCTTCTTGTAGGGCACGGCCGAATCCCATCCCATGCCGTTCATGCCGTTGGCCTTGGAGTAGCTGTCGAAGGCCCAGCCGCGTCCCGGTGCCAGCTTCATGCGGGAGTCGCCCGGACAGTGATAAACCTGATAGCCTTGGCAGTATTGCTGGAGCGGGGCGTTGCTCATGCCGCTGTAGACCCGGCGCAGCGCCTCGGCTTGGGTGATGCCCGCGGCCAAGCCCGGCATCGGACTGCGCCAGTAGCCGCCGCCCACCAGGTCCACGACCGCGTTGTTGACGCGGATCTGCGTCGGCATCAGGTCGGACTGGTTGTCGTTGGAATACAGGATCCAGCCCAGCACCAGTTGCTTCTGGTTGCTCACGCAATTGGCCCCGGTGGCCTTCATGCGGGCACGACCCAACGCCGGCAGGAGCATGCCCGCGAGGATCGCGATGATCGCGATCACCACCAGGAGTTCGATCAGGGTGAAGCCCGAGCGCCGACGCGTCCCGGGGGCGTATGGAAACGTTTTCATGGGATTTGCATGGATGGTCCAACCGTCCCCATGCCACGCAAGCAAAAACCAAAGGGGTCGGTCCTCACTATTGACACAACTCTGCTATCGCGCGGACCTGGCCCCGGTCTCGGCCGTCGCGCCCAGCAGGTTCGACACATAGGTCCAAACCCCCATGCCCAGCCTCCGGGCGATCCACCCCAAGGTCATGGTCGTCTCCCGGCGCAGCCGTCGGGCGATCCTCACCTTGTCCGGGTCACCCTTGCGACGACGGGATAGCTCGTCCCCGTCCCAACCCAGCGCGGCCAATTCCTCGACCACGAGGCGCTCGGCCTTGGCCTCCTCGGTCTCCTGCCGCTCGGCCCCGTAGTTCTGGGCCCCCACGTGCTGCGAGGCCTTGGCCAAGAGTTCCTCCTTGAGCGCCTTCTTGCCAAAGAACCACCCGCGCCGGATGGGCGCCCACTGGCTGCCGTCGCCCTCCTGCCGACGGCGGTCCTCCATGAGCCGCTCGAAGTCCCGGCGGCCGGCCGCGCTGTCCTGGGTCAGGCGCATCTCGCCCAGCAGGCGGTCGACGCGCAGCCAGGGCCAGCGCCGGGTCGGAGCCTTCAGGTATTCGGCGTGGCTGCTCCAGCGGTAGTCGCGCAGCGGCTGCCCCGACGGGATCAGGTTCGCCCGCACCGGGTTCAGGTGCACGTAGTCGCAGACGGTGCGGAAGTATCCCGGGGCGGTCGAGTCGACCAGCAGCGCCTTGTAGCGGCCGCCGAAGAGGTGGCCGGCGAGACCGTGGCGACGGTTGAACCGCGCGGTGTAGGTGCCGAGGAACCACTTCATGCCCGCGACGAGGTTCCGGCGGGGCGTCTCCACCACGAGGTGGAAGTGGTTCGGCATGAGGCACAGCGCATGGACCTGCCAGTCGGTCTTGGCACACGCCTCGGCGAGGGTGTCGAGGAAACGCAGGCGGTCGGCGTCGTCGCGGAAAATGGGTTCGCGCCGGTCTCCGCGGTTCATGACGTGGTAGACCGCGCCTTCGTACTCGATGCGCAGGGGACGGGGCATGGGCGGAGGTTGGGCGAGCGGGGGAAGTTGTGTCAATAGTGAGGACCGACCCCTTTGGGATCACCACACCCAGATCGCGTTGCGACCCACCGGGGAGGACGGCGAGGGCCGGTAGCGCCCGGAGAGCAGCACCCGTCCCGCCTCGTCCCAGAGGCCCCCGTCGAGTTCGGCCACCCGCGCCGTGCCGGCATCGCACGGGGTCTGCCCGGTGGCGAGCACGACCTCGACCGGAGGCGTGACCGCCCGGGCCAGCGTGGCAAGACCTATCAGACCGGGCAGCCAGCGTCGAAGGCCCATGGGAAGAGAAAAATGGAGATTTTGTCCGGTCTTGGATGAATCCGGCGATTGGATCAACCTAAGGAGGCCGCGTGGAACAAAAATGCCCCTTCTTTTCGATAGGCGTCTTCGGGGTTGATCAGGCCGAGACGGCTCTCCCAATAGGTGTTGGCCGCATCCTGCACCGGCCCTTGGATGGCCGCCATGGTCTGATCCCAATGGACGATGGCTTGACCCATGTTCCAGGCCATGTCTCTGGCCTTCAACGGATCAAGGGCCAAGCTGCCCAACTCGATGATCCCTTGCACCTCCTCGGAAGCGGCCCCTGCGGCGCCTTCCAAGCGGAGCAGCATGGCACCCATCACATCGTCGGGCCGTCTGGATTGTTCGTTCTTCAGCGTGAAGACTGTCGCCTTGGGAACGAATTCGA
The DNA here is from genome assembly GCA_016871615.1 of Verrucomicrobiota bacterium. Taxonomy (GTDB): domain Bacteria; phylum Verrucomicrobiota; class Verrucomicrobiia; order Limisphaerales; family UBA9464; genus SXXZ01. Next base: position 53,576 of record VHCX01000006.1, read on the forward strand.
TCTCCAGTCGGTGGCTGTAGGACAGGTTTTCAAAGGGCCGCCCCACCGCGCCCGGAGAAGGCATACCAATATCTTCCGATTGGAACTCGTACTCGAAGAGCTTATCGATGGCACCCGCCTTGTAATACCAAAGACTGTCCCCCCCCGCTGCCATCGCGGCGGTAGTACTTCACCGACCGACGCTCCACCAAGACGTCACGACCATCCTTCGCCGACGGATTGGAGTAACGGGCCACCGTCTTGGGGTCCGTGTACACCGAACAAATCCCCATCCTGTCGTCCGCGCTGGTCGGTCCGTAGTAGGTCATCCGAATGAACCGCCAGAGGTCTCCGGTCACCGGATCCATCTCCTTTGCGCTGAGGGGGCCATGGATCTTGACCCCTACGGCGCCTACGGCGGCATAGGCGCCCGACGGGAATCCGGGGAGATCCGGCAAATAACCGCTGTCTTGGGCACAGGCCCGGAGCATGAGGGCCACCCACCCGAAAATCCTGAAGAGGTGAATCTCGAATTGGGAGTTCCTCACAAGTGCCTTGATGTCAGAACTGCAACTCAGGCCTGCCCTCCGAGCTTGGAACCACGCCCAGAATCACGGATTCCGGCGTGGCTCCATTCGCCTTCGAAGGCCTCGAGGCCCTCGCCGAGGCCGACATTCCGCAGCGGGAGAGACTCTTGGCAAGCCCGAAGGGACAGGCGAGAGGGCCGCCCGCCCGTGAGGTGTCAGGCGCCCGCTTCGGCGGCTTTGAAACGCGGGCCGGCGTTCAGAGGGCTTCGCCGTAGAGGCGCTCGAAGTCGGGGGCCGCGATGGGGCGGGGATTGAAGGTGGCGGTCCACTGGCGCGCGGCCTGTTGGGCGAGCAGCGGGATGCGCGACCCCGGGTCCACGCCGGCCTCGGCGAGGGTGGTCGGCAATCCGGCGATCCCCAGCCAGGCCTCGAAGCGGCGGGCGAGGACCTCGCCCGCGGCGGCCACGCCGCACGAGGCACCGGAGGCGGCCTCGGGGCCATCCAGCCCGTGGCCCCCGCCAGCGGCGGCAACCAGATCGGCGTAGAGGGCCTGCACCTCCGGGAGGGCCGCATTGAAGCGGATGACCCCCGGGATCATCAGGCCGACCGCTGCCCCATGGACAACCCCGAACTGCGCGGTCAACGGGTTGGCCGCCGAGTGGGCCGCCCCCAGCATCGAGTTCTCGATGGCCGTGCCGGCCAGGGCAGCCCCGAGCAGCATGCGGCCGCGCGCCTCCAGGTCGCCCGGGTTCGCAAGCACCGTCTCCAGCGCGCCGGCACACAACCGGAACGCCTCGCGCGCGAACAGGCCGGACCAGACCGTCCGGCGCGTCGTCACGGCCGCCTCCACCGCATGGACCAGGGCGTCGATGCCGGTCTGGGCCGTGACGCGCCGCGGCTGCGACACCGTGAGCAACGGGTCGAGCAGGGCGATGCGCGCGGCGGCCTTGGGATCGAGGCAGGCCATCTTGTGGTGGGTCTCCTCGTCGGCGATGAGCGCTGCGCTCTGGCATTCGCTGCCCGTGCCCGCCGTGGTCGGGATGGCGATGAGTGGCAGCATCGGACGGGTGGCCTTGCCGACCCCTTGGTAGTCGCGCATGCGGCCGCCTTGCGTGAGCAGGAAGTTCACGCCCTTGGCCGTGTCGATGGAGCTGCCGCCGCCGAGGCCCACGAAGAGGTCCACCGAGGCCGCTCGCGCCGCCTCCAGCCCGCGGTCCACGTCGAGCGTCGTGGGATTCTCCCGGACGGCGTCGAAAACGGCCACCTCGAGGCCGGCGGCCCGCAGCAGGGCCTCGGCCCGGGAGGCGTGGCCGGCCCGTACGATGCCCGGGTCGGTCACCAGCAGCACCCGATGCCCGCCGAGTCCGGCGGCCAGTTCGCCCAACCGGTCGAGGCAACCGGGCCCGAAGACGAGCCGGGTCCGCAGCGTGCTGTCGAAGGAGGGGGTGGCGGTGGTCATGCGCGCTGAAAGACTCCGTCGGCGGAAGCGATCTTCAAGCCGGGCCTTCAAGAATTGGATTGAACACAAGACCGATCCGGAGGTTTGTAGCGGGCATGACGACCTTGCGCCACCGGAAGGACGCCCTCGCCGCCCTGCTCCTGGCCGCCGCCGGATCCGGCTGCATCTCCCACGAGGAGACGGTCCGGATCCACGAGGAACGCCTGCCAATCAACTTCGAGACCGACGCGGCAGCCCGCACCTTCTACGAGGCCGTCGAGAAGCTCCGCACCTCGGCTTCGCCATCGAACAGCACGACCCAGTTCGGGATTCCGATGATCCTCTCCCACAAGGTCACCACCGAGAACGGCCCCCATCAGGTCTTCAACGAGGGGGTCCGGCGCGCCGACACCGACCGGGATGGCACGATCACCGAGAAGGAAGCGCGGATCTTCCAGACGCAGATCCTCACCGAATCCCTGCGCTGATCGGGCGGCCGCAATGGCTTCGGCACCGGGGACGGAGGCGGTCGGTCGCGGACCCGGGCGGGGATCGGGGATTGCCCGGGCCGGTGGGCCCGATCATCCTCGTCCGCATGACGTTCCCCGTCGCGTCTCCGTTTTTCCTCGCGGCCGTGACACCCACCAACGACGCGTTCGCAGGGGGCGCGGGCCCGGCCGAGGCCGCCGCCGGCGCCGGTGGCTTCGGGATCCTCTTCTGGCTGCTGGCGCTGATGGCCGGGGTAGCCTTGAGCGTCATCATCGAGCGATTGCTCTACTACCATCGCGTCCAGATCGACTCCGCCCAGTTCCTGGCCGGCGTGCGCAACGTGCTCAAGCGCGACAACGTCATCGAGGCCGTCTCGATCTGCGACGCGACGCCGGGCCCGGTCTCCCGCCTGGTGAAGGCGGCGATCCTCAACCGCGACGCCGGCCGGGAGCGCGTCCAGGAATCCATCGAGGAGGTGGGCTGGGTCGAGGTGCCAAGGCTCGAGGCCAACCTGCCCCTCCTGGCCACCTTCGCCCAGATCGCCCCGCTGGTGGGCCTGCTCGGCACCCTCGTGGGCATCGGCGGCACCTTCCGACGGCTCCAGACCGGCCCCGGCTTCGCCGCACCGGCCGAGCTCTTCGCCGGCGTCTGGCAGGCCCTCTACACCGCGGGCCTGGGCATCGCCATCGCGGCGGTCTGCTACGCGGCCTACAACTACCTGGTGGCCCGGGTGAACGCGGTGGTGCTCGACATGGAACGCGCGTCGGCCGACGCCGTGAAGATGGTCGCCCCGGCGGCCGAGGGCACCGCCTCAAAGCCAGCCGCCAGCCCATGAAGTTCACGCGGACCCTCAAGCCCCTGAAGGGTCAGTTCGAGCTGGCCCCGTACCTCAGCGTGGTGTTCGTGCTGCTGTTCTTCATGCTCTTCGGCGGCTACCTGGTGCTGCCGGTCGGGACGCGGATCGAGCTGCCCCCGGGCGGATCACCGGTCGGGTCCTGGACGGGGGAACCGTTCCTGGTGGTCGCGGTGGACGCGGGCGAGCAGTGCTATTTCGAGAACCAGATCGTGCCCGACCTGGCGGAGCTCAAGACCCGCCTGGCCACCCGGACGGCGGCCCCGCGGGGCCCGAGGCGACTCTACCTGCAGGCCGACCGGGCCGTGCGCCACGAACGGCTGCAGGAGCTGGCCGCGCTGGCCCGCGAGGCCGGCCTGTCGGAGATCCTCCTCGGCGGATCCGGAGCCGGGGGCAAGCCCGGCCCATGAGCCCCAGCGCATGAGCGATTCCGCCAACGCATGGACCCCGCGCCGTTGGATCGGCGTCTCCGCGCTCCTGGCAATCCTGCACGCCGGGGTGTTCTGGCTGGCGGCCCGGTTCCCGCAGGCTCCCCGACCCGCGGCCCCCGACCCGTTCCGGTGGGTGTGGTCGGCCGATTCACCAGACCCCCTCGAGGGCGGGTTCGTGTCGCCGACCCGCTTCGCGCTGCCCGGGATCGGCGGCTTCTCGGGCGACGCCGCACGGGCCCTGCCGCCGGTGTCCTACGGGTGGGGACTGTCCCAGCCCCGGCCCGCGTTCCTCGCGGCCGACCCGGGCGGCGCGCACCTCGGAACGGCCCCGACCCCTTCGTCGCCACCGGACCGGCCGACGGCAACCCGAATCCCGGTGGCGGAACCGGAGGCGGTGACGCGGATGACCCAGGCCTCCGGGTGGGCCGAACTCGGGGGCGGACTGGCCTCCCGACGGATGACCCGGCCGCCCACGGTGCCTGCATGGACCGAGGGGGACTTGCCGCAACCCACCCGCATCGAGCTGGCGGTCGATGCCCGGGGCGGGGTGCTCACGGCCCGGATCCTGGCGACCTCGGGCTCGCGGCCGGCCGACCTGGCCGCCCTCGAGGCCGCCCGTTCGACCCGGTTCGAGCCGCTGCCGGACTCCGGACGGAACGACCTCCTGAGGGCCGACCGGCTGGCTTGGGGCGTCATGAGCCTCCACCCGGTGCCCGGCCCGCCACCCGCCGCCGACCCGCCCCGGAACCCCTGACCGGACGTGCTCCCCGAATCCCTCATCGCACTTTGGGTGGCCGGGCTTCTGGCCGCCCTCGGCCTGCTGGCGCTGGCCGACGAGTTCCGCCGCCGACGCATCGGTTCGGACGTCTCGCAGGACCAACTCTTCCGCTGCGTGCGCTGCACGTCGGTGTACACCGATGACGCCGAGGTCGAGCGGTCGCGCTGTCCCCACTGCGGCAAGACCAACGAGGCCGTGAGGTTCTAGGAGCCCTTGGGGACCCAGGCGGGGCCGACGGGGAAGGGAGGGCAACCCTCCGGACCGGGGTGATTTACCATTCCTTCACCATTCAGGGGGGTTTTGCACACACGACCTTGAAACGCTCCGCATGGACTGGGGGCGTCCGGAGGGGCGATCGCGGGAAACCGCTCCCGCCACCACCGGTCACCACACGACACGCCTGCCAGACCCAGACACCACCCCATGAATCCTCACACCCTGTCCCTGCTGACCGCGACCCTCTGGTCGCTGGTCCTCGCCCCCGCCACCCTCGGCCAGGACGATTTCGGCCGGCCACCCGGCCCGCCGCCCGACTTCGGTGGGCCGCCCCCCTTCGGTCCTGGCGGTCCTGGCGGTCCCGGCGGGTTCAGGGGCGGCCCCGGTGGCCCCGGTGGCCCCGGCGGTCCGGGATCGGTGCCGAAGACCCTGCTGGTGCCAAAATTCGACACGAACGGCGACCAGCGCCTCGATGCCCAGGAGCGCCGGGCGGCGCGGGAGTTCCTCGCCCAGGAAAAGGCCGCCGGGCGGATCCGCGGTCGCGGACCGGGCGGACCAGGCGGACCAGGCAGTCGTGGTGGCCGGGGCAGACCCGGTGGGCCGGGCGGTGGCGGCGAAGGCTCCGCGCCGACCCCCGGAAAGAAGCTCACCCCGGCGGAGGTGAAGAACCATCCCGACGCTCCCCTGTACGATGAGGGCGTGCTGCGGACGCTCTTCCTGCAGTTCGAGCGCCCGGACTGGGAGAAGGAACTGGCCGACTTCAACAACACCGACGTCGAGGTGCCGGCCACGCTCACCGTCGACGGGAAGGCCTACCGGGACGTGGGCGTGCATTTCCGGGGGATGTCCTCGTACTTCACGGTCGGCGAAGGCCGGAAACGCTCGCTCAACGTGTCGCTGGATCACGCCCACAAGGACCAGTCGATCGGCGGGTACAAGACCCTCAACCTGCTGAACTCGCACGAGGATCCGTCCTTCCTGCGCACGGTGCTCTACAGCCAAGTCGCCCGGGAATACCTGCCGGCCCCGAAGGCCAACCTCGTGCGGGTGGTGATCAACGGCGAGAATTGGGGCATCTATGCCAGCGCGCAGCAGTTCGACAAGCAGTTCACCCGGGAATTCTTCGGGTCGTCCGAGGGACGCCGGTGGAAGGTCTCCGGCAGCCCCAATGGCCGGGGAACCCTGGCCTACCTGGGCGACGACCCGGCCCCGTACCAGAAGATCTACGACCTCAAGGGCAAGGACAGCGAGAAGGCCTGGAAAGACCTCATCCAACTGACCCGCGTGCTCAACCAGACCCCGGCGGCCCAACTCGAGGCGGCGCTGGAACCGATCCTGGATGTCGACGGGGCGCTGCGGTTCCTCGCGGTGGAGAACGCCCTGATCAACAACGACGGTTACTGGATCCGCACCAGCGACTACGCCTTGTACCAGGACCCGAAGGGCCGTTTCCACCTGGTGCCGCATGACATGAACGAGGCCTTCAGCCGCGCCGGTGGGCCCGGGTTCGGCGGCAGACGCCGCGGGCCGGGCGGGCCGGGTGGGCCGGGTGGGCCGGGTGGGCCGGGTGGGCCGGGGGGGCCGGGCGGTGGCCATCGGGTGGAGGGCGTGAAGCTCGATCCGCTCCTGGCCGCACAGGACGCGAACAAGCCGCTCATCTCCAGGCTGTTGGCCGTGACGGCCCTGCGCGAACGCTACCTCGGTCATGTCCGGGCCATCGCCGAGAACTCGCTCGACTGGCAGAAGCTCGGGCCGCTGGCCGAAGGCCTCCATAGGCTCATCGCCGACGAGGTTCGGGCCGACACCCGCAAGCTCGACTCGACCGAGGCCTTCGAGAAGAGCCTGACCCAGGACGTGGCCGGTAGCGGATTCGGACCCGGGGGCGGCGGGTCGATGGGCCTCAGGAACTTCGCCGAGCAGCGGCGGGCCTACCTGCTGGGGTACCAGCCCAAGGCGGTGACCCCGGCGCCGTGACGTCCTTCGAGGGACTCCGGGCGGGGTGGCCTCGCCATCGACGCCATCCCGCCCCGGTGCCATCCACGAAAGGGGACCCCCCGGAATCCCGCGGCCGACCGTACCCGGATGCGCTGCACGGTTGGCTTTTCTCCCCGACTCCTCTCCACTCGGGGCATGAGCGAGACGGCCCGTTTCCTGCAATCCTGTCCCTCCGACGAGGACATCGATGTCGTCCGGCTGGTGGACTGCGTGATCATCGACGCCGTGCGGGCCGGGGCCAGCGACATCCACATCGAGCCCTGGGAGTCGAGCATCGCCGTCCGGGTGCGCATCAGCGGCGTGCTCAATGAACTGATCCACCTGCCCAGCGACCTGCTGCCCAAGATCACGGGCCGACTCAAGGTGCTGGCCAACCTGATGGGCCACGAGACCCAGCTGCCGCAGGAGGGGCGCGCGACGACCTTCCCCGAGGCCGGCAACGTGGTGCTGCGCATCTCCACCTTCCCGACGATCCGCGGTGAGAAGACCGTGCTGCGCATCTTCGACCCGTCGAACCGGGCCTTCAACCTCGAGGCGCTCGGCCTCGAGCCCGACGCACTCGAGAGCCTCAAGGGCCTGCTGGCCCGGCCCAGCGGCCTGATGCTGATGACCGGACCCACCGGCTCGGGCAAGACGACGGTGATCTACGCCTCGCTCTGCCACCTCATCGAGCGGGCCGGCCCGAGCATCAGCGTCGCCACGGTCGAAGACCCGGTGGAGTTCACGCTGCCGCTCATCGCCCAGTCGCAGTGCAATGCGGCGCGCGAGTACACCTACCCCGTGGCCCTGCGTTCGCTGATGCGGCAGGACCCGCAGGTCATCATGATCGGCGAGATCCGGGACGCCGAGACGGCACAGATCGCCGTGCAGGCGGGTCTCACCGGGCACCTGGTCATCAGCACCATCCACTCGGGCAGCACCACCGGCGTCTTCGCGCGGCTCATCAACATGGGCATCGAGCCCTTCCTGTTGGCCTCGTCCATCACCGGGGTGCTGGGCATGCGGCTCATCCGCCGCAACTGCCCGGTGTGTCTCGAGGAGTACCGGCCCGACCCGGCGGTGCTGGCCTGCCGGCCGGCCGAGGCGCGCCAGTCGGGCATGTTCCAGCGGGGGGGCGGTTGCCCGGCCTGCAACCACACCGGCTTCAGCGGCCGGGCGATGGTGGTGGAAACCCTCAAGGTCGACGAAGGCCTCCGCGACGCGGTGCTGCAGAAGACCCCCACCCGCCGCCTGCAGGAGATCGCCCAGGCTCAAGGCATGGAAACCCTCTGGCAGGCGGGCCTGCGGCGGGCCCTGCGAGGGGAGACCACCGTGGAGGAAATCCTGCGGGTCGTGGGTTTCGAGGGCTTTTGAGCGGGTCGAACGGCCCGGCCGAGGACGCTCCGTCCGGTTCGATGCCCGGTTCGACGCCCGGCTCGACGCGTGGACTTCGGGCGGGGATCGCCTGGCCCAGAGACGCCAACGGGGCACCCCGGGAAAATCCCTGGATGCCCCGATGTGACCGGCGTCGTCGAAGACCGATCAGTAGCCGTACTGCGGCACGCTGCCGTTGGCCAGGATGTAGCCGGTGCGCTCGCGGTACCATTGGAAGTCCACGCGCCCCTGGACATCAAAGGACTTGGTGGCCGGATAGGCGAACTTCACGGCCTGGTATTTCGAGGCCCCGCTCAGCCACCGGCGGATCTCCGCGTGGCCGTCGGCGAAGGAAAACCCGCAGGCACCGTTGTGGTAGGAGGCCGGGATGTCCTGCCAGGCGGAGGCATCGGGGTTGTTGATGAAGTACCCGTCGTTGATGGAGTCGGGATGCTCGTCGAGGGTGAGCCAGGTCTTGGAGGGCGAGGGCACCTGGGACTGCTTCAGGAACTGGATGCGGTCGGAGAAGCCCCAGTTGCGGCCGGTACGCGTGGGATCATCCCCGATGCTGAAGCGGCCGAAGAACGAGTTCATCGCCATGCTGCGGTTGCGGCGTGCCCACCCCTTGGCCCGCTGCGCCGGCGCCACGAAGATGTCGGCCGGACACTTGTACACCCCGACCGCGCCGGCCGTGTACTTGCCCAGCACGCCATTGGCCACCCAGGCGTCATTGGTGACGCTGCGCTCGGCGGTGCCGCCCCCGGCGCCCCAGGTCATGACGTTGTTGACCCAGTTGTCGAAGACGCGGCGGTCGATGGCCTCGATGGTCTCGCTGACGCCGTAGTTGTTGGCGACGGCGTCATTGAAATCGGTGGAGTAGAGGTGCCAGCCCAAGGTGAGCTGCTTGCCGTTGTTGACGCAGCCGATGCCCTGGGCCTTGGACTTGGCCTTGGCCAGCGCCGGCAGGAGCATGCCGGCCAGGATGGCGATGATGGCGATGACCACCAGCAGCTCGATGAGGGTGAAACCGCGACGGCTTTCGGTTCGGGGAATGGATTCCAAGGTTTTCATGGACGGACTGTGCCAAGGCTACCCCAGCGGCCCGGCCTGACAAGTGCGGCTTATGGAACCCTGCCCCCCAGAAAAATCCTGCAGGAGGGCTCAGGGCTCGACCACCCGGAAGAACTGGCCGTCGGGGGCGTTGGCGCCCGAATCCAGCAGCAGCAGCACGCCCTCCGGATCGCTGATCTCCAGTTCGGTGGCCCGACCCCAGGTGCGGAGGTCGGATGACCTCTCCAGACGGAAGGCCTGGTCCATCTGGCCACCGAAGAGGAAGAGGCTCTCGTCGGGCGACTTGGGGTAGTTGAGCACCTGCACCGGCGCATCGAAGGCGACGGCCCGGGCCCGCAGGAGGGCGGCACCGGATCCCCCGACGATCCACTGCCCGGCCGCCGCGCACGCCGTGTAAAGGTTGCGGGTGGTCAGGGTGGGCGACTCCACCCAGGAGGACAGATCCTGCGACAGGGCCACCACGCCGCCATCGCCCACCAGGCAGAACCACCCGGACTGCCAGGCGACGTCATTCCACCAGGTCGCCGACGGCGTGGACGAGGCGGTCCACACCAGGCCGTCGGAGCTGCTCAGCACGGTGCCGCCGTCGCCCACGGCGACGAGCCGGCCGCCCAGCCAGCGTACCCGCCAGAGCCAGCGGGAGGTGCCCGAGGCCCGGGAGGTCCACGACTGGCCATTGGCGCTGGTCAGCAGCGTGCCGTTCTGGCCGGACACCACGAAGCCCCCCGGCCAGGCGGCTGCGCCGCTGAGGACCGCGCTCACCCCGGCGGTCCGGCGCGTCCACGTCCGGGCGTCGGGGCTGGTCAGGATCGTGCCGGCCGATCCGGCGACGACGAACAGGTTCCCGTCGGCGCAGACGCCCCGGAGGTCGGCCAGGACGCCCGAGGTCGCCGACTCCCAGGCGATGCCGAGGGTGTTCACCCGGTTGGTGAGCACCACGCGGACGACCTGGGTGCCGTTGGTGGCGGTGTTGGTGCTGACCAGCGGGACGTAGTCGGGGCGGCTCACGGCCAGGGCACCGGCGGATCCGGCCGCGACCACCAGGTTGGACCGTCCGCCGATCCCGAAGTAGGAGACGCCCGAGGCGCTGGCCGGGGCCAGGCCGCGGTTCCAGTTCTTCCCGTCGGCGCTGTCGAGGAACTGGGCCGACTCGCCGGCGGTGACCCGCAGGGTCTGCGGCTGGGTGTTGGTGGCGTAGGCCGGGATGCCCGAGGGGAAGCTCACGCTCACGTTGGTTCCCGGCACACTGAGCACCACCGAGTCCCAGATGGAGTCGAAGCCCGGCGGCTCGGTGTAGGACCAGTTGAACCCGGCCAGGGTGGTGGACCGGGTGCCGGTGACCATCAGCCCGCCGCGGGTGCCGGCCACCACCTGCCGGCCATCCCAGAGCAGGCATTGGTAGGTGACCAGCGGCGCGGGATTGGCCCGCAGCGGGTTGATCTCGGACGACCAGATCCAACCGCCCAGGAGGTTGACCCCGAAGCGCAGCTCGCCCGCCCCGCCCACCAGCCGCTCGGAGCCCACCGCGAGGACCGATGTCAGCGCATTGGTGGTGACAATGCGGCCCGAGTCCCAGACGGCCAGTTGGGGGGTGCGGCTGATGAGGTAGTTGCCGGCGTCGCCCACGGCCATGACCCCGGTCGGGACCGGGGCCACCCGGTAGAGGTTGAACGCGGCCCGTCCGGCGGTGCGGGCGGTCCAGGTCAGGCCGTCGGGGCTGCTGGCGACGAAGCCCGAATCACCCACGGCCACGAAGAGCCCCGAGGCGTAGGTCACGCTGCTCAGGTTGTTGGTGCGCCCGGTGGAGGCCGCCGTCCACGAGACGCCGTCGGTGCTCATCAGCACCGTGCCGGCGTCACCCACGGCCACCACGCGGTCGGCCGAGGCGGCCACGGACTCGAGCCACCGGGTGCTGCCCGAGGCGGCGGCGGTGAAGGTCTCGCCATCGGACCAGAGCACCGTTCCCCCTTCGCCGACGACGATCGCCCGGTCACCCAGGTAGGCCGCCCCGCGCAAGGCGGCCGTGGCGCCGGTCTTGGCGCGCCGCCAGTCGGGCAGTGCGTCCGCCACCCAGAGCGAGCCCCGGTCCCCCACGGCGAGGTACAGGCGGTTGGTCCGCCAGGCCAGGTCGGTGATGGAGTTGCCGAAGGGCGCGGGATTCGACCAGCGCCACGTCAGGTTGGTGCCCTGGGCCACGCCTCGAACCCCGCCGCAGATCAGCACGAGCCACACCAACAGCCCCAGCGGCAGGGCGACCGTCGCCGACAATCCCCCGGGGAGGCGGTTCCGGAGGCGTGTGGGCCGCGGCCTTGGGAGACGTCTGCTCCGGGCCACGCCGTCGGGGAAACTCATGGCGTTTCTGTAGGGGAAGAACCGCCGCCCGGCAAGAGATCGGCCGGCTCTGGCGGCAGCCGGACCGCGAAGGTCGAGCCGTCCGGACCCGTGCGCTCAAGCACCACGTCGCCGCCGACGGCCAGCGCCAGCTGCCGGGTGATGGCCAGGCCCAGGCCACTGCCACCCGGCTTGGTGGACACGGTGGGCTCGAAGAGCCGTTCGCGCACCGAGGGGTCGATGCCGCGTCCCGAATCGCTCACCCGGACGACCAGCCCGCCGTCCGGGCCGGTCTCCGAGCGCACCAGCACCTCGGCCTGGTCGGGGGATGCCTGCAGGGCGTTGCCCAGCAGGTTCTCCACGACCAGCAGGAGCAGGTTGGCCTCGCGGTGGCGCAGCCGGTGGGGGGCCTCCCCGCCAAGCACGACCCGAACCCCGCGGTCACGCGCCGCCGGATCGACCCGCTGGAGCACGCGGGGCAGCAGCTCGGAGACCTCCAGCTCGAACTCCGTGACACCGCCGGTCTCCTGAAGGACCCGCACCACGCCGTCGATGAGGGCCCGCATGCGGCGCAGCGTCGCCAGGGCCTCGGCCCGGTCGGCCGCCGGCACCGGACGGTCGTCGCCGAGGGAACCGAGGAAGGCCTGGAGACCCGCCAGCGGGTTGCGCAGTCCGTGGACCAGGTGGGCGGCCACCGCACCCAAGGCCCCGGTCTTGGTGGCCATCATCAGCTCGCGGTTGGCGCGTGCCAGACGCTCTCCCCGCTCGAGCAGGCCCCGGTTGGCCCGCGCCAGATGCGCGAGGGTCATGCCGACGGCCAGGGCGAGGGCCGCGCCCGAGAGCAGCAGGGTCACCAGGCCCTGCCGCCAGAGGCTGCGGTCGAGCCGGGCGTACTCGTCCAGCAGGCCGGAGCCGTCGAGGTCCACGCCCAGGATGCCCGCCAGCGACGGCACCGGAGCGTCGGACAGGGGGATGTGCAGGCGCAGCACGGCCGGCGCACCCCCGGGCGGCGCGATGAGCTCCGGGTGGGTGCGGCCCCAGAGCAGTTCCTCGAGCCGGGCCGGTTCCGGCGCGGGCACCGGCTCCTCGCCATAGACGCGTGAGGGCAGGGCCCCGTGGGCATCGAAGACGGTGATGCATCGCACATGGGCCAGTTGCGGGAGGGTGGCCACCTCGACGGCAGCCAGGAGGGGATCGTCGACGCCCTCGGCCCGGAGGGCGGCGAAGCGGCCCTGGAACAGCGCGGCCACGGCCTGGGCCTCGCGCTCGAGCAGGCCTGAGCGCAGGTCCTGTCGCAGGGGGATGCGCGTGCCCACGACCGCGGCGACCAGCACGACGAGCGCGGCGGCGATTCCGCCCAGGGTCGGGCCATGCGCCCGGATCGTCGTCCGGGAGATCGGCCTCGGGGGCGGGGGCGTTGGCCTCGGATCGGGCATCGGCGGGGGAACGGGTTCGGGGGCGGGAGGGTTCGGCATCGAGGGTCGTCGGACCTCAGAATTCCCACTCCAGTCCGCCGGTGAGGGTCCGGCTGTCGTAGGTGAAGAGCGGCACGTTGGAATCCTGACGCTCCCAGAGGAACTCGGCAAACACCGTCGCGTGACGGCCGAACTTGCGGGTGAGGCGCAGGTTGGCCTCGTAGTCCTGGTTGTCCCGGTACTTGAAGAGGTCCTCCGGCGCGGGCGAGATGAACTGGCGCGGGTAGGTCCAATGGCTCCAGCGGGCGCCGACCAGGGCCCCCCAGCGGTCACCCTCCCAGCGCAGGGTCCCGGCCGCGCCCCACCGGTCGAAATCATAGAAACCCATGGCCTGGTCGCGGTTGACCAGCTGGAAGAGCCGGATCGTGGAGCGCAGCCGGGGCTTGTCCGACCACTGGTGCTTCCAGGCGAGGTCGGCGTTGAGCTGCGTGAACTTGGCCACCGTGCCCGGCTCCGGGATGCCGAGCAGGTTGGCCGCCGGCCGCGAGTCGTAGGGCCGGTCCTCGTACCGGACGGTGGCCTCCACCGAGGACTGGTCGGCGTAGTCCCAGGCGACGACCCCGCGCGGGCCCGTCTGCCAGAAGCCGTCGAGCGGCGCGTCGAAGTTCTGGCGCTGCCAGCCGTAGCCCGCCTCGGCGCGGAACCCACGGCCGCGCGTCCAACGCAGTGACGGGTGGGCGGTCAGCGCATGGACCTTGGTGCGCACCGAGCCGAGACCGTCGGCGAGGGTCGAGGCGTCGAAGACCTGGTTGGCGTACAGGTGCTGGCCGACCAGTCCGGGACTCCACCCGGAGTCCCCGCTGTGCCGGTACTCGGCATAGGTGGACAGCCAGGCGTCGCCATCGACCGGCTGGCCGGGCACCCCGGAGTCGATCCCTCGCAGGTAGCGCCGCTCCTCCCCCCCGACGAACAGGGTCCATCGGTGGGCGTCGATGGGCATGCGGAGGACGAAGGCCTCGAAGCCGTACCCGACAAAGGGGGTCTCCTGGGCGTTGGTGCCCGAGAGGAGCACGTTGTCCCGCCAGCCGCCCGAGCCCCGGAGACTGACCGTGGTGGTCCAGACCGGGATTTCCCACTCGAGATCCGGATCGCGCGGGTGCATCGGACCGAGCACGGGCCGGCCGGCCTGCGCGCAGAGGATGGCCACCGAGGCCAGGGCGACGGCCCGGGCCAGCATCCGGCCGACGGCCCCATGGCCCTTGTCGCCCCACGGCGCACCGCGGCGACGCGAGCCGGAATGGACGGCGGACCGGCGGGAGCGGGAGGGCGGCAAGGCCATGGGGCGCAGCGACAATCGGATTCGGCAGGCAGGCTGGCCGACGCGAAAAGGGCAGGCGAGCCGCAAACCACGGTCCGCCTGCCCCAACCTATGCTGTCTGCGAAACGGATCGGGGCGATGGGAGGGGGGTGACGATCGCTGGCGTTGGCCATCTCCGACACCCCGCCCCGCAGGACCCCTCCGGGATTGACCGGCGTTCAGCCGCGCGGACGGCCCGGGCCCTTGCCGGCGCCGCCCCCATTACCGGGCCGGCCGCCCCGGACGGACACGCCCAGATCCTTCAGCTGGTCGCGGATCTCGGTGCGCAGGGTCTGGGTGTCGGCGAGGAACTTCTCGCGGTTGGCCTTGAGCTGCTCACGCAAGCTGTTGCGCTGCTCCTCGGTGGCACCCTTGAGGGTCTTGGCGAGGTCGCGCTGGGCATCGATGAAGGTCTTGGACTGCTCGCGGTACTTGGTGATCTGGTCCTGCAGGGCCTTCGGCAGGGTGGACAGGACGTTGTCGGGCACGCCGATGCGGGGCACCTCCATGCCACGGCCGGGGCCGCCGGGGCCGCCAGGACGGCCTTGGGGCTTCTCCGGGCCGGCGGGCTTGTCGGTCGGCGGGGTGGCCTGGGCGAAGCTGCTCAGGGCGGTGGCCGCGGCGAGCACCGAGGCGAGAAGGAGTGAGTTCTTGGAGTTCATGGGATTTGAGTTTGGGGGATTGTGGAGTTTGAGCGTTGGGTGGATCGGTGGATCGGTGGACTATTCTTTGGACGGTTTTTTGGCTGTTTTTTGGTTTGGTCGAGCTCCGGCGCCCTCGGTGCCCCCCTCAAAGCTGGCTCCCTGGCCGGGAGCGCCTTCGGAGGGCTTCGGGAGAGCGGTCGGACCCCGTTGCCTTCTGGGACACCATCCTGCAGGGGCCATGCCACGACCGGATCCCGCAAAAAACCCCGTTTTTTGGAGTTTTCGGACATTCCGCCGGGCGCGGTGACGGAGTTCCGCCCCGGATGGGCCCCGAATTGGGGGCTATCCCCCAACCCCACCCGCGCCGGCATGGGGCCAGATCCCCAGACCGAGCCGGCCAAGATCGGGCCTCGCCACCGATTCCGGGGAAGGTTTGGCCTTCGGGCCCCTAAGGTCCTACCCTTGGGGCATGGGAGAGCAGCCCACCCGCCCCGCCCCGATCCGGAACACCTGGAAGGCCGTCGTCGACCACGCCCGGACCTACCAGGACTTCACCTACGTCTACCCGGTGGTCTCACGTCGGTCGCGCGGGCTCTCGATCGGGGTGAACCTCAACCCCGACAAGCAGTGCAACTTCGACTGCGTCTATTGCGAGGTGGACCGCACGACACCGGGCAAGGCGAAGGAGGTCCGGCTCGAACAGGTGCGGGATGAACTCCGCTGGCTCATCGACCATGCCGTGGGCGGAGGCCTCGGGCGGGAGCCGAAATTCAACGACACCCCCCCGGAGATCACCCGGGCCGTCCGGGACGTGGCCTTCAGCGGCGATGGCGAGCCCACCATGGTCTCCAACTTCGACGTCTGCGTGGAGGTGGTGGCCGACGTGCTGCGGGAGAAGGGCCTCTCGGAGACCAAGATCGTGCTCATCACCGACTCGGCCGGCCTCGACAAGGCGTCGGTGCGCCGCGGGCTGGCCCTCATGGACGCCCACCACGGGGAGGTCTGGGCCAAGCTCGACGCCGGCACCGAGGACTACTACCGGCACATCAACCGCAGCTCGGTGCGCTTCGACCGCATCCTCGGCAACCTGCTGGAGACCGCACGGGTGCGCCCCATCGTGGTCCAGAGCCTCTTCCTCAAGACCCATGGGCAGCCCATGCCGGCGCCCGAGCTGGAGGCCTACTGCCGGCGCCTGAACCAGATCCGGGAGGGGGGCGGCACCGTGCGCGAGGTGCACGCCTACACGCTGGCCCGCCCCACGCCCGAGCCCTGGGCCACCCGGTTGGGCGCCGACGAGCTGTCGGAGGTCGCCGGAACGATCCGCGCCCGAACCGGCCTGCGGGTCGAAGAGTTCCCTTAAAGCCTGTCTGCAGACGGGCTCCAGGGGAACTCTCCCGATTTCAGTTCACGAACTCGCGCGGGTCGGCCACGCGGCCGGTCAGGGCGCTGGCCGCCACGGTCGCGGGCGAGGCCAGGAACACCTGGCTCTCCTTGTGACCCATGCGGCCGGGGAAATTCCGGTTCGTGGCGCTGATGCACTTCTGGGGCGTGTTCATGCGACCGAAGGTATCGACCGGGCCGCCCAAGCAGGCGGAGCATCCGGCGTTCTCGGTCATCTGCACACCGGCCGACACGAGGATGTCCCAGATGGTCTGGTTGCCCCAGCGGGTGTTCTGCAGGTCGTGCACGATCTCGGGCGTGGCCGGCACGCCGAAGGTGTCGATGACCACCTTCCTGCCGCGCAGCACCCGGGCGAACTCCACGAAGTCGCTGGTCTTGCCGCCGGTGCAGGATCCGACATAGGCCCGGTCGAGCTTCACGTCGGCCAGTTCCTTGGCCGACTTGCGTTGGCCGGGGTCGGGATGGCAGGCCACGGTGGGCTCGAGCTTGGAGAGGTCGATGACGATCTCGCGGGTGAACCTCTGGTCCTGGTCGGCCTCGACCGGCTCGTAGGCCGAGCGGGTGCCATTGAGGCGGGTGCGGGCCTCGACGTACTCCGCGGTGCGGGCGTCGAAGGGGAAGATGCCGTTCTTGCCGCCGGCCTCGATGGCCATGTTGGCGATGGTCATGCGGTCGTCCATCGAGAGCATCGCGATGCCGGAGCCATGGAACTGCATGGCCTGGTAGGTCGCGCCATCGAAACCGATCTCACCGATGGCATGCAGTATGATGTCCTTGGCCATGACGCCCGGCTGCATCTTGCCCTCGAGGCGGAACCCGATGGTGGAGGGCACCTTGATGAGCAGCTTGCCGGTGCCCATCACGAAGCCGGCGTCGGTGTTGCCGATGCCCGTGGCGAACTGGTTGAAGGCGCCGGCCATGCAGGTGTGCGAGTCGGTGCCGAAGAGGACCTCGCCGGGACGGGTATGGCCCTTCTGCGGCAGGGCGGCGTGGCAGACGCCCGCATACTGGGAGCCGTACTGGCGCTTCAGCGACCCCTTGGCGGCGTCGAACTTCCAGGCTCCGTTGGGATCGTCGATGACGTCGTAGAAGTACGGGATGTCCTGCTCGCGGGCGAAGTCGCGCAGGATGTCGACGTTGCGGTTGGACTTGGAGTCGGAGGTGAAGATGTAGTGGTCGGGGATGATGACGATGCGGTGGCGGTCCCAGACCTTGGCGTCTTTGCCGAACTCGCGCTTGAAGACGCCGATGGTCCCGGGCCCGCACACGTCGTGGGTCATCAGGACATCGGCGTTCACCCAGATGTTGTCACCTGCGGACACCCGGGCCTTGCCCGAGGCTCGGGCCAGCAGCTTTTCGGTCAACGTCATAGCAATCGTCCGCCCACGATAGCCCCCGGCCGGAGGGCACCGCAACCGCGAGTTCGCGCTGGAGCGGCCTGCAAGGGGCGGGGGTGAAGGCACCGATGGGTAACCGTGGGTTCTGGCGCACGGCGGCAGGGCCGCCCTGGGCGGGCATCCAGCCGACCGGGCGGGCCGGGCGCTCAGGCCCCCAACCCTTCGAGGACGCGGTCGAGCCGGCGGTTCAAGGCGGCCGACGGGGCGCTGGCACCGGACTGGATCGCACCGGAGACCCTCGGGACGTCGATGATCCGGTCGGCCGGATGGTAGTCCGCGAGGCTTCGGGCATTCCGGGCCGTGGATGGGTCGGGGACGGCCGGGGCCATGAGCACGACCTGAGTCTTGGACCGCAAGGTCGGGGGCAGGCAGGCTAGCGCGGCCCGGACATCGTGGATCGCCCCGAGCCGATTGGCGGCAACGAGCACCGGTTGGGCCCGCAGGTGGCGGAGCAGGTCCCGCGTGTCACCGTCGGCCGTCGAGGGGCTCAGGAGACCGCCGGCCCCCTCGACCAAGGCGAGGGGGCATCCCGCCGACTGCTCCCGCAGGTGATGCAGCACCTCGCCCAGGCCCACGCGCCGACCCTCCAGCCGGGCCGCCAACGCCGGGCTGAGCGGGGCCTTGAAGTGCCACGGATTGATCGCATCCAGGTCCTGCGTCCCGCCCAAGGCCGCCTCGAGGGCGAGGGCGTCGTCGCGGCCGCCGCTGCAGAGCGGCTTGAACGCCCGGATCGGACGCCCCTGGCGGACCCGTCGGCGGACCAGGAGCGCGGTGAGGACGGTCTTGCCGACACCGGTGCCGGTGCCGGTGACTACCACGAATCGGGGAATCGAGGCCATGCGTGCGACCGGTAGTCTGCCGCAGGCCGGGACTGCGGCAACCGCCATTCGGCCTTGTGCGGCCTCCCGACGTTTTGCACCGTCCCAAAACCGTCCCGTCGGGGCACTCCCCGGGCCGCACGCCATGAATCCCGCCCCTTGCGCCTCCTCCGGCACCGCGCTGCCGTCCAACCCGCGGCCGACGCCGCTGGCCCGCCGGATCATCCCCTGCCTGGATGTCCATGACGGCCAGGTCACCCGGGGCGTGCAGTTCGGCCGGGCCGAGGAGGGCGGGCTGCGGAACGTGGGCGACCCCGTGGAGATGGCACTGCGTTACGACGCGCAGGGCGCCGACGAGATGGTGTTCTTCGACATCACCGCCAGCGCCCACGGGCGGGCCTCGATGATCGGGGTGATCGAGCGGGCGGCCGACCAGTGCTTCATGCCGCTGACGGTCGGCGGCGGCATCCGCACCGTGGAGGACATGGGGCAGATGCTCCGCGCCGGGGCGGACAAGATCAGCATCAACTCCAGCGCCATCAGCCAACCGGAATTGATCCGGCAGGGCGCCGAAAAGTACGGCAGCCAGTGCATCGTCGTCTCGATCGACGCCAAGCAGGTGGCATGCGACCGCTGGGGCGTCTTCGCCGCAGGGGGCCGCAAGGAGACCGGCCTCGACGCCGTGGAGTGGGCCCGGCGGGCCTGCGAGCTGGGGGCCGGCGAGATCGTCCTCAACTCCATCGATGCCGACGGAACCAAGCAGGGCTTCGACCTCGTGATCACCCGTCGGGTCAGCGAGGCCGTCGGCGTTCCCGTGGTCGCCAGCGGCGGCGCCGGCAACCTCCAGCACCTCGCCGATGTCCTCAAGGAGGGCCGGGCCGACGCGGTGCTGGCGGCCAGCATCTTCCATTTCGACACCCACACGATCCAGGAAGCCAAGACCTTCCTGGCGGACCGCGGCATCACGGTGCGGATGACGGGACGGCCCGGGACGCCATGAACCACCCCGTCCTGCCCAACCGCCCCGCCTCAAAAAAAACGCGAAATGGGTTGTCTTTTGGCTGAAAATCGCGATGATTCCCCCCGTCTGTCAGAGATCTAGTGCTTCGAAGGCGTGGTGAATCCTCAGGTGAACTTGGTTCGGTGATGATTTGAAACCCGGCAGTCGGGAACAACCTCGAGAATGCAGTCGGTACTCGGAACAGCAAATCATCATGAACAACAAACTGTTTGTCGGAAACCTCTCCTACAACACCACCGAGAACGAGCTCCAGGACGCCTTCGCGGCCCACGGCACCGTCCTTGAGGCCAACCTGATGGTCGACCGCGTCAGCGGCCGTCCCCGCGGCTTCGGCTTCGTGACCTTCAGCTCCCCCGAGGAGGCCCAGCGCGCCGTCGAGGCCATGAACGGCGCCCAGCTCGGCGGCCGTCCCCTGACCGTGAACATCGCCCGGCCCCGTGAAGACCGTCCCCCGGGCGGCGGCGGCGGCGGCTACGGTGGTGGCGGCCGTGGCGGTTACGGCGGCGGTGGCGGCGGCGGCCGTGGCTACGGCGGCGGCGGTCGCGACCGGTATTGAGCTGTTCCTTCGACACCCCTCTTTTCCCGAGGCGAGGGCCGGAACGCTCCGGCCCTCGCTTTTTTTGTTCCACTCCCCGCCGGGCGCATTGGCGGGGCCCGTCGGACAGATCGGTGGGCGCCCCCCGACCCGACGCCTCCTCAACTCCTCGTCTCCCGACCCGCTCGTCTCCTCCGTCCGCATGAAAGAGAACTCCATCGAAGTCGAAGGCCGCATTGCCAGCGTGCTGGCCGGCACCATGTTCCGGGTGGAACTGAACAACCAGCACCTGGTCCTCGCCACCGTCTGCGGCAAGATGCGCAAGCGCTGGGTCCGACTCACCGTGGGCGACCGGGTCAAGATGGAGATGTCCCCCTACGACCTGAACAAGGCGCGGATCACCTGGCGCATCGGCTGATCGCCGCCGGGACTTTGGGTCGCCAACCCGGAGCTCGGGCGTCGACCGGCTCCATCCCGTGTCCGTCCCGCGAATTGCTTTCCCGACCATGGATTTCCGAAACCTCGGCCTAGATCCCCGTGTGCTCCGTGCCGTCGATGACGCGGGCTACACCGAGCCCACTCCCATCCAGGCCGCCGCCATCCCGGTGATCCTTTCCGGCCGGGACCTCATCGGCATCGCCCAGACCGGCACCGGCAAGACGGCCGCCTTCACCCTGCCCCTGCTCACCCGCCTGGCCGCCGGGCATTCCAGCCCGGGCCACATCCGGACGCTGGTGCTGGCACCGACCCGGGAACTCGTGGTGCAGATCCACGACAATGTGCGGGACTACGCACGGTACCTGTCGCTGAGCGTGGCCACGGTCTTCGGCGGCGTGGGGGAAAAGCCCCAGATCGAGGCGCTGCGCCGCGGGGCCGACCTGGTGATCGCCACCCCGGGGCGCCTGCTCGACCTGATGGGCCGTCGCTACGGCAACTTCTCCGGCATCGGGCATCTGGTGCTCGACGAGGCCGACCGCATGCTGGACATGGGATTCCTGCCAGCCATCCGCGACGTGGTGCGCCAGCTCCCCCGTCGGCGGCAGACCCTGCTCTTCTCGGCCACACTGTCCCGGGAAATCGAGGCCGTGGCGGGCGAGTTCCTGCAGTCGCCCCAGTCGGTGGAGATCGGCCGCCGGTCCAACCCGGCCGAAACGGTCGACCAGTCGGTGTACGAGGTGCCGCGCCACCTCAAGGGAGCCATGCTCCAACAGCTGCTGCGAGATCCCGCCCTGTCGATGGTGCTGGTGTTTGCCCGCATGAAGCACGGGGCCGACCGCATCGCCCGCCGGCTTGAACAGCACGGGGTGCGCACCGCGACGCTGCATTCCAACCGCTCCCAGAACCAGCGGCTTCGGGCCCTGGCCGAGTTCAAGGGAGGTGCGGTCCGGGTGCTGGTGGCCACCGACATCGCCGCCCGGGGGATCGACGTGGACGGCATCTCGCATGTGGTGAACTACGACTTCCCGCCTGCGCCTGAGGACTACGTGCACCGCATCGGCCGCACCGGTCGGGCGCAGGCCGTCGGCAGCGCCATCAGCCTGGTGAGCCCGGACGAGGCCGACGACCTGAGGGCCCTGGAAACGTTCATCCGGCGCACCCTGCCACGCCGGCGCCTCGAGGGCTTCGACTACTCCGCACCCGCCCCGGCGGCGAGCGCCGAACCTCCACGCGGCGGACCCCGTGGCGGACCCCGCCATGGCCGCGGTCCCCAGGGAGCCCGGCCCAGCCGGGGGCCATCGTCCCCCGGACCCGGTCCCCGACCCCCCGGTGGTGGCGGTCGCTCCGCCGGGGCCAGCCCGCGGGGCGGCACCTTCCGTCCGCGGCGTTTCCGGTGACCCATGCCCGCCGGCCGCGGCTCCGGCCTTCTCCCGGCCCGGGGATCCTTCTCGCGTCCCAGGTCGTCCGGCGGCTGAACCGTCGGGCAGGCATCGCCCGGCCAATCCGGCCGTCTCGGGCTCCCCGTCCGCCCGTCTTCAGGTTTTCAACCCTTCCGACAACGCGCCCTGCCGGGCGCATTCGCCCGGCCTCCTCGCAGAAATCACCGAGGAGTGGGAGACCGGAAAACTCCCCCTGAACATGGCCTCCCCGAATCCACAGGCGAACTGATGCCCACAGAAATTACAGAAAGAAAATTGCGCAGCCCAGGGGGTGTCAACGGTGGCGCAGGGCCTGGCCGAAACCCGCGGTCACGGCACGGGCGCCCGCAGGCCACTCGAGCCGCTGGAACCCTGACCGGGGCGAACCAGGCGCGGCGGGCCACCGCACCTCGACGGCCGTGGGCTCGGTCGGCGCGGCGAGTACGGTGTCGGCCGAATCCTGCGAGCGGAACCCGGAACCGACGTGGATCTCCCGGGCCGGGCCCGTGCGGTCCCCAAACACCAACCGCAGCACCGCCCCAACGCCCTCCGGGTTGCCGGGCGGCCCCTGCAGCCGGACGCGCACCCCGGGTCGGCCGCCGACGTTGCGCAGGATGCGGGTGATGCCCGCATGCTGGCCGACGGCCAGGTCGGGTCGGCCGTCGCCATCGACATCGGCGACGGCGCTGGCGCGTTGCTCACCCGGCAGGCTGAAACCCGCCTCCCTCGGCGACAAACTGCGGAAGCCACCCCGGCCGTCGCCGAGCAGCACCAGCCCGGTCCCGGCGTCGTGGCGGGAGGTCTCGGCATCGACCCCGGAGAAGTTTTGCGCCAGGAACAGGTCCTCGCGGCCGTCGCCGTCGAAGTCGGCCACCGCCACCCCGAAGGCCGGGGTGAACTGGGCCTCGACGGGCAGCGGCACGGCCTCGAAGCGGCCACCCCGGTTGAGGAACAGCATCGAGTCGAAGGTGTCGGCCTCGAGGGAGGAGGCGCGCGCGGCCAACGGGCCGAGGAGACCGGTCACGTCGCGGGCGGCAAACTCGCGGTGCGAGGGCACCCGCTCGACCAGCGACGGGATGGCCTTGGCCAGGGCCGACCACGACCGCCAGGGCGTCTGGCGGCCGGTGGCGGGATCGACCGAGGCGAGCAGGGTTATCACCCGGCCCGGCTCGGAGAATTCGCCCGACACCAGCCGGACCGGGGCCTGGCGACCGGCGGCCGGCGTGACGCCGGCGGGGCCGCCCGTCTGGTCGATGCGCCAGTTGCGGCCCCAGTTCGAGGCCACGAGGTCCATCCGGCCATCGCCGTCGAAATCCCCGGCCGCGACGCCGTTCCAGAAGCCCTTGCGGGATTCCAGCCCGGAACCGGCGGTGGCCTCGACCAGCCTCCCCCCATCGTTGCGGAAGAGCCGCAGGCTGTCCCAGTCGCCGGCCAGCACGAGATCGGGATCGCCATCGGCATCGACGTCGGTGAAGACGGCCCCGCTCACCCGGGCCGAGTCGGTGACGACGCCCGGGGGGCCCCAGCCGGTGGCGGTGCCGGGCAGCAGCAGCGTGGCCGCGGTCTCCGGATACCGGCCCGCCTTGGCCCTGGCCCCGACCAGCAGGTCGAGGCGGCCGTCGCCGTCGACATCGGCCAGGGCGAGGGGCCCGGTCGAGCCGGCGTCGGACGGGATGGCCGACGGGGCGATCGATGGGGCGGCGTTGGACGGGCCGAGGTCGGCGAAGCGGGGTGTCCCGCCCGAGGCGTCCTTCGCGGAGGCGAGTCCGGCGATCCAGCGCAGCGACGGGCCGTCTCCCGGAAGGCCCGGGGCGATAAGCACCGCCGGGCATGGGCCGGATTCCAAGGAGCGCAGCCGAAGGGTGTCGTCGGTGACGAACCCGGAGGCTCCGTCGTTGCGAAGGGCCCTGGGCCGGCCGTCTTCATCGGCGCCGACCCACAGGTCGGGATCCCCGTCGCCATCCCAGTCGGCCCACGCCAGGCCCGGCGACTCGGTGGCGAGCCGACGCGGCAGGAGGGGCTGGCGCTCGAACTGGGCCGGATCGGGCTCGCGGGGCACGGGGTCGGGCGCGGCGACTTGGGCCTGGAACAGGGCCTGCGGGGCCGCCGGCGGCGCCGGCGGATCCCGGGTCCCGAGTTCCTCGATCTCCACGACCTGGTTCGGCTCCAGCCCACGGACCTCGGTGCGGCGTCC
This sequence comes from Verrucomicrobiota bacterium, assembly GCA_016871615.1. Taxonomy (GTDB): domain Bacteria; phylum Verrucomicrobiota; class Verrucomicrobiia; order Limisphaerales; family UBA9464; genus SXXZ01. The sequence goes on from VHCX01000006.1 coordinate 77,675, forward strand.
GTTGCGCCAGATGACCTCGACATCGAGCGAACGGGCCTCCCCGGCGGCGAAGACGCGCTGGGCCTGGTCGCCGGAGAGGTACCGGCCGCCGGAGATCATCTCCTGATGCTGGGCCACCGGTCCGCCGGTGACGCGGATCCTCGCGCCGATGCCGGCGGTGTTGGCACGGGCCCCCTTGAGGCGCACGGCCAGTCGCGGAGCCTGCGCGCCGTTGCGCAGCAGGCGGGCGGGGCCGTTGAGCACATTGACCACCACGTCCAGGTCGCCGTCGTTGTCGAGGTCGCCGAAGGCCATGCCGTGGGCGAAGCCGCGCTGGTCGAAGCCCCAGGCCGCGCCGGTGTCCTCGAAGGTCAGGTCGCGGCGGTTGCGCAGGGCCACCGACGGGGTGGCCCTGCGCGGCAGGAGGGCCAGCGCCTGACGCCGGGTCTCGGGGCTCTTCCACAGGCCTTCCCGGATGATCCGGCCCTGGGCGTCGACGTCCTGGACGTCGTGGAAGTTGCCGGTGGTGAGCAGGAGGTCCTCCCAGCCGTCGAGGTCGACGTCGAGGAAGGCCGACGACCAGGTCCAGTCGGTGGCGGCGACGCCGGCCAGCGGCGCGATGTCGGCCCAGGTGCCGTCGCCGCGGGACCGTTGCAACGTGTTGCGAGTGACCTCCGGACGGAAAGCGGGGCGCTCGAGCGGCCATCGCACGACGCCGTCGAGCGTGTCGGGGCGCTGGCGGGCCCGGTCCTCGCGCCGGGGGCTGAGCATCTCGGCGACGAAGAAGTCGTCATGGCCGTCACGGTCGATGTCGGCGGCATCCATCGACATCGACGAGAGGGGCTGGTTGCGCAGCGCGGTGGGAGGTGCCGCCTGGAAGCGCTTGCCGAGGTTGAGCCACAGGCGGTCGGGCCAGTGGACGAAGTCGTTGCAGACGTAGAGGTCGGGGCGGTGGTCGCCGTCGAGGTCGCGGAACATAACGGCCAGGCCCCAGTCCCGGGGCGGTTCCACCAGGGCCTGGGACTGCTCGTCGATGAAGAGGCCCACGTTCCAGGGCACCAGCACCACGTTGGTGCCGCCCCGGTTGATGTACATCGCATCGGCCTCGCCCCGCTCGAGCACCTCGAGGTTGCCGTTCATCGCCGGCATCCCGACGTAGCGGTCCTTCGGCTCGATGACCGTGGTGCCGTCGGGCTGCCGCCGCTGCACGAACCGGCCGCCCTTGGGCGGGTCATGGAAGGTGTCGGAGCGGTAGTGGGTCACGTACAGGTCCAGGTCGCCGTCGCCCTCGACGTCGGCGAGGGCCATGGAGGTCGCGCCGGTGTTGCGCAGGAACCCCAGCTCGGCCTCGGTGAATCGGCCCGTGCCGTCGTTGCGGAAGGCGCGGGTTCCGCCACCGAGGCTGTTGACCAGCAGGTCGAGATCCCCGTCGCCGTCGAGGTCGGCGAGGTTGCATCCGGTGGAGTACTGGTCGGAGCAGGCGACACCCGCCCGGGCCGTGATGTCCTCGAAGCGCCAGTCGCCCAGGTTCCGGTACAGCACGTTGTCGCCCTCGAGGCGGCAGAGGTACACGTCCACGCGGCCGTCCCCGTCCACGTCGCCCAGCGCCACGCCCGAGCCGAGCTCAAGCAGCCGGTTGCGGGCGACGGTGGCCTCGTCGAGGTGGTTGGTGAAGGCGACGCCCGTGACGGCGGGCGGCTGCAGCTCGAAGCCCGGACCCCTGCCGGGACCGGGACGGACGACGGCCCGCCGGTGCCCGGGGTGCGGCTTCCACTCGAGCGCCGGGGAGCCCGCGCCCTGGCCAAGCGTCGGCAGGAGGCCCCGCGGCAGGGACAACGACAGCCCGGCCAACAGGGCGTAGGCCCAACGGGTCCTGCGGCGCCGACGCCATGGGTCCATGCGGTTCACCTCGAGGAATGGTGGCCGAACCGTAGGAGCCGGGCCGGCCCGCGATCCAGCACGAAAGCGCCCCCAAGGCCCATCGGAGCCCATCGGAGCCGACCGGGAAGACCCGGGTCCGGCCTGGACCCTGCCGTTCAGCGCCGGGACCGCCGGTGGGCATCGGGCTGGAGGCCGATCCGGGCGAACGGGATCGCCGCGAAACCGGGCACCCGCACCGTGCGCCGCCGGGGATCGAGCCCCACGGACGCGCCGTCGGCGACGACGGTGTTGGCCTCCACCGACACGGCGTGCTCGCCCAGGCCGTCGAGCCAGTCGATGGGCTTGCCCCGGCCGATGACCACGTTGCGCACGATGCGGTTGTATTTGGCCCGGGCGGGCTCGTCGTCGAGCAGGTTGGCCAGGTGGGGATAGCGCTCCGA
>VHCX01000007.1 GCA_016871615.1 Verrucomicrobiota bacterium
GGTAGCCGCCGAACCTTTCAAACCACAAACCAAGGGCCAGACTTCCAACGAAGTCTGGCCCTTTTGGTTTTGAATCCCAAGGGTTTTCCCTGCCCAACGGCCCACCCCTCGCCAACAACCCGAAGCCGTCCCACGTCCCGATGTTCCACGTTCACAGAGTTCGGGAACGCGAGCCGGACCCAGCATCACAAGATCCATGGATCCATTTCCACGGGTTCGAGCAGGTCGCGGGACCCATTTGCATCCAGGCCCACGTTCTACGTCCACGAATTCGGCAACGCCCCTTCCTTGGAATTTCACCGCACCGGACTTTCCTCGGATTTTGGAATCACCTAGCCTGTCCCTGTGTCGGCGGTCGGGCAAAGGTCCGACCGCTCGGATCCACGCTGCTGTTTTCCCTATGCCTACCTATGAGTACACCTGCCTGAAGTGTCAGGCGCAATTCGAGGTATCCCAACGCATCAGCGAGTCCCCGCTGACCCAATGTCCCAAGGAGTCGTGTCCGGGCAAGAAATGGGGCAAGGGGAAGGTCCAACGGGGGGTAGGCGGCGGGGCCGGACTGCTCTTCAAGGGTTCCGGGTTCTATATCACCGACTACCGCAGTTCCAACTACCAGTCAGCGGCGGCGAGCGATTCCAAGCCTTCCGGCTCGTCACCCGCTTCCGGCTCGGCGACTCCGACATCCAGTCCTGCGCCCGCCGCCTCCTCCAAGCCCGCATCCAAAACGGCGGCCAAGTCGTCCAATCCGTGATTCCCAGCGGGGCTCCAGTTCCGGACGAAGGGCCTCGGGGGCGGCGGAGCCCGGTCCCGAGACGCCCGTCAGGGATGAGGCCCCACTCGGGCTTGCCTCCTGGCCTGGTCGGGGTGCTGTCCTGGAGCCTGTTCTGGGGCCTCGCTTCAGGCCTTTTTCCGGGCCTGGTTCCCGCCCTGTCCGCGCAGGTCGATTCGCCGGTGCCCCGACCCACGGGAGCCCCCACCCGAAGCCGCTCCGGGCAATTCCTCGTCCTTGGAGACCTTGCGGCCCCCGCCACCGGCGGATCCCAGGCGATCCGGCTCCCAACCGGTCCTTCCCAGCGCAGCGTCACCCTGAATCCGCTCCGGCCGATGGATCAGGGCGGCGTGGCGACCTTGAGTCCGCCCGTGCTCTCGGTCGCCTGTGAACGGGTCAAGGCGGGCGTCCTGCGAGTGCTCCGGTTGGAGGACCACCACCGTGGATCCGTGGTCGTCCGCATCTTCAAAGCCGACTCCCGGCGGCTCCCTGCGCGCATCGTTGCCACCCAGTACACGGATGGTTGGCGCTATGCCCTGGAGCTTCAGGAGCGGCTCGACTCGACCTTGCTCGTGCGCACCCTCGTGGAGGTCCTCCTGCTGGAAATCGCCAATCGCGAGAACGAGGGGTCCTTGAGCCCCATCCCGCTCTGGCTCTCGGAGGGAATCACCACCTTGCTGATGGTGGCCGAGTCCGGGCCGGAACTGGTCCCACAGATGGATCGCGATTTCAGGGACCCCCGCCGGCCCCTCGATCCCGTCGCCGCGATCGCCGGCAGGACCGCCGGCCGGGCGCCCCTCGGCTTCGAGACGCTGGCCCAACCGCCGGAGGCCATGCTCGGCGACACCAACCGGTTCGCCTGGTTCCAGGGCTCGTCCGCCCTGCTGGTGCATCAGCTGCGCTCCCTTGGTGGCAATTCCGGTTCCCTGGGGAGACTCGTGGTCTCCTTCAACCGGCCCCTGAACTGGCAGACCGGGTTCCTGCGTACCTATTCGGCCGAGTTCTCCAGTCTCCTGGATGTCGAGAAATGGTGGGGCGTGGTCTCGATGGCGTTCCATGTCCAGGATGCCGCCCGACGCATGACCCCCGAGGCTTGGACCGGGCAGATGCGTTCGGTCCTCACCGAGACGGTGGAGGTGGCAGCCACCACCAACGGCGTACCCGAGCGTCGTCGGGTGAAGATCTCGCAGATCCTCGAAGAGTGGCCCTATCCCGCCCAGCAGCCGGTGCTGCAACGGAAGCTGTTCCAGTTGCGCATGCTCTTGGGCCTGGGCGAGTCCATGGCCCGGCGCGATGGCCTCGACGAATCCACCCGGGCCCGCCTGGTGCTGCTCGACCGGTTCATCGACGGCCTCACCCGCTACCAGGAGGCGCGCTCGGGCCGCTCCGCCGAGGCCGACCGGCGCGGGGCACCCGACCCGCGCGTGCGCCTGCTGGTCTCGTCCACCGCCGACCGCCTGAAAGCCATCGAGCAGGACCTGCTCAGCCCGGCCCAGGTCCCTCCGGCCCCAAGCCCCACGGGTCCGTGATCCCACTGGCCGGCCGAGAGGACGCCGGCCCGGCCCCGCCGCGCGCCTGTGCCCCCCCAAAAAAAGGAGTTTGCGTGTCGGGGGTGAATCCATTTCGATTTCCCAATGAAATTCCCCGGTTTTCGACTGCTGTTGCTCTGGGGCCTCGTTGGTCCGGCCATCGCGCAGGCCCCCGCCACCCCCCAGTCCTGGATGCCTCCGGAGTCGGCCTTCAAGAAGGTGATCCTCGATGAGGATGCCGCGGTCGACGGGAAGGCCAAGGACACCCTGGTCGATCCCATGGAACTGACGGTGGCTCCCGATGGTCGGGTCTTCTGGGTCGAGCGGGCCGGCGTGGTGAAGGTGTGGAAACCGGACGTCCGGGCCACGGTGGTCGCGGGAAAGCTGGCGACCTTCACCGGTCTCGAGGACGGTGCCCTGGGCATCACCCTCGACCCGGGATTCCCCAAGAACCACTGGATCTACGTGAACCGCTCCCTGCCGGAAACGACCACGAATGCCCAGGGCAAGGTCGGCATCCTCCGGGTCTCGCGCTTCACCGTGACGGGCGACCAGCTGGACCTGTCCACCGAGACGCCGATCATCGACGTCGAGACGCAGCGCGAACAGTGCTGCCATGTCGGCGGCTCGTTGACCTTCGACCCGGCGGGCAACCTCTACATGTCGATCGGCGACAACACCAACCCGTTCGATTCCGACGGCTTCTCGCCCCATGACGAGCGTCCCGGCCGGTATCCCTGGGACGGGCAGCGGACGGCGGCCAATGCCAACTCGCTCGTCGGCAAGATCCTCCGCGTCAAGCCGCGCCCGCAGGGCGGCTACGACATTCCCGAGGGCAACCTCTTCAAGCCCGGCACCGCCGGAACCCGACCGGAGATCTACGTGATGGGCAATCGGAACCCCTTCCGCGTATCGGTCGACCGGCGTACCGGCTACCTCTACTGGGGTGAGGTCGGCCCCGATTCCGGGCATGCCGACCCGAAGCGGGGCTCGGCCGGCTTCGACGAGGTCAACCAGGCCCGCAAGCCCGGATTCTTCGGCTGGCCCATGTTCGTCGGCGACAACCGCGTCTACACCAAGGTCAACTTCGTGGACCGCCAGCGGGCCGGCGAGACCCGGCAGGCCTTCGACCAGGCGCGCAAGAAGCTCGAGGAACTCAAGAAGAAGGGCCAGGTCGACAACCTGCCGGAGCTTCCCCCGAAGCCCGAGCCGTGGGATCCGAAGGGCTGGGTGTTCGACCCGATGCACCCGAAGAACACCTCGCCGAACAACACCGGCATCCAGGACCTCCCGCCGGCCCAGCCCGCGTTCATCTACTACCCGGCCTCGGCCTCGACCCGGTTCCCGGTGGTTGGATCCGGAGGCCGCACCGCCATGGCCGGTCCGGTGTACTACTTCGACCCGAAGAATCCCTCGCCGCACCGCCTGCCCAAGGAGTTCGACCACACGCTCTTCATCTACGAGTGGTCTCGCAACTGGATCATCGCCGTGAAGCTGGACGAGAACGACAACATCGCCAAGACCGCCGACGGCAAGTGGATGATGGAGCGCTTCATGCCCGCTTCCACCTTCAAGCGGCCCATGGACATCGAGCTGGGCCCGGACGGCTGCCTCTACCTCATCGAGTTCGGCAAGGACTGGGGCAACAATTCGGACACCAAGATCGTCCGGATCGAGCACCACGGCGCGGGCGGTTCCTAGGCGCGATGTCGGCCCCCGGGACCCATTCGTTCGACTTCATCGTGCTGGGCAGCGGCATCGCCGGGCTGACCTACGCGTTGAACGTGGCCCGGGCCGGCCGCGTGGCCATCCTGACCAAGAAGAACCGGGCGGACTCGAACACCAACTGGGCGCAGGGCGGCATCGCCTCGGTCACCAGCCGCGAGGACAGCTTCGAGCTGCATGTGCGGGACACGCTGGAGGCCGGCGCCGGTCTCTGCCGGGAGCCGGTCGTGCGGACCATCGTCGAGGAGGGGCCGGAGCGCATCGCCGAGCTGATCCGTCTCGGCACGCGCTTCAGCCAGCGGGACATCCCCGGGGGCGGGGGACGCCGTGAGCTGGACCTCACCAAGGAGGGCGGCCACTCGAAGCGCCGGATCCTCCACGCGGCTGACGCCACCGGGCGCGAGATCGAGCGGGCCCTCCTGGCTGCGGTGGCGGCCGACCCGGCCATCTCCGTCTTCGAGAACCATCTGGCCGTCGACCTCGTCACCACGGCCAAGCTGGGATTGCCGGGCCCGAACCGGTGTGTCGGAGTCTACGTCCTGGACAAGCCCGGGGGGCGAGTGGAAGTGTTCCGGTCGTCCGCGGTGCTGCTGGCGACCGGCGGCTGCGGCAAGGTCTACCTCTACACCACCAACCCGGACATCGCGACCGGGGACGGCGTGGCCATAGCCTACCGCGCCGGGGTGCCGATCCTGAACATGGAGTTCATCCAGTTCCACCCGACCTGCCTCTTCCATCCCAAGGCCAAGTCGTTCCTCATCTCCGAGGCGGTCCGGGGCGAAGGCGGTGTCCTGAGGGGGCCGGACGGCGAGCGCTTCATGCAGCGCTACGACCCGCGCCTGGAGTTGGCCCCCCGGGACATCGTCGCCCGGGCCATCGACTCGGAGATGAAACGCACCGGCGCCGACTGCGTCCACCTGGACATCACCCACCGGCCTCGGGAGTTCGTCCTCGGACATTTCCCGACGATCCACGCCCGGTGCCTCGAGTTCGGCATCGACATCACCCGCGACTGGATCCCGGTGGTGCCGGCCGCCCACTACCAATGCGGCGGCGTGGAGACCGACCTCGACGGGCAGACCTGCCTGCCGGGCCTCCTGGCCGTGGGCGAGGTGGCCTGCACGGGGCTCCATGGGGCCAACCGGCTGGCCAGCAACTCGCTGCTCGAGGCGCTGGTCTGCTCCCACCGGGCGGCCGACCGGGTGCTCGCGATGTCGCCGGCCGGGCCGCCGGTCCCGATCCCCGGATGGCAGACCGGCCGGGCCACCGACCCGGACGAGATGGTCGTCGTCTCCCACAACTGGGACGAGATCCGCCGCCTGATGTGGGACTATGTCGGCATCGTCCGGACCGACAAGCGTCTGCGCCGCGCCCAGAAGCGCCTCGCCAACCTGCAGGAGGAGATCCGCGAATACTACTGGGACTTCATCGTCACGTCCGACCTGCTCGAGCTGCGCAACCTGGCCACCGTCGCCGAGATCATCGTGGCCAGCGCCCTCCAGCGGCCGGAGAGCCGGGGTCTGCATTGCAACCGCAACCACCCGGATCCCGACCCGCGATGGACGCTGGTCGACACCCGGGTGACCCGGCCCGGTTGACGGGGTCGTCTCAAGTCCGCCGACGATCGTTCCGATAGATTCGGATCGGGACGCCCATCTTCGTCCCCCCGGTTTCCCTCATGTCCGACACCTCGATCCAGACGAGCCTCCGGCAGATATGGTACACCTCGCTGGTGACGATCATCGGCGTGTCGGTCCTGGCGATCATCCTCGAGGTGGCGATCGGCCGCAAACCCACCGACATGTTCGGCAGGGTGGGTCGGGCCCGGGACGGCGCCCAGCAATTGCGCGTGGAGCTGGCGCTCCTGGGCAAGCTCCTGGCCGATGGACAAGGGCTCTTCCCCCCCCGGACGTGCCGAGGCGCCTGGCCGGCATGAAGGAGTCCATGGCCCGGGGCATCTCCGAGATGGAGGACTCCGGTCTCATGGCCGACAACGAGCAGGCCTTCCAGTTGCTCAAGGGGTTCTTCCGGACACAGTTCCTGTCCGACTTCACCAACTTCCAGCATCCGTTGGGCGACCAGGACCGGGCCATGATCGTGGTCCGCCTCAAGCAGAGCCGGGAGGAACTCGAGTCGCGCCTCGGGGTGTTGGAACGGTCGCTCCTGAAACGTGCGGTCAAGGAATTCGAGGATTCCCGCCAGGTCAAGTTCATGTCGGCGGCCGGCGGTTGCACCCTGGGCGTGATCGGGCTGGGGCTCCTGTTCTTCCAGACCCGGGCGCTCCAGAAAGGGTTGGCCAAGGCGATCGCTACGGCGGCGCCCGTGGGCGCAGCCGACGCCAAGATGGCGGAGAACATCGCCAAATACGCCACGCGGATCCGGGAATTGGAGGTCTCCAACAAGACGCTGCGTGCCGAGGTGGACAAGCTGGCCCCCTTGGCCGACGAGGTGGTGACCTTGCGCCAGCAGGAGGTGGTGACCTTGCGCCAGCAGGAGGTGGTGACCTTGCGCCAGCAGGTCAACCAGACGGCCTGGGAGACCTTCCTCGTGGCCATCCATGCCAGGGCGCGCTCCACCCTCGGCCGGTCTGGACAGCTTGGCCTCGTGCTCCAGATCAGCCACGAGGAGATCGAGGCCCTCGAGGGGCCGCTGCGCGAGCACACCGAATTCGTCCGGGTGACCTCGACGGCGGAGGAAGATTTGGCACCGCGCTCCCGCCATACGGTGCTCATCGTGGAGAGGGACTTCAAGGCCCGTGCCCGGCTGCTCTCGTGTGTCGTCGGTCTCGACCTGGAGGTCATCGAGACCTCGTCGACCGACGAGGCTTGGAACAAACTGGACGAGGTGGCGGTCGTCCGCCTCTGCCTCGTGGGCACCCGGGAGGACAACAGCGTTGGTGCCGAGTTCGGCAGGCGGGTGAAGGCCGACCCGAGGTTCCACGACACGGAGGTCATCTTCTGCTCCCCGATGATGGACGTGGCCGAGCTGACCGGCACGCTCAAGGCCGTTGCCGAGAGCAAGACCCCGATCCAGGAGGCCCAGGAGAAGTCGGGTCTCTCCACCTACGCCTTCGGCAAGATGATCCAGGCGGTCAACACCGAGACCACCGAGACCCTCACCTTCGCCCGCACGGCCCTGTCCAAGGGCCAGCGCAATTCCGCTTGGAACAAGATCACCTCGCTCAAGGAGACGGCGGCTTCGGTCGGGGATCGTTCCCTGAACAACGCCATCGCCTCGGTGGAGCGGGAGATGGATCGGGGCGACGTGTTCTTCATCACCACCGAAATGGAGCGCCTGGAACGCGAGAACCGGCGCCTGAGCAAGCTCGCCCAGCAACTGCTTGCCGCAGCCCCCAAGCCCATGAACCCCAAGGACCTGGGCGGGTCCGGAGGCCCACCGGCCTCCTGACCGGTCTGGGTTCCAAGGGTCCGCGGGGCCCTCAGGCCGGGGCCCTCAGGCCGGGGCCGATCCTCCGGCATCCCCCCGGGTGGCGGCGTCGCGGGTGAGCGCGAGGAACGCCGCCTCGAGGGATCCACGGGTCCCGGCCTGTTGGCGCAGTTGGCCCGCATCCCCGCAGGCGATCACGCGCCCCTGATGGAATACCCCGATGCGGTCGGCCATCTCCTCGGCGACGCCCACCTGATGGGTGCTGAGGAAGACGGTCATGCCGTCCCGGGTGGCCCGCTCGCGCAGGATGTCCTTAACCACGCGGGCGTGGTGGGGATCGAGGCCCACCATCGGTTCGTCGATGATGAACACCTCGGGCCGGTGGAGCAGGGCGCTGGCGATGGCGATGCGCTGGCGGGTGCCGTGGCTGAGGGACTCGATGGGCTGGTCGAGCCATTCCTCGAGGTTGAAGCGGGGAACCAGCTCGTCGCAGCCCTCGCGGATCCCCGCCTCGGGCATGCGGAACAGGCGGCCCGTGAACCGGAGGAATTCGGCCGGGGTGAGCTTCTCGTACAGGAAGGGGAAGTCCGGCACGTAGCTCAGGCGCGCCCGGGCCTCGAGGGGCTGCTGCTGGATGTCGAAACCCGCGATCCGTGCCCGCCCTGCCGTCGGGCGGATGAGGCCCACCATCATCTTGATGGTGGTGGTCTTGCCCGCGGCGTTGGGGCCGAGCACGGCGAAGAACTGCCCGCGCGGGATCGCCAGGTCGATGCCGTCGACGGCCCGCAGCGTTCCGAAGTCCTTGGTCAATCCCTCGAGTTCGATCATGGCGGCTCCCCCGGGGTCATCGGCCGAGGATGGCCTCGTTGACCAGCACCAGCCGGTCCGGCAACTGCACCTTCAGGATCTCGCCGGCGCGGCTGATGAAGGCGGTGGCCTCGAGCTGCCCCGGCAGCCGGGCCGTCACTCGGTGCACCTTGAGACGGCTCCGGCCGACCTGCAGGCCGTCGGAGCCGGTCTCGAGCGTCACCGACCGCGACAGCGACTCTGGCCGCGTCCAGGCCTCCTCGGGGATCAGCCCGGCGGGCAGGACGGCGAGGTAGGGAGCGGCCATCAGGCGCAGGGCCGCGGCGTTCTTCGTCTCGAAGCTCTGGTCGAACTGGCGGCGACCCTCCTCGTACACCAGTCGCACCCGGTCCGACCCGGCCTCGGTCTGGATCTCCCAGCTCCTCGGCCGCTGGTCCACGCGCACCTGGAGGCGGTCGAGCGTGTTCGACGCGGAGAGGTCGATGTTCCCGAGGATCATCAGCCGGTCGAGCGGCGTGTGCTCGCCGGAGAAGCGGATCGCGACCCGCAGGTGGTGGCCCGTCGGGGCCGAAACCATGCCCTCGATGGCGTTGGTCGACCCGGCCTGCGGCGCCTCCAGGACCGATGGATGCCACTCGAGGGTGCCGATCGGGCGGCCCTGGTGACGGATGCTCAGCACGCTGGCGTCGGGTGAATCGAGCAGGCGTCGCCAGACCAGCTCCGGCGAGATGCCCGAGTCGGCCGAGAACCGCCCGCCCCATTCGGCCTGCCAGAGCAGCGCGTTCATCACCCCCCAGAACAGGGCGGCGGCGGCGAGGGCGATCCGGGAGGCCATGGATCGGGGGCAATTTTCCGGGTGGCTAGGGAACCCGGATCTCCGAGCCGGGCTTGAGCCGGCGGGTGTCGACCCCGGGATTGGCCGCCTGCAACTGCTGCAGGGTGATCCCCTGGGCCGCGGCGATCGCCGCCAGGGTGTCTCCGGGCTTCATCCGGTAGGTCTTGGGTGTGGAGGACCGACGGGGCTCCGGGGTCGGTGGGCGGGCGGCGGGCCGGGACTTGGGCTCGACCAACTTGGCCTCGGCCCGCGGCGGGTTCGGCGAGGCGGGCACCGCACGCGTCGGAGGGGGCGTCTTGACCTTCGACGCCGGCATCCGGGTCGACGGGACCGCCGGACCCGGCGGGGCGGCGGCCGCGGTGGGGCCCGTGGCGGACGACCGGGTCGAGGCGTTCTGGAGCTGGTTGCTCAGGCTGTGGACGGCCTTGCGCAGTTCGTCGTTCTCGCGCCGCATCTGCTCGAGCTGGCCCTGGGTCTGGATCTTGCCGATGGCGTCGGCATGAAGCTCGGCCAGGCGCAGGCCGGTGGCGCGGACCAACTGGTTGACGATCAGGTCGTTGGTGCGTCCCGACAGGCTCAGGTAGCGCCGCAGATGGTAGTAGGCGAAGCCGTACTCGGGCAGCTTGGCGGAGTCGGAGTGGATGATGCCCAGGCCCAGGTGCGCGTCGGCGTTGCGGGGATTCACGTCGAGCGCCCGCTGGTAGTATTCGACGGCCTTGGGGAACTGGTTCATCCGCTGATAGGCCTCGGCCTGACGGTAGTTGGTCTCCTCCTTCGGGTCGGCCTTGCCGCTCACCCAGGGGCGCTCGTCGCATCCGAGCCAGGGCAGGCAGGCGACCAGGAGCATGCCGACGGATGGCCAGGGGTTCTTCCGGGGTCTGGGGAGCATGACGGGTGGGAGGCTGGTCCGGGCTGGACGGAACGTCAACGCGTGCGCCGCCGACGGGCGGGTCGGGGCCCTGCGGTCGCGGCAGGAGGGACAGGAGGGGCAGGAGGGGCAGGAGGGGCCACGGACAGCCGCCGGCGCCATCCGTCGATCTGCCGGTCGACCTGACGCCCTCCCGGGGCTCCGGGGATGTCCCGGCGACCCATGGCCCGGGACAGGTCGTAGAGCCCGAGGACGTCGGCCTCGAAGCACGGCTCGATCGCCCGGTGCTCGTCGAGCGTGAGACGGTCGATCGGGCGGCCGGCCTTCTCGGCGAACGCCACCAGCGCACCCACCGCATGGTGCGCCTGCCGGAAGGGCATGCCCCGTTGCACCAGGTAGTCGGCCAGGTCGGTGGCCAGCAGCAGGGGATCCTTGGCGGCGGCGGCGCAGGCGGCCGGCTGCACCGCGGTGTGGTCCAGCATGGCGGCGGTGAGGCACACGCAGGATCGCACCGTGTCGGCCGTGTCGAAGAGGCGCTCCTTGTCCTCCTGCAGGTCGCGGTTGTAGGTCATGGGCAGGCCCTTGAGCAGGACCAGCAGCGACACCAAGTTACCGATGACGCGGCCGGACTTGCCCCGGGTCAGCTCGGCGATGTCCGGGTTCTTCTTCTGGGGCATCAGCGACGAACCGGTCGTGTACGCGTCGGCGATGCGGATGAAGCCGAACTCCGCGGACGCCCACAGGATGAGGTCCTCGGAGAGGCGGCTCAGGTGGACCGCGACGAGCGAGGCGGCCGCCCCGAACTCCACGACGAAGTCGCGGTCCGACACCGCGTCCATCGAGTTGCGGGTCAGGCGCGGGCGCCCCTTGGCGTCGGTGAATCCCAGCAGCGTGGCCACCAGGCCGCGGTCCAAGGGCAGGGTGCTGCCGGCGATCGCCCCGGATCCCAGGGGGCATTCGTTGAGGCGGTCCGCCGCGTCGGCCAGCCGTCCGGCGTCCCGCTCGAACATCTCGACGTAGGCCAGGCAATGGTGCGCGAAGAAGACCGGCTGGGCCCGCTGCAGGTGCGTGTAGCCGGGGATGACCACCTCCGGATGCCGGGCGCCGAGGTCCACCAGCGACCGCTGGAGGTCCCTCAGCTCACCCGTCAGCGCGGCGATCTCGGCCCGCAGCCACAGCCGCATGTCGAGGGCGACCTGGTCGTTGCGAGACCTGGCGGTATGGAGCTTGGCGGCCGCCGGCACCCGGGCGGTGAGGGCGGCCTCGATGTTCATGTGGACGTCCTCGAGGTCCTCCTTCCACGGGAAGGTCCCGGCGGCGATCTCCCGCCCGATGGCCTCGAGGCCGCCGACGATGTCGCGACGTTCCGGGGCGGACAGCACGCCGATCTTTTCCAGCATCGTCGCGTGGGCGATCGACCCGGCGATGTCGTGGGGCCAGAGCCTCCAGTCGAAGGACACCGACTGCGAGAACCGGGCGACCTCGCGGCTGGGGCCTTCGGTGAATCGGCCGGAGCGGGAGACGACGGCGGAGGGTTGGGACGGGCGGGGTGACTTCATGTCGGACGCTACTCAGGCAAGCTTCGCAAGGGGGGGGACGAAGTCACGCGGGAAGAAGCCTGCGGCACCGACGGGGCGGGTTCGGGCAATCGATCCCGGGGGGAGGGCGATCAGGTCGGCGTCTGGGCCGGCGGGGGCGTCGGCCCCGGATCGTCGGGCCCGGGATGCCACAGGCCTTCGCTCAGGTAGGGCTTCAGGCGCTGCCGGAGGGTGAGGCGGGCCCGGTGGATGAGCGACTTGGTCGCCTGCAGCGAGGTGCCGAGCACCTCCGCGATCTCCTCGTAGCTCAGCTCGCCCTCCCGGCAGAGCATCAGGGCCGTCCGCTGCTTCTCGGGCAGTTCGTCGAGGGCCTGGTCCACGAGGCGGAAGAGTTCCGCGCGACCGGCCTCGTCGCCGGCCGTCCGCTGTCTCGGGTCCTCGATCTGGCGGGCCGCATGGTCCTCGTCGCCCTCGCGCGGCTCCTCCAGCGGGTCGGCCGGATGGCGCACGCGACGCCGGATCTCGTTCAGGCACAGGTTCCGGGCGATCGTGAAGAGGAAGGTCGAGAAGCGCGCCGTGGGCTGGTACCGGCCGGCGGTCCTCCAGAGCTGCACGAAGGTTGACTGTGCAAGGTCCTCGGCCTCGTCGGGGTCGGGCAGCGTGCGGTGGATGAACCCGATGACCGGGCGGTTCCACCGCTCGACCAGCTCCTGGAACGCCTCCTCGTCGCCCCGCTTGACGCGGAGCATCCGCTGGGTGTCGGGATCCTGGGAGGGATCGGTCGGCTGCTCGGACATGGGTCGGATGTGGGACCTCCGGCCGGGACCTCCCGGGAGGCGTCGCCGTCGCGGCGGCGGGTCGGCTAGCGGGCCGGGGCCTTGCCGCGGGTCTCCACGAACGCCTTGGCCTTGGAGACGAATCCCTCGGGGTCCCGGGCGAAGTCGCCGCTGTCGGTCTCGATCGCCAGCCGGCCCGTGTAGCCGCTGCGGTGCAGCTCGGCGAAGAGGCCCTTGTAGTTGGCCTGGCCCTCGCCGATGTGGGTGTCGAAGGACACGTCGTCGCCCTGCGTCTTCTCGACCCGCTTGTCCTTGAGGTGCAGGTCGAACACGCGGCCGTCGTAGTCGCGGTACACCTTGGCGGCGTCGAATCCGGCGCTGGTGATCCAGCCCACGTCCATGCACACGCCGATGCGCGTGTCGCGGTGCTGGATGACCTGCTTCACCACGGCGGGGTTGCCGTAGAGGCTCTTGATGCCGTGGTTGTGGACGGCGACGCGGATGTCGTACTCCTTGGCCAGCTCCTCGAGGTTGTCCCAGATGCGGAAGTCGCCCGGCTCGACGATGATCAGGCGGATGCCCATGAACTTCGCGAACTCGAAGAGGCGACGGTTCTTTTCCTTGTCGGTCGAGGTGCCGGCCACGCCGAAGGTGTAGGCGCGCAGGCCGGCCGCATCGAGGGCCGCCTTCTTCTTCGCCCACTCCTCCTTCGATGCGTTGGGGTCGATGTGGTTGCCGATGACCTGCAGGTCCTTGATGCCGTGTTTCTGGGCGAACTGGACGGCCTGTTCGAAGTTCAGGTTGCGCAGCGTCCACGTCTGGAGGGCGAGCTGTTGGACGAGGTCGCCGGCGCGGGCCGAGAGGACCGCGGCCGCGAGGGCGATGGGGAGGAGGAGAGTTGTCTTCATGGAAGCCGTGGTGATGAAAGCAGCCTGCTGCGCCGGATTCAAACCGGAAGGCGGCCGTTTGGCCGCGCACGGCGGGTGGATGCCCGGCCCGGCCCCGGGCTCCGACCGATGGCGGCCGAGGAGGCGAAGGGGAAGCAGAGGGCCTCGAGTGGGAGCAGGGCTTGGCGGCGGGCGTTGCGTGCCTGGTGGTCGGGCGGGTCAAGTCCAGATCTGGCGGTCGAGCGACCGGTAGCGGACGGCCTCGGAGACGTGCTCCAGGCCCACGCCGTCGGAGCCCTCGAGGTCGGCGATGGTCCGCGCCACCTTGAGGATCCGGTGGTAGGCGCGGGCCGAAAGGTTCAGCTCGGCAAGCGCGTGCTTGAGGAACGTGAGGGTCGCCGCCTCGAGCCGCACGCACTGCTGGAGCTCGCGTGGGCCCAGCCGGGCGTTGCAGGCCGTGGGGCGGCCGGGGATCCGCCGGCGCTGGATGGCCCGGGCCTGCTCGACCCGCTGCCGGATCCGTGCGCTGGACTCGCCGGGGCGCGCCCGCTCGAGGTCGGTGAACCGCACAGCCGGCACCTCGACATGCAGGTCGATGCGGTCGAGCAGCGGGCCCGAGATGCGGCCCACGTAGGACCGTATCTCGCGGGGGCTCGAGCGGGACTCGGCGGGCATCCGGCCGTCGGGCGACGGGTTCATCGCGGCGACCAGCTGGAACTGGGCCGGGAAGGTCACGGTGCCGGCGGCCCGGCTGATTGTCACGCGGCCCTCCTCGAGGGGCTGGCGCAGGGTCTCCAGCACGGTGCGCTTGAACTCGGGCAGCTCGTCGAGGAAGAGCACGCCCTGGTGCGCGAGGGAGATCTCGCCGGGGGTCGGCTGGGTGTTGCCGCCGAGAAGCCCGGCGTCGCTGGCGGTGTGGTGTGGCGAGCGGAACGGCCGGCGCGTGATGAGGGCCTGCCCCGGCGCGAGCTGTCCGACCACGCTGTGGATCTGGGTGGCCTCCAGCGCCTCGGCGAGCGTGAGCGGCGGCAGGATGGTGGCCAGGCGCCGGGCGAGCATCGACTTGCCGGTGCCGGGTGGCCCGATGAGCAGCAGGTTGTGGGCGCCGGCGGCCGCCACCTCGAGGGCGCGCTTGACCGACTCCTGCCCGCGGACCTCGGCCATGTCCATCGTGTCGTCGTCCCCGGCCTCGAACAGCGCCGCCGTATCGATCCGGAGCGGAGGGATGGACGCCTCGCCGGCGAGGAACTGCGCCGCCTCGTGCAGGCTTCGGACCGGGATGACGTCGAGGCCGTCGACCACGGCGGCCTCGGGCGCGTTGTCGGCGGGCAGGAGCAGGCCGTGGCATCCGCCGGCCCGCGCGCGCAAGGCCAGGGCCAGGGCCCCCTTGACCGGTCGGACGGCCCCGGTCAGCGCCAGCTCGCCCGCCATGGCGAAGGCCGCGAGGTCCCGGGGAACCAGTTGGCGGCTGGCCGCGAGGATGCCGACGGCGATCGGGAGGTCGAAGCTGGGACCCTCCTTGCGGATGTCGGCCGGGGCGAGGTTGATGGTGGTGCGGCCGGGCGGGAACCGGAAGCCGCTGTGGACGATGGCCGTGCCGACGCGGTCCCTGGACTCCCGGACGGCGGCGTCGGGCAGCCCGACCAGCACGATCTGCTGGGGACCCGGGCCGGAATCGACCTCGACCTCGACGGGCAGGGCCTCGATGCCCTGGAGGGCGGCCGAGCGGATCTGGGCAAGCATGGGGTTCTTTTCCTGAGGCCCCGACCCGGACGTCGCGTCGGTCCCTCATGATAGGGTTCGCTCGCCGACCATCGGTTCTCCCCGGATTCTTCAAGAAATCTCCCACGACGGCCTCCCGCCCCATCCCCACGAGCCTGTCCCCTCCACGAGCCTGTCCCTTGGTTGCGGATTCTTCCCGGGGGCTCCCCCCATTGCCGGAGGGTGGGCTGGAGCATGAGTACGTGCCGACACCCCCAATGCGCCGCCAGCCTTGGAGCGGGACGGGTTTTGAGGGACGGGGTTTAGGGAACGGGGTTTGAGGTTGCGGGAAGCCGTGCCGCTTCCCTAGGGTCCGGCATCGCCGGTTCGCCGGTGACGGGGCGGACAATGGAGAACCAACATCTCGTCCGCCCGTTCCGGGTCGGGTACACTCGTTTCAGCAGGGTTCTCCACCCTCGCCTCCTTGGTGTGCCCGGCCCGGAACCTCTCCTCCAGCAAGGCCCGTCGGTTGGCCAATCGTACCCCCCGGACTCCGGCGATCAACGCCGCATCGGGAGCTGTTGGGTCTTGACGAGGGCCATGAAGACAACCGTCAGGACCGCCACCACGAGGACCAGTCCCCAGGCGACGATACGGAAGGTGGCCAGGCGGTTTCGGAAACCCTCGGCTTCCTGCTCACGCTGGGTCTGCCACAACGCCATCTCCTGCTGGATCATCTGGGCGGCCTGCGAAGGCTCCGGATGCCGGAAGAGCCACCATCCGTCCTCCCGTGTCGCGAACGAGGGGAGCGGTTCCGGGAGGTCGGAGGCCGCCACCGGCTGGAAGCCGCAGGTCGACCAGTAGGCCGCATCCTCGCGGGTCCAGATGCGGCGGACGCCCTGGTTCCTGGCGATGATCCTGAGCCGTTTCCATGCCGTGGACCGGCAGCTGTCGGGGTCGTGGGATGACCCGGGGGCCAGCGCCTCGCTGTGAAGCAGGCCCTGGTCGTCCTCGACGAGAAGGCCAATGGCATGCAGGACGCGGCCGTCGGGGTCGGTCACCACCTGGAACTCGCCCAAGAATCCGGCCAGTTCGTCGGCCGGCAATTCCGACGCCGACCACAGCTCCTGGAGGGATTCCAGGTCCTCGGCGGCGGCCCTCCGGCTTTCGAGCGATACGGCGTGCATGAGACCAAAGGTATCCCTGAAATCCGGGTCCTCAACATCCCGGCCGTGTGGGGTCAGTTGAGCACGATCCCCAGACGCAGGTAGGTTGGCACGTCGAGGTCCACGCCCTTGTGGCGGTTGCGCTCGGTGTTGTCGAAGCGGCCCCGCTGCGCGATGTCGAAGTTCATGACCATCTGGGAGTCGGTCCGCCCGCGGGAGGAGGGCCTGGAACGCTGCCGGCTCAGGATCCGCTGGCGCTGCTCCATGCTGAGCTCCGGGGGCGGCGGGATCAGCCGGGGGTCGGCGACGGTCCGCTGCTCCGGGGCCTGCAGGAAGTCCTCGCCGCCGAAGGGGGCCGTCGTCCCGCCGCTTTCCGCGGACCGCACTTTGGCAGCCTGCGGTGTCGGGACCTCCCCGCCGCCGAAGCCGGACCCTACCCGCGCGGCCGCCGCCTGGGCCGGGGCCCGGGTGGTGATCGCCGTGACGTGGAGGTGCCCGGTCAGGGACGGGTCGATCGACGCGCCGACGACGAAGTCGGCCGACGGGCAACGGGCCTGGAGGGTCTCGACAAGGTGTTCGACCTCGCCGATCTGCAGGTCGTCGCCACCAGCCACCCCGATCAGCACCTCGCGGGCCGAGGCCAGCGCCGCACCGGTGTCGAGGAAGGGGTGCGTGAGCAACTGCTCGGCCGCCGCGTGGGCCCGGTTGCCGCCGGTGGCCTGCACGGCCGCGAAGGCGCTCTCGGCATGACGGCCGCGCAGCAGGCGCTCGATGTGGGCGAACTCGATGGGGATCAGCCCGGGAGAGTCGAGCAGACGCCAGAGGCCCTGGAGGGTCTGGGCCAGCAGCTCGTTGGCGAACTGGTAGAGTTCGTGGGGGTGGGTCCGGTCGTCGTGCATCCTCCGGACCCTCTGGTTGGAGATGGCCAGGACCGCGTCGGCCGCGTTGCGCAGGCGCTCGAGCGACTCTTGGGCGAACTGCACGCGACGGCGCTCGAACTCGAAGGGCGTCGTGGCGATGACCAGCACGAGGGCGCCGGACTCGCGGGCCGCCCGGGCGACCACCGGTGCCGCCCCGGAGCCCGTCCCGCCGCCGAGGCCCGCGACGACGAAGACCATCCGAGCCCCTTGCGTGAACTCCCGGATGGACGCGAGGTCGGCCTCCGCGCTCAGGCGCCCGATGTCGGGGTCTCCCCCGGCCCCGAGGCCGTGGCTGACCGAAAGGCCCAGGGTGAGCCTCCGGTCGATCGGGGAGGTGCGGAGCGACTCGGGGCTGGTGTCGGCATGGGCGCACTCCAGCGCGCCGGGGGAACGCCGGCGGAGCGCGTCGAGGATCCGTGCTCCGGCGTGGCCGACGGCGAGGAATCGGATGGCGGCGTCGTTCATGCGTTGGGGGGTCGGGGTCAGCGGAGGAAGGGGAAAACGTCCCGGAGGCTGAAGCGCTGGCGCGGCCGGTTGCGCAGGCGCATGCCGCCGTACCGGGCGATGCCGATGGCCGTCGCGAACTCCGGGTGGGCCAGCGTGGCGGAGTTGCCCGCGATGTTCCGGCAGGTCGCCCGTGTCACGGGCAGGCGGAAGATGCGCTGGGCCAGAGTGTCGATGCCCGGGATGAGCGAGGAGCCTCCGGACAGGAAGACCCCGGCGCGCGCCTCGTCGAGCAGGCAGCCCTCCGCGCAGCGCTCGGCCACCAGCTCGAAGAGCTCCTGCAGGCGCACGGACATGATCCGGTGGAGCTGCTCGAGGCTGATCTCCCTCGACGGGATCCCCACATCGTTCTCGCCCAGCGGCACCGACTGGCCCCGGCTCCCGGCCCCGACCACGGCGCTGCCGTGGCGGATCTTGAGCCGCTCGGCCATCCCCATGCTGATCTTCAGGCCGAGGGCGATGTCGTTGCTGACATGGTCGCCCCCGATGGCGAACACCCCGGACTGCCGGATGGCCTGGCCCTGTTGGAGGACGAACTCGGTGGCGCCGCCCCCGATGTCGATGACCAGCGCCCCGTTCTCCTTGTCCTCGGGCGTCAGCACCGCCTGCGCGTTGGCCAGGCCATTGAAGACCGGTTGGTTCACCTCGATCGAGAGCGACTGCACCAGCTGCATGGAATTCTGGATGCGCAGGGCGTTGCCGTGGATCACATGCACGTGGGCCTCGACCTTCCGTCCCAGCCGTCCGGCCGGGTTGTCGGCCACCTCGACCCCGTCGACGCAGATGCGCTGGCGGATCGTGTGCAGGATGGTGTGCTCGGCCGGCAGGGTGATCGCCTTGGCGTTCTCCGCGGCGTCGGCGACGTCCTGCGCGGTGACCAGGCGGTCGTCCGAGGCGACCGGGTGCATGCCGACGTTGTTGAAGCCCTCGATGTGCCGACCGGTGACCCCGAGGAACAGGTTGCGGATGGTGACCTGCGCCTGCTCCTCGGCGTTCCCGAGTGCCGAGCGGACGTCCTCCTGCGCCTTTTCGCGGTCCACGACCTCGCCCTTGCGCACGCCGTGGGACCTCGCCTGGCCGATGCCGAGCAGGGTGAACTCCCCGCGCTCGGTCTCCTCGCCGATGGCGGCGCAGATCTTGGAGGTGCCGATCTCGAGTCCGACCAGGATGGGGGATGCCTTAGACATGGGTTCTTCGGGTCTGTCGTTTGGGTCGGGGGCGCTGGATGCGGTCGGGGACCCGGTCGACCGTGTCGGCCGACGGCGCGGGGGCCGCCAGGGGCTCGTTCCAGCGGATGGGGGAGTTCTGCCATACGCTGAGGTCCAGGGAGCGGATGGAGCGCGGCTCCTGGGCCGACTCGAACCGGCGCAGGATGTCGCCCCAGCGGCGCAGTTGCGTGGGGTAGTCGCGGGTGGCGAAGGTGACCTCCGCACCCGTCTCGGTCGTGGCCACGAGCACCCCGGGCTCGGCGATGGACACCGAGCGGATCTCGGGCAGGCCGGTCGGCGCGGCGGCCTCGTAGGCCCGGATGAAGTCGAGGGCCCGCAGCGTGTCGGCCCGCGCCGTGGGCCGCTGCGCGTCGTGGCCGACGAGCACCGGCAGCGCCGACTCGGCCTCGACGGCCTCGGCGGGCGCGCTCGAGGCGTCAAGCGGCAGCATCAGGTGGCCGGCCTCGTCGAGCAGGTAGCGCGCCTGGAGCCCGTTGCGGGAGAGGGGTTCGACGGCGACGAGCGGCAGCCGCTCACGGATACCGATGAGCAGCGTCCCGGGGAACTCGGCGACGATGCAGGCCGAGGCGATCCTGGGATGGTGCTGCAGGCGGTCCCTCAGTCCCGGCAGGTCGATCGAGAGGATGTTGCGCCCCTTGGGCACGCCGGCCAGGCGACGGACCTCGTCGGCCGAGAGCACGCCGTCGACCTCCACCACCACCTCCCGGAGCGCCAGCGATGGCATGCGGTGCACCCAGTTCTCGCGCAGCCACCAGCCGCCCGCCGCCAGCGACGCCCCGAACACCAGGGCCACCACCAGCCGGACGGCCCATCGCACGGGGCGCGCAGCCGTCCCGTTCGACCCGTCCGGGGCGTCGGCGCGCAGGCGGGCCTCCAGCACGGGTCCCGACCGTGTCCGTCTGCGGTTCTCCTGGGTGCGGGTGAACATGGGGTCAACGTTCCGTCGCCGGCCTGGCCAGGGCCCGTCGCACCATCCGCTCGCAGAGCTCCGCGAAGCCGATGTCGGCCGCGGCGGCGGCCTTGGGCAGCAGGCTCGTCTCGGTCATGCCGGGGAGGGTGTTCACCTCGAGAACCACGGGCGAGCCGTCGGGCCGGACCATCACGTCCACGCGGGCGTAGTCGCGGCAGCCCACCGCGTGGAAGGCCCCCAGCGCGGCGGCCTGGATGGCCCGGGTCACCTCCCCCGGGAACTCCGCCGGGCAGAAGTACTCGGTGCGGCCGGTGGTGTACTTGTTGGCGTAGTCGTAGGCGCCGGACCTCGGGCGGACCTCCACCACCGGCAGCGGCTCACCGTCGAGCAGGCCAACGGTGGTCTCGCGTCCGGCGATGCGCTCCTCCATCAGCACCTCGCCGCCATGCGACAGGGAGAAGGCCAGCGCGCCGGGAAAGTCCTCGATCCGGTCGACGAACCGCAGGCCCACGCTCGAGCCCTGGCGGGCCGGCTTGATCACGACCGGCGGCCGCCATCCGTCGGGCCAGGGCGCATCGGCGTCGATGAAGCGCTCGAACCGCGCAGTCGGAACCCCGGCCCGGAGGCAGCGGCGCTTGGTGAGGATCTTGTCGAAGGCGTAGAGGGAGGCCCGGACCCCGCAGCCGGTGTAGGGCACCCCGAGCTCCTCCAGCTCGGACTGGACCGTGCCGTCCTCGCCGTACGTGCCGTGGAGGGCCAGGAAGACCACGTCGGTTCCGTCCGGGATCTCCGGGGCCCCGGGCACCGGATCGACCTCGTCGATCCGGTGGCCCAGCGACCTCAGGGCCCGCGCCACGGCGTCGCCGGAGCGCAGCGAGACCTCCCGCTCGGCCGATGGGCCGCCGCGCAGCACGGTGATGTGGAGGCGGTCGGTCATGCGTCCTCGCCCACGATCTCCACCTCGATCTCCAGCGCGACACCCCGCTCCCCGAGCGCCCTCGTGCGGACCAGGTCGATCAGGGCGAGCATGTCCGCCGCGGTGGCCCGCCCGAGGTTGACGAAGAAATTGCCGTGGACGTCGCTGACCATGGCGTCGCCGACGCGCGTCCCCTTGAGCCCCAGCTCGTCGATGAGACGGCCGGCCGGGAGCGTCGGCAGGGGATTCTTGAAGGTGCAACCCGCGCTCGGCTGGCTGGGCTGGCTCGACCAGCGCTTGCCCGAATACTGCTCCATGCGGTCCCGGATCGTGTCGGCATCCTCGGGTCGTCCCCGCAGCACCGCGCCGAGCGCGATGTGCGTGGCGAGCATCGGGCAGGAGCGGTACTCGACGGGCACCTCGCGGGCCGGCAGGTGGCGGACCTCCCCGAGGCGGCTCATGCAGCGCAGCTCCTCCACCGCGTCGAAGGTCCACGACCCCATCGCCCCCGCGTTCATCCGCAACGCCCCGCCGAGGGAGCCCGGGATGCCCTCGAAGAACTCGAGGCCGCCGATGCCGGCGCGCCGGGCCTCGTGGGCGATCGTCTTGAGCCGGGCCCCGGCGCCGGCGGTGATCCGCCCCCCATCGGTCTCGACGCGTGAGAAGTGGGGATGGGCGAGCGAGACGACCAGGCCGCGGATGCCGCCATCCCGCACCAGCAGGTTGGAGCCGCGGCCGAGCAGGAAGACCGGCAGGCCGCGGAGGTTGGCGATCTCGAGGGCGGACGCCAGCGCGTTGTCCGAGCCGGGTTCCACGTAGAGGTCGGCCGGCCCGCCGACGCGCAGGGTGGTGCGCCGGGCCAGGGGTTCGTCGCGCCTCACCACCGTCCCGGCAGGCAGGACGATCCCGAGGTCCCGGAAGGCGTTGGAGATGTCCTCGGCGTGGGCGGCGGCCGACTCGATCGCCGGATCGACCTGTTCCGGGCTCAGTCGCAGCGGGTTGCTCATGCGGCCTCCTTGAAGGGCATCCAGCGGCCGCCCACCGGCAGCCCGGATCCCCGGGGGCCGCGTCGGACGGCCTGGGTGAAAGGCTGGCGCAGGTGGTGGAGGATGCCTTCGGCGATCGCCGCCGCCGCATCCGGGCGGTCCAGTCCGGCCAGGGCCCGGCGCATCGCCAGGCGCTTCGCGTCGTCCCGGACCAGCGGCAGCACCGCGTCCATCAAGCGGTCCGGCGACAGCCCCGCCTGCCCGAGCAGCGTGGCCGCGCCGACCCCGGCCAGGGCGGAGGCGTTGTGGCGCTGGTGGTCGTCTTGCGCCGTGGGCAGCGGCACCAGCACCGCGGGAAGCCCGGCGGCGGCCAGTTCCGCCAGCGACGAGGCCCCGGCCCGGCTGACCGCCGCATCGGCCGCCTCGAGCGCCCGGTGCATCTCACGGAGGAAGGGCCGGACGAACGATCGCGCGCCCAGCGGACGGTGCGCGGCCTGCACCTCGGTGAGGTCGGGAACCCCGGCCAGGTGGATGAACTGGAGGTCCGGCTCGGCGGCGGCCAGGCCGGGCAGGGCCGCGCACACCGCCCGGTTGAGCCCCCGGGCGCCCTGGCTGCCTCCGGTGACCAGCAGCACCGGCCGGGACGGATCGAGGCCGAGGGCGATCCGTGCCGCCCCGGCGTCGCGGCCGTGCCGCAGCCGCGCGATCTCCCCGCGGACCGGGGTGCCCGTGCAGGTCGTGCGCGCGGCGCCCCACCGGGAGGCCGTCTCCTCGAAGCCGCAGAAGGCCTCCCGCACCCAGCGGGCCATCAGCCGGTTGGCCCGTCCTGGCACGGTGTTGGACTCGTGGAGGAAGATCGCGGCGCCGAGGCGTCGCCCTGCCAGCATCGGCGGAGCGGCGGTGAATCCCCCCATGCCGAGCACCGCCTCCGGGGGTCGCGGGCCGAGGCCGCGGCCGGTGAAGAGCCGATGCGCGCACCGCCAGGCGCGGACGAAGCCCGCCAGGAACGAGCCCACGTTGCCTCCCTGCAGCCCCACCGCCGGGAGCGTCGCCGTGGCCAGGCCGATCCCCGGCAGGGCCTCCTGGTCGACCTCCTTCGGCGAGACCAGCAGGGTGACCTGCGCGCCCCGGGTCGCGAGTTCCCGTCCCACCGCCAGCCCCGGGAAGAGGTGGCCGCCGGTTCCGCCGCAGGCGATGGCGACATGGATCGAGGTGCCGACGGGTCGGTTCATCGGGCGGGCAGGGATTCGAGGTCCGGGCAATGGAAGGGGTTGGTCCGGACGCCGGATGCCGACTCGACCGTCTCCGGGGCCCGCCGGGCGATCGACAGCAGCAGGCCGACCAGTGCCAGCATCGTCACCGCGCTCGAGCCACCCCGGCTCACGAAGGGCAGGGGCATGCCCTTGTTGATCATCGAATTGGTGACCACGGCGATGTTGATCATCGCCTGGCAGGCGATCAGGAAACCGATGCCCCCGGCCAACAGCCTCCCCTCCGCGTCGGCCGCCCGGGCGGCGATGCGGACCGCGCAGAGGAGGATCACCACGAAGGCGACCAGCACCCCGAGGGTGAAGAAGAGGCCCAGCTCCTCGCCGATCACCGGCAGGATGAAGTCGGTGTGCTGCTCCGGGATGGTGAGCTTGATGACCCCGGAGCCCAGCCCCACGCCCTCGAGGCCGCCTTCGCGCAGGGCCGCCAGCGACTTCAGCGCCTGCGACCCGGTGGTCTGCGGATACAGCTCCGGATGCAGGAAGGCGTCCATCCGGTCGCGCACCATCTTGCTGGACTGGTAGAAGTGCACGCCCAGACCGGCCCCGAGCAGCAGCGGCACGATGGCGAAGCGCCGGCGCATCCCGCCGAGCAACAGGACCACCACCGTCACCATGCCGAAGAGGATCATGGTGCCGCGGTCGGGCTGCTTGTAGAGCAGGCCCAGGAGCGGCAGCACCACCAGGCCGGGCAGCACCAGTCCCCAGAGGCCGGTCTGGATGAAGCCGCCGAGGCGCATGCGGGGGCCGAACCTCGCTCCCCAGGCCGCCAGCGTGAGCAGGAGGGGCAGCTTGGCGAACTCCCCGGGCTGGGTGCCGAAGACCCAGCGCTGGGCCCCGTTGCGGTAGGTGCCCAGCGGCGAGAGCACCAGCACCAGGAGAACCAGCGCGATGCCGTACCCCCACCAGTGGTTCCGGAGCCACAGCCGGTAGTCGTTCCGCCACAGGGCGCACATCAGGGCCGCCCCGACCAGGATGGCCACGCCCTGGGTGGCCACGAGGTTCGAGAACCTCGCGTCCATCATCACCGCGCTGGCCAGCATGGTGAAGCTGAGGGCCAGCAGGAGGCTGACCGTCAACAGCAGCAGGATCGACGTGGTGCGCATGGGGAGGGGGCGTCTCGGGAGAGGAGGACCTTCGGGAGTCCCGTTGCCGGTTCAGCGGCCCGGCACGGCCGGAGGAGCCACCGGGGCCGGGTCGGCGATGGGCGCATCCGCCGGGGCCTCGGTCGCGGGGGCCGTCGCCTCGGGGGCGCCCTTGTCGGGGATCTTGAGCTTCTGCCCGATGTTGATCTTGTCGCCGGAGAGGTTGTTGGCGGCGCGCAGGGCCTTCACCGTGACCCCGTGCTTCTTGGCGATCTTGCCGAGGGTGTCTCCGCCCTTGACCGTGTGGGAGGATCCACCGGTGGCTTCGCCGGCGGCGTCGGCGGCATCGGTGCCGGCCGACTTGGCGGCCTTGGTGCCCTTCTTCGGCGCGGCCTCCTTCGCGGTCCCGGCGGCGGGCAGCTGCAGGACCTGGTCCACCTTGAGCTTGCCGAGGTCGGTGTTCGGGTTGGCGTCCTTCAGCGCCTTGAGGGAGATTCCGTTGGCCTTGGCGATGTTGAAGGCGATGTCACCGCTCTTGACCTTGTACTCGCTGGTCGCGGTTCCGGCAGGCTCCCCCGGAGACCGGGTTTCGGGCGGAGTGCCGCCGCCGGCGGGACCGACGCCCAGTTCGGGCGGGGCAACGATCGTGGGAGGGTTGGTGGCGCCGGACGGGAAGGTCGCGACCGCGCCGCCCGGGACGGTGGGCGGGTTGGTCGGCAGCGCGTCCGCACCCGGCGGTGGCACGAGGTCGGCGGCACCGCCCGGGGGTTGGGCGGGCTGGACCGCCACATCCGTCGGGTGTGCCGGCGTCGCGGGCTCGGAGGTCGTCGCCGTGCTCTCCTTGTTGCAGCCGTTGAGCAGCACCACGAGGAACACGGCCACGTGCGCGCTGAAGATGAAGGCGGCGATGCTGAAGGTGGATCGGCTCTTGGCCGCCTGCTCCAGTTTGGAACCGGGCAGCAGGGGGGAGTTGGGGATGCTCATGGGTCAGTGGGTTGGACGATGCTGGATGGATCGAGGATGGGTTATTGAGGGTCCGTCCCGGTCCGGGTCCTCCCACCGGATCGGAACGAAAGTGCGTCCGCTCGGGCGGGACGACCGGTCGACGACGTGCCACCGGCCAAACGGCACGGAGGACGGGGTGTCGATGGAATGGATCGGGTTTGCACGGATCGCCGCGGCGATTCCGACGGTCTCCGGCCGCGAGGGCCGGCGCCGCCGACAGGACCCCAATGAAACCACCGGCGGCCGCCGGATCAAGGAGCAACCGGCCGGCCCGGCCGGACGGTCGGCGTTTCGTCTGGAAGGTCGCGCGTTCATCGGATCTTCAGGGTGCTCAGGGCCACCACCGCGCAGAGGATCCCGGCGATGTAGAAGCGGGTGACGATCTTGGACTCCTTCCAGCCCAGCTTCTGGAAATGGTGGTGGAGCGGCGCCATGAGGAAGATCCGCCGGCCCTCGCCGGTGGTGCGCCTCGTGTACTTGAACCAGCCCACCTGCAGCATCACGCTGCCGGCCTCGGCGACGAAGACCGCCCCGGCGATCGGCAGCACCAGCGGTTGGTGGATGAGCACCGCCATGAGCCCGAGCGCCCCGCCGAGCGCGAGCGATCCGGTGTCGCCCATGAACACCTCGGCCGGGTGGCAGTTGAACCAGAGGAACCCGAGCGAGGCCCCGATCAGGGCCGCACAGACGACCGTCAGCTCGCTGGCTCCGCGCACATGGGGGATCTGCAGGTAGGTGGCCAGCTTCACGTTGTCGGCCAGGTAGGTGAGGATCAGCATCACCATGGCCACGATGAGCGTGCAACCGATGGCCAGTCCGTCCATGCCGTCGGTCAGGTTCACCGCGTTGGAGCTGCCGACGAGCGTCAGCGCCACCAGCGGGATTCCGATCCATGGCACGGCGCTGAGCACGGGATCCTTGAAGAAGGGGATCTGGATTTCCGTCACGAGGGCCCGCGTCGAGGGCAGTTGCCACAGGTAGATGCCCACGACGACGGCAAGCAGGCCTTGGACGATCCACTTGACCCTGGATTTCGCCCCGGCGGCGTCCTGGCGGGTCACCTTCAGCCAGTCGTCGTAGAAGCCGAGGAAGGCCAGCACCATCACGGAAAGCATCGTCAGCACCACCAGGGCGTTGGGCTTGGCCCAGAGCAGGACCGAGATGTCGAGGACCAGGAGGATCAGCACCCCGCCCATCGTCGGGGTGCCGCGCTTGGCGAGGTCGGCCGCCGCCGCGGTGGCGTCACCCGGGTTGCGCACGTCCTTGGGCTGGTAGTCCTGCCGGAACCGGAGGTTCCTGAGGCCCTCGATCACCCGGGGTCCGAGGAGCCAGCTCAGCACCAGCGCGGTCATCGCCGCGCCGGCGCTTCGGAAGGTGACGTACTTGAACACCGTCCAGGGGACCGTCGGGAACAGTTCTGGGAGCTTGTAGAGCATGTCGCGATCAGCCGGGGATGTGGGTTCCGGACGGCTCGACGGCCAGCGACTCGATCAGCCGCTCGATCCGGCTGCTGCGCGAGGCCTTGGCCAGCAGGCAGTCGCCGGGGTGGATCATCGGGCGCAGCGCCGGCACCGCGCTCTCGACGTCGGGGAAGCACAGCACCCGACCGCTGTCCCCGGCCCCGGAGGCGGTGTGGGCCGCCTGTCGGCCGACGCACACGAGGAGATCGATCCCCAGCCGGCGTGCCTCCGCGCCGACCTCGCGGTGGGCCTCGGCCGTGTGGCCCCCGAGTTCGGCCATGTCGCCGATGACGGCGATCCGCCGGCCCTCGCAGGGGAGGTCGGCCAGGGTCCGGAGCGAGGCCAGCGTCGAGTCGGCGTTGGCGTTGTAGGTGTCGTCGAGCCAGCGGACTCCGCGGCGCTCGGACCACTGCAGCCGCTGGCGGGCACCGCGGAACCCGCGCAGCGCCTCCCGGGCGGCCTCCGGATCGACGCCCATGGACGCGGCGACGGCGAGGGCCAGGATTGCGTTCGAGACCATGTGGCGGCCCGGCACGCCCAGCGCGTAGTCGCCGCTCCAACACGGGTCCGGCGCCGTGAGCCCGAAGCGCGTGGCCTCCCAGTCCGACCCGAGCAGGCGTGCGCTCCAGTCGTTGCCGGCACCGAAACCACACCGCACCACCCGGGCCGGCGTGCGACCGGCCAGTCGTGCGGCCGCCGGGCAGTCGCCGTTGAGGAAGAGGGTGCCGGTCACGGGCAGGGCGCGGGCCAGCGCGCTCTCCTCCTCGAGCACCCCCTCGACGTCGCCGAAGTGCTCGAGGTGCTCCCGCCCGATCTGCGGGACGACCCCGATGTACGGCGAGATCAGACGGACCAGCGGGGCCAGTTCGCCCGGATGGTTGGTCCCGGCCTCGAGCACGGCCACCTCGTGCGAGGCGTCGACGGCCAGGAGGCTGAGCGGCACGCCGATGTCGTTGTTGAAGCTCGCCTCGGAACGGAGCGTGCGGAAGCGGGTCGACAGCACGGTGGCCAGCAGCTCCTTGGTGGTCGTCTTGCCGTTGGATCCGGCGACGCAGACCAACGGGATGCCGAGGCCCGACCGGTGGGCGGCGGCCAGGTCCGCCAGCGCGGTGCGCGTGTCCCGGACGTGCACGGACGGCATGCCCTCCGGAATCCCGCCCGGGCTTCTGGCGCAGACCAGGACGGCGGCCGCCGTCGACGCGAGGACGGGATCGCCGAGGAAGTCGTGCCCGTCGAAGCGTTCCCCGCGCAGGGCCACGAAGAGCTGCCCCGGCCCCAGCCGCCGCGAGTCGGTGCAGACGCCGGCGACCCGGACCCCGCCCGCCGTGGCGGGATGCACCACGCCGTGCGTGGCCTCGGCGATCCTCTGGAGCGTGAGGGGTTGCATCAGTCGAGGGCGTAGGTCGCGTTGACCACGGCGGTGACGGTCTTCTCGCGGGAGGTCGTGTCGTTCATCCCGTCCCAGGTGTTCTGCGTCGAGTGGAGCGGGGTGATCTGGAAGACCCCCATCTTGGCCGAGCGCATCCGCGCGATGCGCCGCCCGCCCGGCGAGACGATCTGCTCGGCCCGGGCGAGGGCGTCCCGGGAGGCGTCGGCCAGCATCTCTATCTTGGCCTCGCCCGCCTTGGTCCAGATGAACTCGGGCGAGCCCGCCGTGAACTCGATGCCCTGCGTGACGAGCTGGGGGGCCTTGGCGTCCATCGCCAGGACCGTGTCGATGTCGCCCGAACGGACCTCGACCGTGCGGCCCAGGCGGAACCTGGAGGACGGGGCCTCGGTCCCGTCGTCGTCGCCGCCGCCGTCGGCGGCGGGCTGCCTGCCCGCGCGGACCTGGATGCGCTGGATGGCGATCGGGTGGAAGTGCGTGTTGGTGACACCCTGAGCCGCGAGGAAGTCCCGGGTCGTGGATTCCTGGCGGGCCAGCAGCGCCTGGGCCTCCAGCAGCGTGGCGCTCTCGACGGTGATCGTTCCGCGCCAGACCACGAGGTCGGACTGCACGTTGCGACGGGCCGAGCCGGTGACGCTGATCGACTCGGCGTCGGCGACCTTCAGCCAGGTGCGCGTGAGCACCAGCGACGAGAGCACGAGTCCGGCGGCCAGGAACAGGCCGGCGAGCACGCCGAGAAGGTGTGGTCGGTGCGGCATGGTCACAGCGAGTCCCCCACCCATCCGCGTGCGGCCAGCGCCTCGCGGGCATGCCCGCGGTCGTCCCACGGGATGACCGACCCCAGGACCTCCTGGAATGGCAGTCCGCCCTTGCCGGCGATGAGCACCACGTCGTCCGCGCGGGCGTCCCGCACCGCCGTGCGGATGGCCAGGTGGCGGTCCGGTTCGCCACTTGACGCGCCGCCATGGCCACGCTGGAGATCGGCGAGGATGTCGCCGACCGTCGCGTGGCCCGGGTTGTCCGACGTGAAGATGACCTCGTCGGCCCCCCGGGCGGCGTCCCCCAGCGCGGCCCGTTCGGTGGACCCGGTGTTCCCACGGATCCCGGTCACCAGCAGGACCCGTCGTCCGCCGAGGGTGCGCGCCTCGGCGATGAGGTCCCGGAGATCGTCGGGGGAGGCGGCGCGATCGACGAACACGCCGAACGGCTGGCCGGCCTGGACAGGCTCCAGCAGACCCTGGGGTGGCTCAAGCAGGGGCAGCGCCCCCAGGGTGAGGGGGATCGGGCAGCCGGCGGCCAGCGCGACCTCGAGTGCGGCCTCGAGCCCCTTCAGGTTGGAGCCGCCGACGATCGGCAGGTGGGCCGTCCTCGGCGGCCTCCCGGGCAGCCCGAGGACCTCCAGGCGGGTCCCCTTCCAGTGCAGGGCCAGCGCCTCGACCCGAACCCGGATCCTGGTCGGGGTCCCGAGTCGGGCGCGCGGGCTGGCCTGCCCGATCAGGGCGCGGATCTCGGCGTCCTCCTCGACGACCAGGCAGTCGCCGCCGCACCGGACATGGCTGGCCAAGAGGCGCGCCCACTCCAGGGCCTCCTCGCGCACCGGTCGATGCGGGAAGAGCCGGTCGGCGATCCGTCCGCCCTCCGGGGTGATCAGCGCCGGACGCCTCCCGGCGTGGGCGAGCAGCCCGTGCAGCAGGGCCGCCGTCGCCGCCGACACCCGGCCCTCCCGCGGGATGCGGCAGAGGTCCAGGCGCTCGAGCGGATGCCCCGCCGGGCCCGGGCCGACCCCGCCGGCGTGGGCGATGTCCGGCGCGGCGGTCGGCCGCAGCCGCCCGGTCGGGGGTGCCTGACGGAGGGAGCTCTGCCGTTGCCGCCGTCCGCCCGTCTCGCAGCCGGTGGTGGACGGCCCGAAGGCCTTCGGGCGCGCCGACGGCGTGCCCTCGTCGCGGGCGGTCGGCCGCGGACCGGCCGCGGTGCCGGGGATCCTGGACACGTCGATGGGAGGCATGCTCACGGGCGCGGGGCGTGGCCCCCCGGACCGGCGGCGAGGGTGTTCACCGTGGCCGTCGGGGAGGGGGGAATCGTCAGGTAGCTGGCCGTCTCGCGGACGATCTCCTTGAAGACGGGCACGCAGGCGGCGCCGTAGGCGGCACGTCCGTCGGTGCCGGTGGGCTCGTCGGCGCAGACCAGCAGGCAGACCTGCGGGTTCTCGGCCGGGAGGAAGCCGACGAAGGTGCTGAAATGCGCCGTGATCCCGGCGGCCATGTGGGCCTTGGTCATCTTGTTGGCCGTCCCGGTCTTGCCGGCGACGGTGTAGTCCGCCAGCGCCGCGTCCTTGCCCGTGCCCTTCGGCCCCACCACGGCCGTCATCAGCCGGATCAGGTGCCGCGCCGTCTCCGGGGCGACCACCCGGCCCACCTGCCGGGGCGCCAGGTTGCGGATGACGCCGCCGGAAGGCGTCTCGACCGACGCCACGAGCATCGGTTCCATGAGGATCCCGTCGTTGGCGACCGCCGCGTAGGCCATGGCGATCTGCAATGGCGAGGTGTAGATGCCGTAGCCGTAGGAGAGGATGAGCTGCGTCCCCAGGCCCTCCCACGCCGGGATTCGGGGGTTCTGCTCGCCCCCGCACAGGATTCCGCTCCGGCGCAGCAGGCCGAAGGCGTCCGCGTACCGCACCAGCGCGGTGCCGCGCGGGGGCGCCGCCGGATCCCACAGGGCGTATCCCAGCTTCGCCGCGCCGACGTTGGACGAGGCGGCGAAGGCCTCCTCGAGGGTCACCGTATGCAGCTTGTGTCCCCGGGCGTCGGCGATGGGCTTGCGGCGGCCGGCCGGCGGGTGCCAGAGGCCGCCCTCGCAGTCGATCCGCGAATCGGGTCTGAGATGGCGGCCGGCCAGCGCCTCGAAGGCGGCGGAGTAGGTCACCAGCTTGAAGGTGGAACCGGGCTCGACCAGCTCGGAGACGGCATGGTTGCGGCGCCTCGGCCGGACCGGGCCGCCCTTGGGGACCGGTGCGCCGGGCTGGACCGGCGGGATGTACTCCGGGTCGGTGGCGTTGGCCAGGGCCAGGATCTCGCCCGTCGCGGGCCGGACGAGGATCGCCGACATCCAGTTCGGCTTCAGCCGTCCCATGGCCTTATGCAACGCGTTCTCGGCGACATACTGGAGGTTCGCGTCGAGGGTCAGGCGCACGTTGGCCCCGGGTTGCGGGGGCAGGTCGAGTTCGCGCGAGCCCGCCAGCTCGCGGCCCTTGCCACGGCGGAGCACCGACTGGCCGGGCACGCCGTGCAGCTCGTCGTCGAACTGCCGCTCGATGCCGTCGGCCCCGCGCACCTCGGCCGGAAGCTCCCGGGTCCGGACCTGGACGCGCTGGGTCGCGGTGCGGTACTCGACGAGCGGGATCTGCCCGTTGGTCGTCGATCCCAGCACCGGCGCGGCCAGCTCCCCATGCGGCATGATGCGTCGTTCCACGATCTCCGCGGTGATGCCGTTCTCCCGGACCTCCCTCAATTGGGGTTGGATCCTCTTCAGGGCCTGGGCGATCTCCCTTCCCTCGCGGCCGATCTCCTTCCGGAAGCGGTACCTGGCCGGCAGGTTCCACCAGGGGATCGGGGCCGCGTTGGTGCGGCGGTGCGCCAGCGCCGCCGAGGCGGCCAGGAGCCGCTGCTGCTCGGGCGGGCGGAAGGCCTTGAGGTTGGTCTGCACCCGGGTCCACTCCGCGTGGGTCAGGTTGGAGGCGACCAGGACGTTCTGGTTGGTGTGGAGGACGTGCACCCACTGCGTGGTCACCAGGCCGGAGGCGTTGGTCGCGGGAAGGGCCTTCCAGCGGAGTTCCGGACGGATCGTCAGGCGCTCCTCGAGCACGCCGGCCGGGATCGACAGCAGCGGGGCCAGCATCGCCACCAGGTGGGGGGCCTGGTTGCTGACCACGACGGGGTTGCCCCGCAGGTTGTAGGTGTACTGAGAGAAGACCAGCCGCTCGCCGCGCCGGTCGAGCAGTTCGCCGCGTGGGGCCGGCAGGTACGACACGCGCGCCGGGTTGGCCCCGAGCGTGTAGCGCGCCGTCTCGGGACGGAACCCTTGAATGTACACCAGGCGGGCGGCGAGTCCGGCGAAGACGGCGCAGCAGATCAGGGTCAGCCCGGTCAGCGTCCTGTCGGTGGCGATGGGGGCGTTCATGGGAGTCGGTCAGTGCGGCAGGGTCGCCAGCGGCGGCGGGGGCGCGACCAGGGGAACCGGGGTGCGGGTCAGCTCGTGCGACGGCCCGGGTGCGGCGGCCGGATTGGTGACATGGATCACCTGCCGGTAGGCGATGTTGGTCAGCCCGAGCCCCAGCTCGTGGATGCGGCGCATCAATGCCGGCCGGGTCAGGAGCCTCTCGATGTCCTGCTGGTCCCGGGCGATGGAGCGCTCGAGGGCCGTGCAGTGGGTCCGGATCTGGGAGATCCGGTCCTGCAGCCCCTGGTGGGCACGGCTCTGGAGGATCCACAGGAAGCCCAGGGTGCCGATCATCGCCGAGCCGGTCAGCGCCCGGAGGATCGTCCCCATGCGGATCTCGGAACGCTGCCGGGTGCTCATGGTTTCGGGAGGCGTTCGAGCACCCTCAGCCTGGCGCTGCGGGCCCTGGGGTTGGATTCCAGCTCGGCCGCGCCGGCGACGATGCCCCGGCGGGCCAGTTCGCGTCCCTGGGGAGGCCTCGGGATGCGGAGATGGGGATGGTCGACGGGACCCTCGACATCGTAGTCGCGGGCCTCGCGCCGCATGAACTCCTTGACCAGGCGGTCCTCCAGGGAGTGGAAGCTGATCACGGCCAGCCGCCCTCCCGGCGCCAGCAGCGGGAAAGCCCGCTCGAGCCCGTCGCGCACCGAGTCCAGCTCCCGGTTGACGGCGATCCGGAGCGCCTGGAAGCACCGCGTGGCCGGGTGCGTCGGCGACCCGCGACGGGGGCAGACCCGCTCGATGGACGCCGCCAGTTGGCCGGTGGTGGTGAACGGGCGGTTGCGGCGTTTCTCGACCAGCGTCTGCGCGATGCGCCGCGAGTGGCGTTCGTCGCCCAGGGTCCAGAACAGGTCGGCCAGCTCCCCGGCGGGAAGCCCGTTGACCAGGTCGGCCGCCGTCGGTCCGCCGCCGGAGGGGTCCATGCGCATGTCGAGGGGACCGTCCTGCTGGAAGGAGAAGCCGCGGGCCGGGGTGTCGAGCTGGTGGGAGCTGACCCCGAGGTCGAAGAGGATGCCGTCGAGGGATCCCGCGCAGATCCAGCGGTCGGCCCCGGCGAAATCGCCCAAGCGGGTCTCCGTGCGGCCCTCGAAGCGGGCCAGGCGGGCCCGAGCCGCCGCGAGCGCCTCGGGATCGCGGTCGCAGCCGAGCAGGAAGCCGTCGGGGGCGCTGGCCTCGAGAATCGCCTCGGCATGGCCTCCGCCGCCGAGGGTTCCATCCAGGTAGCGTCCGTGGGCCTTCGGTTGGAGTGCGGTCACCACTTCGTTGAGCAGGACTGGTTGGTGTGAGAACGGGGGCACCTGGGGCCTGGGACGGCGGTTACTCCCGGGTGGCGACTAGGCGGCGATCTACCGGGTCGCGGCCCCGGAGCCGGTTGAACGCCAGCTCGGGGTCGTGGGTGCCCGCCGCGCCGGGGGGGCGGGTCTCGTGCAGCAGGCGGCCTTCCCGGCGGCGGCGCACCAGCTCCACGTCGTCCTCGAACAGGTCGTTGCGCAGGGGTGTCGCGGCCGGCAGCTGCAGCTCACCCTGGACGAGGTCCGGGTGGGGCGCTGGCATGCGCCGGTTCTCGAAGGACAGGAACCTCCGGGCGAGGGTCTCCGGCAGGGCCTTGACGCTGCCCAGCGGCACGCCGCCGGGCTTCGGATTGCCGGTGCCGTGCGGTGCGGATGGACGGTCTTCCCGGCCGGGGAGCCAGGAACGCGGATGGAGCCATGCCGGCAGTTTCATGTGTTTCTCGGATTCTGGACCTTCTTGAGCACCGTCTCCGCGCCGCGTGCCGACTGGTAGGCCTTCGGGTTCCACAGTTCGAAGCGGTCGATGCAACCGACGAAGAGCACATCCTTGGTCAGCCCGGCGGCGAGGCGCATCTCCTCCGGCAGGCAGATGCGGCCGGCGCTGTCGAGGTCCAGTTCGATGATCCGGTCCACGTAGTCGTGGCGTTCGGCCAGCTTGAGCGGTTCGGTGAAGTCCCCGTCACAGATGGGTTGGCTGAATCGGTCGAACTGCTCGGAGGGAAGCACCATCACGAATTCGGTGTCCGCCGCATGCCGGATCATCACCGCCATGAGGGACAGGCCTGAAGGATCCTCGGGGCGCCACCTGGCCGGCATCGGCACCCGGCCCTGGGCATCCACCTTGTGGTCGTAGCGCCAGGTGAACCGAAGACGGGGCACCACCGCCGGGGCGGCCCCGGAGGAGGGGAATCCCGTTTCAGTGATGTCACCGGCGGTGGCCATGCTGGGGGTCCGTGAGGATTCGGATCACGACCACGGGAAAACGTTGCTCCCGTGGACGACGACTTTTTACAGCAAGAGTATCCCTATAGACAACTAAATCATTACTTTTTCTTCCTAATTGTTATGCGCAGGTTGTTCACAATGCATATTGCCCGGTAAATCCCAAGGAATACCGATAACCAACAACACAGGTTCGGTTCGACTTTGCCCGGCCTTTCCCTTTCTCTCCCTGCGTGCGTGTGTCGGATTTCGATTTCGAGCTGCCGGCCGAGCTGATCGCCCAGCATCCCGCGCCGGAGCGGGACGGGTCGCGGTTGATGCGCTTCGACCGGGCTTCCGGGGCCTGTGCGCATGGGCGGTTCACGGACCTGGTGGATCATCTCGAGGCCGGCGATGTGCTGGTGATGAACGATTCGCGGGTCATCCCGGCCCGTCTGCTGGGTCACAAGGCTGATTCGCCGGGCCGGGTCGAGTTACTCCTGCTCGAGGAAGCCCGGCCCGGGTGCTGGTGGGCGATGGTGCGGCCCGGCAAGCGGATCCGCCCCGGGGCGAGGCTTTGCTTCGGCGAGGCGGGCGGCCCTGGGATGGCCTGCGAGGTGCTAGAGAAGAACCCCGAGGGCCACGTGCTGGTCGCCTGGGAGGATTCTGGCGGGTTCTGGCAGACTCTCCAGCACATCGGCCGGATCCCCCTGCCGCCCTACATCGAACGGGGGGATGCGGGCGCGACCGGCGAGGATGCCGAGAGGTACCAGACCGTGTATGGCACCCGGGCGGGGTCGGTCGCCGCGCCGACGGCCGGGCTGCATTTCACCGGGCGGGTGCTGGAGGCGCTTCGGTCCAAGGGGGTCCGATGCCATCGGGTGACCCTCCACGTGGGGGCGGGGACGTTCCTGCCGGTCAAGGCCGAACGGGTCTCCGACCACGCCATGCACGAGGAGCGCTACGAACTTGGCGAGGAGACGGCCGGCGCGCTCCGCGAGGCCCGGGCGGCCGGGCGCCGGGTGATCGCGGTCGGGACCACCAGCATGAGGGTGCTGGAGACGGTGGCCCAGCGGTTCGACGGGGCGCCCGAACCCTGTTCCGGGCGCACGCGGATCTTCATCCATCCGCCCTTCCGGTTCCGCCTGGTCGACGGCTTGCTAACCAATTTCCACCTGCCCCGGAGCACGCTGCTGATGCTCATCAGCGCGTTTGCCGATCCCGGCGGCCTCGCGGGCCGGGAACGGGTGCTGGCGGCCTATGCCGAGGCGGTCCGTGAACGTTATCGATTCTTCAGCTATGGCGACGCGATGTTCCTCCACTGAGGCTGACGCCCCCCCCGGCCGCCGGGCCATTCACGGGTCCAGCGAGCCTGTCCCCACGGGTGTCCCCACGGGAGCCCCTCCCACGGGCACCGGGGCCTGCGTGGACGGTTCGAGCGAGCCTGTCCCCAAAGGGTCCGCCACGGGGCCCGGCGAGCCTGTCCCCAAGGCGGGTTCCGTGGCCTTCGTGGCCCGGGCTCCGGTCCACCTCGTGCTCAATATGGCGATGACGGCCGATGGCAAGGTGGCCACGGCCGGGCGCGAGGTCACCACCTTTGGCAGCCGGCACGACCAACGGGCCCTGTACGCGCTCCGGGCCACCGCCGACGCCCTGCTGTGCGGGGCCCGCACCGTCGAGGAGACCGGGGCGACCTTGGGGACAGGCTCATCGGTGTTCGCCGCGGCCCGTCGGAAGGCCGGGTTGGCCCCGGCGGCGCTCCGGGTGGTGGTCAGTGGGTCCGCCTCGTTGGCTTCCGAGGCGGCCCTGTGGCGGCAAGCGGGAGCTCCCATCGTGATTTTGACCCGTGCAACCGCGCCGGAGGCACAGCGTGAACGTTTGCGAAAGCTCGGCGCCCAGGTCTGGTGTTCACCCGGTGAGGCCCTCGACCTGCGGGCGGCCTTGGACTGGTTGGCCCGGGAACATGGGGTCCGGCGGGTGGTGGCCGAGGGAGGCGGGGTGCTCAATGCGGCCCTGCTGGCCGCCGACCTGGTGGACGAGGTGCGCCTGACCTGGGTGCCGAGGATCTTCGGCGGGGCCACGAGCCCCACGATCGCCGACGGTCCGGTCGCCCGGGTGCTGGAGGATGCGGTCCGGTTCCGCCGGGTGTCGGTCCGGTCGGTCGGGGACGAGCGGTTCCTCAGGTACCTGCGGATCCCCCGGTCCGAGCCGACGGTCCTCCACGGCGACTGAAGGACCCACGGCGACCCGGGATCCGGCGTGCGGTTTGCGGCGTGCGGTTTCCCGGGCTGCAGACACCGAAATGCCCGTTTTCGACGACGGGATCCGGCGTGCGGTTTTCCTGAGGGGCCTATCTGGCTCCTTGTCGGATCCACTCCTCGACGAGCTTGAGGGACTTGTCGGCGATCCGGTGGGCCTCGGGCTTGGGGATGTCCTCATCCTTGCCCGCAAGGATGGTCAAGAGGCTGGATTTCTTCGGGTCGCCCGGGGTCACGACCTTGCCGTAGGTCTTGCCGCCGGCCAGCACCCGATCCGGCCCCTCGACCGAGAAGCCGCCCTCCGCGCCCGGTCCGGAATGGCATTTGGCGCAGGAGGCCATCAGGAGGGGCCGAATGTCCGGATCAAATCGGACGGGGAGGACGACCTCGGCGATCGGGCCGTCGGGCCAGGCGGCTCCCTGGTCGATCCAGGCCCGCAGCAGGCCGATCTGCTCGCGTGTCAGGGGATCGCTCTCGCCAGGCTTGCCGCCCGGCGGGGGCATGAGCATCTCGTCGATGAGCCCTGCCGCCATGAGGACGATCGCGCTCTGGGCGCTCTTGCCGGGGGCGATGGCCGGCCCGTGGTCGTCGGTGACCTTGAAGGCGCCCTCCTTCGTGTCCATCCGGTACTTGCCCTTCTGCTTCTCCGGACCATGGCACTTGAAGCAGGCCGCCTTGAAGAGCGGATAGACCTCGGTCTTGAAGTCGACCGGACGGGTCAGGGGCGGCGGCAGCTTGGCCAGTTCGGCCGCGGGGATCGGCACCTGCGAAACCGCGGAGAGGGCACCGAGGAAGGCCAACGCGGCCAGCCACGCCGCAGGCCGGGTCGGGCGGGGAGTCGGGCGGGGAGTCATTGCGGGGAGACTAGCCCGCTTGGCCCGCCGAGGAAAGGCCCGGTCCGGGCATCGGCCTGAGGGCCGGAAACTTCGGGAGAGGACCCCGCCCGGGTTTCCGGACAGGCTCCGGGGGTCTTGGCGCGGGCTCAGGGGGTAGTGCCGCGCATCCACCCGTGGAGGATCGGCATCCACAGCAGGGTCGGCAGGAGGTTCGCCTGGGGGGTTCCCCGGATGCCGGCGATGGCCGGGGCGCTGCAGAGGATGAGCAGGTCGGTGGCGAGCATCAGGGGAGTCGAGAGGCCCCGGGTGGCGAGGGCGCCTGCAGCCGCCGCCGCCGCCCCGGTCCAGGCCGCCTGCCAGACCGCCACCGGGCCGACCAACCGGGCGACCCCGGCCGGGGACAGGCCCGATGAAGCCCCCTCCAGCCGGCCCGCCGCCCAGGACAGCAGGGTGGCGGCGTCGAGGGCCGATTTCAGGGCCAAGCCGGTCCAGCGGCCCTCGAGGGCATCCTGGATCGAGGCGGGGATGACGAGGGGATTCAGCGCGAGGAGGACTCCGAGGCAGAAGTCGGCCCTGCGGGAATCCGTCGACGGGCCCGGCGTGACGGTGGGCCGGGCGAGCGATCGTCCCCAGGCATCCAGGCGTCGCTGCAGCCCGAGGGCGCGCCCCGTGAGGTTGCCGAGGATCAGCCCGGCCAGCGCCAGGCCGAGGAGGCGCAGGCCGCCCGTGACGTGGACCGGGCCCTGGGCAAGGGCCCGCAGGAGGCCCGAGCCCCCGACCAGCACGGCCACCCCGGCGGCCAGCCATCGCAGCCGCGCCGGCTCTGGCAGGCGTTCCCGGGAGACCCTCCGCCGGATCCATCCCGCTCCCAGGAGGGCCGCCCCGGCCGCGACGACATTGATGCAATGGCCGAGCACGTCGCCCGGGAGGCTGTCCGGATTCGCCCGGGCCCGCAACCCGGTTGGATGGTCCGGGTCCTCCCGGTCAGGGTGAGGGCACCAACGGGCAACCGTTGGTTCTGGCGCACGGCGCCGGTCCAGAGTTCATCCCACCGGAGTTCCGCGCCCGCTGCTCGTTCCCCCGGCGGCGCCTCTCCCGGCCCGGTGGAGGCCTCCCCTCGCGGATCCGGCGGTGGCGCGTCTGGCCGAACGGGTGGGCCGCCTCTCAGGACGATTTCCAAGGATTGGGCTTGCCCCGGGTTTACAAATGGTTTTTTTAGCCGACTCCCGTCCGGGGAGCGCGGCTCTCCGGACGAGCCGGTCAAACCGTCCAACGATCCGCAGCGAACCCATGAGTCAGGCTCCCCGCCCTTTCGGCCTTCCGCGCAGCCCCGTGGCCAAGGCCCTGGTGCCGGTCCACTTCATCTGCCTAGCCCCGGAGGCCCGCGAGGTGGCGGTGGTCGGTGACTTCAACGGCTGGAACCCCCGGGCCAATCCGCTGGGCCGCGCCTTCGACGGTTCATGGCAGGGGTCGATCCAGCTCCGGCACGGGCATCACCGCTACGCGTTCTGGGTCGATGGCGTCCTGCAGGTCGATCCGCGGGGACAGGGGGTCAGCCGCAACGACCAGGGCCAGCGGGTGTCCCTCGTCGCGGTGAGTTGACCGGAGGCGCGCCCGCGCACGTGCGCCGCTGGGCGATGGAACTTTCGGCCCGCGCCGGTTATCCAAAGGCCTGGCTTCATGGGGCAATTCAACTACAAGGCGCGGCGTCGGACGGGTGAGGCGGTCGAGGGGGTTGTCGAAGCCGCCGACCGTCCTGCGGCCGTCCTCCAGGTCGAGCGGATGGGGGTGATGCCCGTCTCGGTGGTCCAGGCCAAGGGCTCTGCCAAGGCGGCCAAGGGTTCGCCCAAGGGCTCGGCCGGTATCGAGGCGTCCTCCGGGCCCGCCGGCCGGGGCGTGGCCGGCGCGAAGGTTTCCCTGGTGCCCCGGCTCTTCGCCCGGGGGCCGAAGAAGCCGGGTCTCAAGGAGTTGGCCATGTACACCCTTCAGTTGGCCAACCTGCTGCGGGCCGGAATGCCGCTGACGATGGCCCTTCGCAGCATGGAAAGCCTCTCGTCGAAGGGCATCCCCGGCGAGGTCAGCCGCCAGCTCAAGCAGGACGTCACCGAGGGGCGTGGCCTGTCCGAGGCCATGGCCCGCCAGAACCACGTCTTCCCCGACCTGGTCATCAACATGGTCCGGGCCGGCGAGCAGTCGGGGGCGCTCGAAGAGGTGCTCCGGCGCCAGGCCGCCCACTTCGACCGGTTCGCCGAGGTCCAGTCGAAGTTCAAGTCGGCCATGATCTACCCGGCGGTGGTCTGTGTCGTGGGCGGGGCGCTGGTGATCTTCTTCATGACGGTCATGCTGCCGAAGTTCATGACCCTCTTCGACAACACCAAGATCGAGCTGCCGGCCATGACCCGGATGCTCATCGCGATCAGCGGGTTCCTCAGCGGCTACTGGTGGGCCCTGCTGCTGGCCGGTGGCGGGGCCGTCGTGGCCTTCCGCCGGTACCGGGCCAGCAAGGCCGGCCGCGAGTCCCTCGACCGCCTGGTGATGCGCCTGCCGGTCGTCGGCAACGTGGTTCGGCTCAACCTCTTCGGCCAGTTCGCGCGCACGCTGTCCACCCTGCTGCAGAACGGCGTGCCGGTGCTGCAGGCCCTGCGCATCACCGAGCAGGTCATGCCCAACGTGGTGATCCAGGAGGCGATCGCCCGCACCCGCGAGGCCGTGACCGACGGCAAGACGCTGGCCCAGCCGCTGGCCAGGAGCCGGCTCTTCCCCCAGCTGATGATCGACCTCATCAAGATCGGCGAGGAGACCGGCGACGTGCCGGCGGCCCTCTCCAACGTGGCCGACACCTACGAGAACGACCTGAATGTCGGCCTCACGGCGATGACCAACCTGATCCAGCCGGTGATCATCGTGGCCATCGCCTTCGTCGTGGGCTTCATGCTCCTGGGCGTGATGTCGGCCATGTTCAAGATCACCGAGAGCATCTCCAGCCGGTGAACCGCGCGGCGCGATGAGGATCCCCGACGTCATCCCGACCGCCGAACGGAGCCCCCGGGGCCTCGCGGCCTTCACCATGATCGAGCTGGTGGTGGCGGTGATGCTCGTGGCCGTGATGATGTTCGTGGCCGTGCCGCGCTTCATGGCCGTCAAGAAGGGGCCGATGGCCTCGGCCCTCGAGGTGATGGAGACGGCCTGCGACGAGGCCCGCGCGCGTGCCATCATGGGCAACCGGCCCATGCAGGTGGTGCTCTACGGCGCCGAGGGCCGCGTGCTGGTCGAGCCCGCGCCCGAGGGCGTGATGGGCGCCACCAACGGCGTGTCGATGGCCTCCTTCGACCGGTTGCGCGACGCCGACGCGCTTTCCTCGGGACCGCTCTCCAAGCCGCCCTTCCACGGCCAGCTCGACGACGAGGTCGCCTTTCGCAGCCTGCGGGTCAACGGCATGGACATGATGGGTTCCTCCCTCGCCGCCATCCGCTTCTTCCCCAACGGCACCAGCGATGCGATGAGCGCCGAATTGAGCTGGCTCAAGCGCGGCCTGGAGCTCAAGCGCCTGACGCTGGAGGTCATCACCGCACGGCTCTCGATCGAGGACCTCCGATGAAGCCTCCCCGACATCCAGGGGTTCGCGCGGTCGCCCGGGGTTCCGGGAGCCGGGGGGCCTTCACGCTCATCGAGGTCGCGGTGGCCTCGGCGATCATGGCGCTGGCGCTCTTCGGCTTCATCTCGGTCTGCTCCACGGCGCTCAAGTCGGCCAAGTCGCTCAACCGCGTCGAGGTCGACGCCAGTAGCCTGGCCGCCGAGCTGTCCATCTCCAACCGGCTGGAGGAGATGTCCGACCATGGCGACTTCGGCCGGCTCTACCCGGGCTACCAGTGGAGCCGCACGGTCTACGAGGTGGGCACCAACGGGCTCTTTCGCGCCGACTTCGTGGTGGTCGGCGGGCCCAAGGGATCGGAGCGGCGCCTGAGCGTGCTCTACTTTCCCAAGCAATACGTCCAGGGGGCCGGCCGATGAGACCCCGGATCCCCAGAGGCGCCTCCGGCCCCCGGCGCAAGGCCGGCGGCTTCACCGTGATGGAGGTCATGGTGGCGGTGTTCCTCTTCGCCCTGATCCTGACCATGATCTACTCGACCTGGAGGCTCATCTTCCAGAGTTCGCAGGCGGCGATCCGCTCCACCACCGATTCCCAGAGGGCCCGCATGGCCATGCGCACCGTCGAGGATGCCCTGGCCTCGGCCACGATGTTCGCCTCGAACCCGAGGCTCTACTTCTTCCAGTCCGACACCTCGGGCCAGTTCGCCGCCGTGAGCTTCGCGGCCGACCTCTCGGACTCCTTCCCCAACAGCGGGATGTTCGGGGGCGAGCGGCTGCGGCGGGTCAGCTTCTACGTGCCCCCCGGGCGGCGGGACCTGGTGCTCGAGCAGAACTCCCTCCTGGCCGACTTCGAGCAGGGGGGCGAGCCTTCCAGCGTCGTGCTGGCCCGCGACGTGCAGCTCTTCCAGCTCGAGTTCTGGGACGGCCAGCAGCGGGATTTCGTCGAGGAATGGCTCTCGACCAACCAGCTGCCGGTGATCGTCCGGGTGACCCTCGGGTTCGGTCAGTCGAGGGATGCGCGCGATCCGGTCCAGGTCGTCAGCCGCGTGGTGCGCCTGCCCACCGTGGCGGTGCCCCGGGACGCCCAGGGCATGATCGGAGGGGCCCCGTGAACCCGGCCGGACCTCGATGTCGCCGGGCCGGCGACCCGATCACCGGCCAGCGCGGCGTGGCGCTGCTGATCGTCATGTTGCTGATCTTCGCCATGGCGGTGATCGTCACGGCCTTCGCCTACACGATGAAGGTCGAGGGCCGGCTGGCGACCCGCACCCAGAGCGAGAGCGAGACCGAATGGATGGGGCGCTCGGGCATCGAGATGGCCAAGTGGGTGCTGTCGCTCTCGCGGCAGATCCCCGGCGAGCAGACCTACGACGGCCTCAACCAGTTCTGGGCCGGAGGGCAGGGGATGACCAACGTGGCCGACAATCCCTTCGAGGGCGTGTCGCTGAAGGACGTGCCGCTGGGCGACGGCACCATCTCCATCGAGATCCACGACGCCGAGCGCCACCTGAACATCAACTCCATCGCCACGCGCAATCCCCAGCTGCTCGAGCTGATCCTGCAGCTCTGCGGCGCCGGCGCCTCCGACTCGTTCGACATCTCCGCGGCCATCCGGGACTG
The DNA here is from genome assembly GCA_016871615.1 of Verrucomicrobiota bacterium. Classification (GTDB taxonomy): domain Bacteria; phylum Verrucomicrobiota; class Verrucomicrobiia; order Limisphaerales; family UBA9464; genus SXXZ01. Next base: position 42,392 of record VHCX01000007.1, read on the forward strand.
GATCGACCCCAACGACGATCCGGCCATGGGGGGTGGGGCCGAGAGCGACTTCTACCGGAGGTTCGACCCGCCCTACATCGCCAAGAACGGTCCCATCGACGACCTGTCCGAGCTTCTCAAGGTCCGCGGGGTCTCCCCGCAGCTCTACTGGGGTCCACGGGGGCTCGGGATGGGCGGGGCCCCGGGCGGGGCCTCGGTCGACTCGGCCGGCCGCCGCGTGTCGGCCACCTTCCTCGGCCAGGGGGTCGCCGGGACGGTGGGCCTCGTGGACGTCTTCTCCGCCGTCTCCAGCGGCCAGTTGAACATCAACACCGCCCCGTATCCCGTGCTGGTGATGGCCTGCGGGGGAGACGAGAACATCGCCCGCAACATCCTCGAGCAGCGTGCCGGACCCGACGGCGTCGACGGCACCTACGACGACATGCCGGCCCGGGGTCCGCAGGACATCGCCCGGCTGCAAGGCGTGCCGGCGCTGCCCAACCAGGGCACCCCGCTGGCGGTGTTCACGACCGTCAGCAGCACCTTCGAGGTGCGGGTGGACGTGAGGCTGGGTGCGCTGTCCCGTCGGTACGTCGCCGTGCTCCGGCGAAGCAGCCTGCGCGAGATGCCGGTGCTGACCTTCCGGCGGGAGTGAGATCGGCGCCGCTCAGGGCGTCGGCGTGGCCACCGGGATCTTGAAGAAGCACTGCCAGCCACCGTAATCCGAGCCCAACGAGACGCGCCTGTTGGCAAACCACTCCACGTGGCCGTCCTCGAAGCCGAAGTTACCGCCCTCGGGCGCGCCCCGGGCGACACGGTGCACGGCGGTGGCGACCTTCTTGCCGTTGTAGTCGGTGAACCAGTTCAACCGGGCGTCGAGGATGTTCGTGGTCTTGGAGCCGAGCGCCTGCAGGCGGTCGATGATGATCGGAGCGGACTCGTACATGCCGCCGAGCTTCTTGCGGAAGAACCACTCGGCCGTGCCCTGGGCGCCTCCGGTCACGTCGGGGTCGCCGGTCCGGCGCCCCGGCAGGTAGAAATACCCCATCAGCTGCGGATCGTTGTTGTTGGCGATCATCCCCCGCTCGGCCGCCCGGTGCCAGTCGTCGGTGGGACAGAACAGCACGTCGTTGGCCGCCCGTGTGTTGTTGGCCGTCGTGCGGCGGTTCTGGATGAGGTAGCCGTTCCAGAAGTTGCTCATCGAGGGCATCATCCAGCTGAAGCCCGCGCCGCCGCTGTTGTCCGGGAAGGAGCCCTGGTTGTCGGACCCGTAGAGGTTCACCGCGATGCCCCATTGCTTGCAGTTGCTGGCGCAGAGCGTCTTCACGGCCTTGGACTTGGCCCGGGCGAGGGCCGGCAGGAGCATGCCGGCGAGGATGGCGATGATGGCGATGACCACCAGCAGCTCGATCAGGGTGAAGGCGCTGGTGCGGGGTCGGCGGACGGCATTCATGATGGGGGGCTCCGGAATCGGGGATGTGTTTCCTTCATAGCGTCCCCGGGGTCCGGGGCCAATGAAATCTTCTGCCGCCCCGCCGGTCGCCGGTCGAGGTGGCGATGGAGAGATAGGAAGACCGCCGGCCGGGGATCCGGTCGGTCTGACGGACGCCGGCATGAAACCGCCCCGGCCGAGGAGGAAGCGGCCGGGGCGGGTGCGGGAACGAGGGTGGGGTGCGTGGGTCAGTTCCGTGAGCGCGCCAGTTCGTCGTTGTTCATGGCGTTGTAGATCTTCCACTCCTCGTTGTGGTAGGCCGGGTCCGGACGGAAGCTCAGCTTGGCGAAGAACTTCTTCTCCAGCTCGATGAGCAGCTTCTCGTCGCGGGTGCGCAGCCGGTCCAGCACCCTCGGATTGCAGACGATCTTGACCTGGAAGTCGCCGTCGTCGCGCGGCCTGCCCTTGAGGATCTGGGTCAGCTTGCGCTGGATCTCCACGCTCATGGTCTCGGCGCTCTTGATTACGCCACGGCCCTTGCAGTGCTCGCAGTCGTCGTAGAGCGACGAGCGCACGCTCTCGGTCTGGCGCTGGCGGGTCATCTCCATGAGCCCGAGCTGGGAGAGCGGCAGCACGTGGGTTTTGGCCTTGTCGCGCTTCAGGTTCTCCTTCATGCGCTGGTAGATCGACTGCTGGTCGCGCCGCGACTTCATGTCGATGAAGTCGAGCACGATGATGCCACCCATGTTGCGCAGGCGCAGTTGACGGGCGATCTCGTCGGCGGCGTCCTGGTTCACCTTCAGGATCGTCGCGTCGTGGTTCTTGGTGCCGGCCTGCTTGTGCTTGCCGGTGTTCACGTCGATGGCCACCAGGGCCTCGGTCTCGTCGATGATCAGGTAGCCGCCGCTCTTGAGCCCGACCTGCCGGCTGAAGGCGGCCTCGAGCTGCCGGGTGATGTTGTAGCGGTCGAAGAGCGGCTCGGCCTCGTTGTAGAAGTGCACCTTGCGCGCGGAGCGGGGGCTGATGCGCTTGATGCTGTCGCGGATGGACTCGAACTTCTTGAGGTCGTCGATGACGATCTTGTCGACGTCCTCGGTGAGGAAGTCGCGGACGGTGCGCTCGATGAGGTCGGGCTCCTGGTACACACAGGAGGCCATCGGCTGGCCCTGGATCCGCTCCTGGATGAGCTTCCACTCCTCCAGCAGCAGGGCCAGGTCGCGCACGAAGTAGGCCTTGCGCTTGTCCTCGCCGGCGGTGCGGATGATCACGCCCATGCCCTCGGGGATGCTCAGCTCGCGCACGATCTTCTTCAGGCGCTGGCGCTCCTCGACGTTCTCGATCTTGCGGCTGATGCCCGACTGGTCGGAGTTCGGCAACAGCACCAGGTATCGGCCCGGCAGCGACAGGTTGGTCGTGACGCGCGGACCCTTGGTCCCGATGGGGCCCTTGGTCACCTGCACGATGATCTCGCTGCCCGGCGGGAAGAGCCGCGGAACGTCCTTCTGGGTGATCTTGGGCTTTTCCTTTCGCCTGGACTTGGAGGCGTCGTCGCGTTCCACGATCTCGACGCTGGAGTCGAAGCTGTTGGGGATGATGTCCCAGTAGTGCAGGAAGGCGTTCTTCTCGAAGCCGATGTCCACGAACGCGGCCTTCAGGCCGTCCTCGAGGTTCTTGACCTTGCCCTTGTAGACGGATCCCACCAGGCGCTCGTCGCCGGTGCGCTCCACGGTGAGGTCCTCGAGCTTGCTCTCCTCGAGCACGGCGACCCGCGTCTCGAGCGGTTCGGCGTTGATGATCACCTCCTTGACGATCTTCTCCTCGGGGCGGATCAGGCGCCTGACCTTCTTGACCACCTCCTTGACGGCGGCCCGGGCCTTCTCGATGAGGCCCTTGGGTTCGCGGGACGGCTTGGGTGCCTGCTCGGCGGTCTCCTCCTCGGCCTCCTCCGGTCTGGAGAGGTCCGGGGAGCGGTAGGTCTGGTCGCGCCCGTTCTTCGAGAGGCTGACCTCCGGCGCGTCGACGGCGTCCTCGGGCAGTCCGGCCGCCCGGTTCTCGGCCTGGCGGATCTCCGACTCGTGGCGTCGGATGTCGAAGACGCGCTCCTCGGCGGCCTTCTCGCCGATGGCCTCCATGCGGGCGGTGGTTGCGGAGCGGCTGGGGTTGGGAGTCCCGATGCCGCGGGTGGGCTTGAAGCGCATCGGCCCCTTGCCCCGTTTGAATGTCTGTTGACTCATGATGGTGCGATTCGTTGGCTAGTACCGTTTCCGGTACAGGTGGATGTTCTGGAGAACGCCGACCGCGATCAGCGAGCAGAGCACTGAGGTTCCGCCTGCACTCAGCAGGGGCAGCGGGATGCCCGTGACCGGCATCAATTTGATGTTCATGCCGATGTTCACGAAGATGTGGATGAAGAGGAGGGTGACGACCCCGACGGCCAGCAGCCGCCCGAGGCGGTCGCGGGCCTCCCCGGCGGTCTTGATGCCGCTGAAGAGGATGATGCCATAGAGGACGATCACCGCGAGGCTCCCGAGGAAGCCCCGCTCCTCGGCGATGACCGAGAAGATGAAGTCGTTGTGGGCCCCGAGCCGGGGCAGGTACCCCAGCCGGTGCTGGGTCCCCTCGCGCCAGCCCTTGCCGGTGAGCCCCCCGGAGCCGACCGAGATGAGCGCCTGCTCGACGTTCCAGGACATCTGGCGCTTGCGCTGGGCGGCCCGCTGGCGCTGCTCGGGCGTCGCCGAGCGGGACGCGAAGTCGGCGTCGAAATAGACCAGGAGGCGTTCCCGCTGGTACTCCTGCAGCCGGATGAGCCGCCAGCTCTCGGGCGCGAAGAGGATGTCGGCCACGATGAGGCTCCCCAACACCGCCGCGCCGCCGACCAGCCGCACGAGGAACCGGGTCGGCACCCCGGCCACCGCCATCATCACCAGCGCGATGGGAAGGAACACCAGCGACGACCCGAGGTCAGGCTGCTTGAGGATGAGCAGCAGGGGCAACAGCGTGAGCCCGAGGGACCGGAGGAAGACGCCGGGGGAACGAAGTTCGGACGCCGGGCGCGCCAGGAAGTTGGCGATGGCGAACAGGAACGCCAGCTTGGCCAGTTCGCTGGGCTGGAACTGGATCGGTCCGAGGTCCAGCCAGCGCCTGGCGCCGTTGCGCGAGGTGCCCATGATGTGCACCACCACCAGCAGGACGACCGAGAGCCAATAGGCCACCATGGACCAGCGGGCCAGCCGGCTGTAGTCCACCAGCATCAGGACAGCCACGGCCACCAGACCGACGCCGAAGGCCGCCACCTGGCGGCTGGCGGTCCAGAGGTACCAGGGCACGTCGCGCGAGATCTCCGGCCCGCCGGTGGTGCTGAAGATGAACATCGCGCTCACGACCATCAGGCCGAGCACCGAGAGCCAAAGGGGCCAGAGGATGTGGCCCTCGGTCCGGCGGGTCTGGAGGAGGGAGCCGTTCATGGGATGGCGGCGATGGGACGCGGGGTTCCGGCGTCGCGGGTGCGCAGGTGCTCGTGGATGGCCCGGGCCACGGGCCCGCAGGTGCGCCCCCCGGAGGCGCCGCTCTCGACCATCACCACCACCGCGTACCTCGGGGACTCGAAGGGCGCGAAGCTGGCGAACCACGTGACCTTGTCCTTGATCCCGTTGCCCTTGATCTCGGCGGTGCCCGTCTTGCCGCACACGGCGTAGTCGGCGACCCGGGCCGAGGTGCCCGTGCCCTCGGGGTCCAGCACGTCGTCGCGCATGGCGGCCCGGATGCGGGCGAGGTGCTCGGGCCGCGCCTCGAGCCGGCTGCGCACCTGTCCGGGCCGCACGGCGTACGCCGTCTCGTCGCTCAGGGGATCCCCCGACTCGAGGCGGTCCACCAGGCGCGGGTAGTGGACCGTGCCCCCGTTGGCGACGGCGGCGACCATCACGGCCAGTTGCAGCGGGGTGACGGTGACCTCCTGGCCGATGCTGAAGTTCGCCAGCCGGCCCAGGGGCCAGCGCCCGGACCGCGCCTCGGCGGGCTCGGGCATCCACCCGGAGCGCTCCTCGCTTGCCCGGAACTGGATGCGCGTCTGCTCGCCGAAGTGGAACCGGTGGGCCGTCGACAGCAACCGCTCGTACCCGGCCTCGAGGCCCTGCTCGATGAAGTAGGCGTTGGAGGAGCGGATGAAGGCGCGACGGAAGTCGTAGGGCCCCGGTGGCGCGAGGTCCTCGATGCGGATGTTGCCGCGCTGGAACAGCCCCTTGCCGGGCTTGGCGGGGTTGGGTTCGACCACCATCACCCGGTCGGGATCGAGCCCGTTCTCGAGTGCCGCCAGCGCGGTGACGATCTTGAAGGTGGATCCCGGGGAGTAGGCCCCGTCGGTCACCCGGTTCATGAGCGGCGTGCGCTTGGGCACGTCATAGAAGTCGGTCCAGCGCGCGCGGGTGATGCCGTCGATCCATTCGCCCGGGTCGAAGCTCGGGGCGCTGGCCATCGCCAGCACGTCGCCGTTCCGCACGTCCAGCACCACCACCGCTCCGCGCTCCTCGCCGCTCACGGCCGCCAGGGCCGCCTCGGCGGCCTTCTGGACCCCGAGGTCGAGCGTCGTGACGAGGTTCTGTCCGGGCACCGGCGGCGAGGTGACCGTCTCGCCCACGCGGTAGCCGTAGCTGTTGACCAGGAGGCTCTTCGAGCCGGAGGTGCCCCGGAGGGCTGCGTCGAAGGCGGCCTCCAGGCCGGCCGCGCCCCGGTAATCCCGGAGGCGGTAGTCGAACGAATCCCCCTCGTCGTCCGTGAAGTCGTCGGCCCGCACGAGGTAGCCCAGCGCGTGGGCCGCCAGCGCCCCGTGCGGGTAGTGGCGCGTGGCCTGCAGCTCGACGCTGACCCCGTGGATGGACCACGACTGCTCCGTCAGCAGGGCCACCTGCTGCGGTGTCAGCTTCCGGAGGACCGCCAGCGGCAGCGCCCGGGAGTTGGCCCAGTGCCGGTGCAGCTCGGACTCGGTGAGGGTCAGCGGCAGGCCGACCTTCGCGGCCACCCGGGCCACGACGTTGCTCACGACCTGGTAGCGGGCCTGGCGCCAGAGCAGGGCGTTCTCCTCCGGCCGGATCAGCAGGCGCGGCGGCTCACGGCGGAACTTGCCCACGACCCGGGCCCAGAAACCGGGCGTGGGCGTGTTGGTGCCGCCCCGCGCGGCCAGGATCTCCCGGCGGAGCCGGCCGTGTTCCCGTCCGAAGTCCCGGCTCAGGGCCTCGAGATAGACGTCCAGACGATACCTCGGGGCGTTGCCCACGAGTTCCCGCCCGTCCCGGTCGAGGATTCGCCCCCGCAGGGCCGGCACGCGCACCGACTGGAAGCTCTGGGTCTGCAGGGACTGCTCGAAGCGACGATGCCCGAGGATCTGCACCTTGAGCAGGCCGGCCAGCAGCAGCAGCAGGCCGCCCGCCACCACCGCCGCGATCCATCGCAGCGGGCGCTCGGCCTGGTTGAACTGGTCGAAGACGAGCATGTCTCAGCGGGGGCGGAACTGCCGGCCCCGGACCGTCTCGCGGTCGGGGCGGAAGCTGGTGGAGGCCAGCGGGCGGTAGTCGAAGGCCCGGTGGAGGAGGTCGAAGAGCGCGAACACCGCGGGGCAGGCCAGGCCGTTGACCAGGCCCAGCCCGAGGAGCTGCAGCACCGTGAAGGCCCCGGTCACCGGTTCGGCCCGTGTCAGGGCCAGGGTGGCCAGCGTCAGGAGCGGCACGCCCACGCCGGCGCCGAGGCCGATCCAGAACTGGGCGAAGCGCTGGTCGCGCAGGATGAGGTGGCGTTGGAGGTGCAGCGTGAGGGCCAGCAGGAACGGGCCCGGGATCCCGGAGCCGAGGGGGGCGCTCGACAGCGCATCGGAAAGCAGCCCGCCGAGCAGGGCCAGGCCGAACGCCGCTCCGGGGCCCTGGGTGAGCGCGGCGTAGCAGACCAGCGAGGGCCCGAGCGCGACGGGCACGGACATCCATTCCCGAAGGGCGGCGAATTGGGTCTGGGCGAAGGCCGAGAGCCAGACCGCCAGCGCCAGGAAGAGCAGGGTGGAGCGGTTCATGGTTGCAGCACCCAGACCTCCTCGAGGCGGTTCAGTTGGGCCGTGAGCCGGACCCGCGCCGTGGTGAACACGTTGCCGGCGTCGTTGCGCGTGTCGACGATGGTCCCGACCGGGAGACCCGCCGGGAAGACCCCGCCCAACCCGCTGGTCGTGACGGTCTGGCCGGCCATGATGGCCGGGCAGTTCTGCATGAGGGTCAGTTCCACCAGCCCGCCGTCGCCCGACAGGGTCTGGCCCGGCTTGATGATGCCGAGGTCCCGGGTCTCGTGGACGACGACCGACACCCCGCACTCGGCATCCCCCACCAGGGCCACGCGGGAATGGGTGAGCCCGGCCTGGCTGACCCGGCCCACGAGGCCGGTCCCGCTGACGACCACCTGGTCGGCGGCAAGTCCGTCGCGCGAGCCGAGGTTGATCTGCAGGGTGCGCCACCAGGTCGTGGGTTCACGGCCCACCACCCGGGCCAGGCGGGGTCTCCAGGGCCCACGCGGGGCCGCTCCGATGGCCGCCCGCAGGCGCTGGTTCTCGGCCAGCAGGTCGGTCGCCTGCAGCGCGGCCGCGCGGAGTTCGGCGTTCTCGCGCTCCAGGCGGAGCAGGTTGTCAACGAGGGTCGAGCGCGGCAGCGCCTGGTAGGCGGCCCGGTCGACCACCGAGTTGGCCGCGGCCCGGAGGCCGAAGAGCGGCAGGAAGGCCGCACCGATGGCCGACTTGACGCGGGCCTCGAGGGGCTCAGGCAGATTAAGCAGGCCCAGCGTGAGGAGTCCCACGCCGAGGATCGCCAGATGATGGGTGCGCTTCAGCACGTTCGTTCCGAGTGTCGGACGAACGCACCCCGGGGAGTTCAGGTCGACGTGGAGGAAGCGACTCTGCGGAGGAAGGAGAGTTCCTGCAGCACGCGGCCGGTGCCGGTGGCCACGGCGCTGAGCGGATCGTCGGCGATGTGGACCGGCAAGCCAGTCTCCTGCGCGACCAGCCGGTCGATGTTGCGCAACAGCGCGCCACCTCCGGCCATCATGATGCCCCGGTCCACCAGGTCGGCGGACAACTCCGGCGGGCACCGTTCCAGCGTGATGCGGACGGACTCCAAAATGCTCGAGAGCGGTTCTTGCAGGGCGGCCCTGATTTCTTCGGACCGGATGACGACCGTCTTGGGCAGGCCCGCGCTCAGGTCGCGGCCCTTCACCTCCATGGTCAGTTCCTGGTCCAGCGGAAACGCCGACCCGACACGGATCTTGATCTCCTCGGCGGTACGTTCGCCGATCATTAAATTGTGCGCGCGCTTCATGTGCGCGACGATCGTCTCGTCGAACTCGTCGCCGCCCACGCGGACGCTGCGGCTGAAGACGATGCCCGCCAGCGAGATGATCGCGATCTCGCAGGTGCCACCGCCGATGTCGACGATCATGTTGCCCGACGGCTCATGCACGGGCAGGCCCACCCCGATGGCCGAGGCCATGGGTTGCTCGATGAGGTACACCTCGCGGGCGCCAGCGTGGGTGGCCGAATCCTTCACGGCCCGCTTCTCGACCTCGGTGATGCCGGAGGGAACGGCGACGACCACCCGCGGCATGATGAGCTTGCGGTGGTGCACCTTCTGGATGAAGTGCCTCAGCATCGCCTCGGTGATCTCGAAGTCGGCGATGACGCCGTCCTTCATCGGCCGGATGGCCACGATGTTGCCGGGGGTGCGCCCCAGCATCCGCTTGGCCTCCTCGCCGACCGCCAGCACGTTGGTGGTGCCTGCCTGGATCGCGACGACGGAGGGTTCGCGTAGGACGATGCCCTGGTCCCTGACGTAGACGAGGGAGTTGGCGGTTCCCAGGTCGATCCCGATATCGTTCGAGAAGAGACCTTTGATCTGGGCTAGCATGGGAGATTCCGTGGTGCCGACCCCTCAACGTGGGTGGACGCCCTGTGCCGGGTCAAGGGAAATGATCCTGCGGGAAAGTGATCCAAATGATCCTGCGATGCGCGCGCGAACCGTGTTCGGGCAGGCGCTTCGGGACGGGGCCTGGGCAGGGTAGCGGGCGGCGGTGCTTCGGCCGGCGGTGCCTCGGCCGGTGGTGCCTGTCTGGGGGCGGGTCGGTGGCAGGCGGGTCGCAGGGGAGCGGTGCCTTCGGAGCCGCATCGTCAGGAAGTGGACCGTGCCCAATGGCGTCGCCGGGGGTTGAACCGCCGGAAGTTTGGACGGTGTGGTCAACGGCCCTCGGTCATGGCCGCCGGGAGGCCGGTCTCCCACGACTTGGGCGTGTTCCAGGGGCGGCCGATCAGCTCGTCCTCGGTCCGGCAACCGGAGAGTGCCCAGACGATCATGCCGACGAGGAGCGGGGCCTTGAGGCGGGGCGACCAGGAATTCATGGACGATCAGTAAAGCACCTGGTCACCCGCCGCAACCGCCACATCGCCCTGTTTCCACGCCGGCAGCACGTTGGCCACGCTGCGGTTGGACTCCACCGAGACGATCTTGACCTTGCCGACGAGCTTGTCGCCCCGGCGCACCATCAGGAGGCCGCCCTCAAGGGCGCCCTGCTGGGAACCGACGTTGAGGATCACGAACTCCCACTTGGGATCCACGGCCACCACCGCGCCCTTGAGGCCGGGCATGGCCACGACGCGGTTCTCGTCCTCGTACTTGGAGAGCTTGTTCTTCAGCGACGCCACGTTGCGCTGCAGGATGGACTTCTCGTCGGCGAGCACGCCGGTCAGCTCCTTCGCGGCCTTGAGGTCAGCCTTCATGGCCAGGATCTGGTCGGGCTTCATGCCCGTGCCGCTCCACTGGGCGAGCTGCTCCTGCGCGGAGTTCTTTTCGGCGAGCGTCTTGTTGTAGTCGGCGAAGTACTTGTCGGCGCGGGCACGCTGGGTCTTGGCCGTCTCGGTGGCCGCCTCGAGTTCCTTCTGGGCGGTCGCCAGTTCGGCCGTCTTCTTCTCGGCGCTCGCGGTGGCCGCCTTGGCCTTCTTCTCGGCCTCGGCCTTGGCCGCCTCGGAGGCCGTCAGGTTGGACTGGAGCCCGTCACGCTCCTGGATGAGCCCCTCGATCTTCGGCTTGGTGACGGTGAAGCTCAGCGCAAGGCTGCCGATGGCGGCCAGAATGGCCAGGATGAGGGCGACGCGGTACATGTGAGAAAGTTGTTCGCGCGGACACTAGGTCGGTGCCCGGAAACCTGTCAACGGCCGCCGGTTCCGGCCCCTCGGAATTTTTGGCGGCCATTCCCCTGCGGCCTTCGGCAGGATGCCTGCTGAAAGGAGGCCATAGGACCCCTTGGCCGTGCGCCAGAGCCCACGGTTGCCCGTTGGTGCCCCTCAACCCGGCAAAAAACCCCTTCCCCGCAAGAAAATCGCAAGGAAAACGCTTGCATTGCCGGCGTTTGATGATTTTTGTCGGGGTCTGTCCTCCTTTCGTCAACCCTTGTCGAAGGGGGGGGTTTCAAACCACCAACCTATGTCGAACCAAATCTATCGCCACTTCCGGGGTACAATGCTCCGGAGCGCCATCACCGTCGGGCTCGGGTCCCAGTTGATCCAGGTACCTGCACTTTGGGCCCAGGACGCGTCTTCGGAGACGAAATCCCTCGAGTCAACGGTCATCACCGGATCGCTGCTCACCGGCGCCGAGGCGGAGGGGTCGTTGTCCGTCACCGCCATCGACATGGCCTCGCCGGTCAATGGCGGTTTCGTCAACCTGAGCGACGTGTTCCGCCTGAAGCTGCCCCAGATGGGCGGCACTGGAAACTCCAACGAAGGCTTCGGCAACGGCGGGTCCGGCCAGTCCTTCGTGGGCCTGCGCGGTCTGCCGGGCAACGCCACCCTGCTGCTGGTCGACGGACGTCGGACCTCGACCTCCGACCTCAACATGATTCCGCAGGCCGCCATCGAAAGCATCGAGGTGCTCAATGACGGCGCGGGCGCGATCTACGGCACCGATGCGGTCGCGGGCGTGGTGAACATCAAGCTCAAGAAGAACTTCCAGGGCACCGAGTTCCGCGCGTTCTACGGCAACACGATGGACAAGGACATCTCGCAGCGCCGGTTCCAGGTCAACTTCGGGACGTCCAACGAGAAGACCCGTGCGTTTTTCTCCGCCGAGTACAATTCGGCCAACGATCTCTTGAGCATCGACCGCGAACGCAGTTTCCCGGCCGGCAGCAACGTGTCGGGCACCTCAAACCCCGGCCTCTTCTTCAACCGCCGCAGCTTCGGCACCCATTCGGTGACGGACGCCTCGGGCAACAGCATCAACGTGGCCAACGGCATCGCTCTGCGCTGGACCCCCGCGTTCAAGAACACCCGCGGCCTGACCAACGCGTCGCAGGTTCCGAAATTCACCGGCCCGGTGCCAGCGTCGGTCACCGTCGGTGGGCTCCAGTTCCCGATCGTCGTCGCGGGCAACTCCTTCGATCCCAGTGCCTTCGTCGACACCTCCAAGGCCACGGCCGCCTCCCAGGTGACCGCTGCCCGCACGGCGGCCGAGGCGGCGCTCCGCGCGATCTTGCCGGCCGACGCCCAGCTGCGCTACGGCGGCAACGAGAGCCTCGTCCCGGGCACCAGTGCCGGCTTCCCGTACGGCTACTACACGACGGCCTACCGCCCGCATGACCGTTACGGTTTCAACACCTCAGTGGCCCACCAGCTCTTCGGCGAGCACCTCGAGGCGTTCGCCGACGCCTACTACATGAGCAACAAGTCGTCCTACACGCTGGCCCCGGGCCCGCTCGGCGGCTACACCATGTCCTCGGGCAACTACTGGTGGCAGCAGGTGTTCCCGGGTACTCCGGCGACCGACAAGTTCAACATCACCTACCGGCCGGTCGAGAATGGTCCGCGGGTGTACAACGACCTGTACCAGAGCATCCACACGGTGGCCGGCCTGCGCGGCCGCATCGGGGAGACCACCTGGAACTGGGAGACGGCCTTCCTGTATGACCGGACGCAGAACGACACGGTGATCACCGGCGGTGTCCTGACCAGCAAGTACCAGACGGCCTTGGATTCTGTGGCGGCCGCCACGGCGTTCAATCCCTTCGGCTACACGCCGATCAATGGGACCTCGGCCGTCAACGGGTCTGGCGTGCTGAATTCCTTCAAGGGTTCGGCCACCCAGGAAAATGCCTACATCACCCAGCAGTTCGATGGACTGGTTCGTGGCGAAGTGTTCGACCTGCCCGGTGGCGCGATCCAGGCGTCGCTTGGCGCCCAGACCCGGCGTGACTCGCTCGACATCGCGCCCGACTTTGCCCTCCAGAACGGGTCGGTGGCGCCGTTCAACACCGCCGTCAAGTGGGCCGCCGGTCGGCAGACCGACGCCGTGTACGGCGAGGTGCAGGTGCCGATCTTCGGCAACGACCTAAAGTTCACCGGCATGGATTCGTTCACGGTCGGCACAGCCGTGCGCTACGAGGAGTTTTCCGACGTGGGTGACACCGGAGCGAAGCCCCGCGTGAATTTCCGCTGGCAGCCCATCGAGAAGCAGGTGGTCATCCGCGGGTCGTGGGGTCAGGGCTTCATCGCCCCGTCCCTCGCCTCGATCTACCGCCCGGCCGGCGGTCAGGACTTCCCCGAGGTCTACAACCCGATCACCCAGATCCGCACGCAGCCGCAAAACGGTGTGCTGGCGGTCAACAACCCGAACCTGCGCCCCGAGGAGGCCGACACGTACCTGATCGGTGCCAAGTTCTCCCCGAACTTCCTCAAGGGATTCACCGTGGGTCTGGACTATTACAAGATCACCCAGACGGGCATCCCGTTCGCCAGCGAGCAGTACATCGTCAACCAGTGGGCGCTCAATGGCGGGGCGGGCAACGCCAAGAATCCCTACAGCGCCACGGCGACCCCGAGCGCGGCCAACCCGCTGGGCGCTCAGGTCGCGATCGACCCGACCACGGGTGACATCGACCAGATCCGCAACGTGGGCCCGATCAACACGGGTGTGCGTTCGACCGACGGTCTGGACCTGTCCATGACCCAGGAGATCGAGACCTCGTTCGGCAAGTTCTTCCTCGCGGGCAACGCCACCAAGGTGCTGTCCATGAGCATGGAGAACTTCCCCGGGTCGCCCGCGATCGACTACCTCGGAGGTTTCTGGGCCTCGGGCGCTGCCATGGGCGACCTTGGATTCCCCGAATACCGTGCCACGGCATCGGTCGCCTGGGAGTTCGAGCGCTACTACGCCGCCATCGCCTGGAACTACACTTCGGGCTATCGTGAAGACCAGAGCGGTCAGAACTACGAGACCATCCAAGGCAATCCTCCGGACATCCGTGCCGGCCGCGACTACAACACCATCGACCTGCGCACCCGCTACACCATCCCGAAGGTGGAGGCCGACCTGAGCTTCGGCATCAACAACCTCTTCGACGAGCGCCCGCCGGCCATCTTCTCGGCCTTCGAGAGCAATGTCGACCGCCAGTTCGCCGACCTCCGCGGCCGCTTCTACTACCTCGAGCTGAGCAAGAAGTTCTGAGGTGTTCCGGGCCGCTCGTCCGGTCCGCATTTCGACAAGGCCGGCCTCGTGAAGGGGCCGGCCTTTTTGCGGGTGCGTCCGGCCGGAGGCATCGCCGGGAAGGGGACAGGCTCCAATGAGGGGAGAGGCTTCTTTGGGTTTGTCTTGGGTCGGCGCCGAGGGACAGGCTCGCCGGGTGGCCGGCGGTGCGGCTCCACCCCGCGTTTCCGAGGCTTGAACGCAGGCCGGTGGACCCGGAGATTGTCGCCATGCACTGGAGTCCCCGCGACCTGGCCCGCCACATCGACCACACGCTCCTCAAGCCCGAGGCCCGCGCCGCCGACATCGCCCGGCTTTGCGCCGAGGCGCTGGAGCACCGGTTCTGGAGCGTCTGCGTCCACGGCAGCCGGGTGGCCCAGGCGGCGGCGCTGCTCGAGGGCTCCGAGGTCCAGGTGGCGGCGGTGGTGGGATTCCCCCTGGGTGCCATGGATGGCGACGCCAAGCGCTACGAGACCGAGGTGGCCATCGACCTCGGGGCCCAGGAGATCGACATGGTCCTGAACATCGGCCGGCTCAAGGACGGCGACGACCGGGCCGTGTTCCGCGAGATCCGCGATGTCGTGGAGGCGGCCCAGGGCATCTGGGTGAAGGTGATCCTCGAGACCTGCCTGCTCACCGACGACGAGAAGCTCCGCGCCTGTTCGCTCGCCGTCGAGGCCGGGGCGAGGTTCGTGAAGACCTCCACGGGCTTCGGCTCCGGAGGGGCCACCGTGGAGGACCTCCGACTCATGCGTCAGGCCGTCGGCCCGTCGCTGGGCGTCAAGGCCAGCGGGGGCATCCGCGACACCGCCACCGCGCTGGCCATGCTGGAGGCCGGGGCCAACCGCCTGGGCACCAGCGCCGGCGTGGCCATCGTGACGGGCCATGCGGCCGCCGCGGCGGCCTACTGAGCCAAGACCGGTCCCGGAGCCGAACCGTCGGCGTCGGGAACTCCGGTGGGTCGGCGCGGGGCGGCTGGGAGGACGCTGGTGCCGGCGGTCGGGTTGGCGGTCGGGCGCCTCAGACCTTCCGGGTCAACCGGACGCCCAGCTGCAGCAGCGCCTGGGCGTCGGCGTCGGAGCGGGCCTCGGCGTAGATGCGCAGGATGGGTTCGGTGCCCGAACCCCGCAGCATGAGCCACGAGCCGTCCTCGGCGATGAACTTCACGCCGTCGTAGGCCTTCACCGTGGCGAGCTTGGACTTCAGCAGGCGGGCCGGCGGACGCTCCGCGCAGAAGGCCATCAGCGCCGCCCGCTTCTCCAGCGGGAAGGTGGTGTCGATGCGGGCGTAGCGGTGCGTGCCGAAGTCCTTCTCCAGCTCCCGCAACAGCACCTTCAGGGGCTTGCGTTCCATGGCCAGCATCTCCAGGAGCACCAGACCGGCGGCGATGCCGTCGCGCTCCGGGATGTGGCCCGGGAAGCCGATGCCCCCGCTTTCCTCGAAGCCCAGCAGCACGCCGCCCTTGAGGATCTCGCTGGCGATGTACTTGAAGCCCACGCCCGTCTCGACCAACTCCAGGCCGTACCGGGCGCACATGCGGTCCACCATCGAGGTCGTGGTCAGCGCCTTCACCACCCGTCCGGTCATCCGGCGGTTCTTCACGTAATGGCGCAGCAGCAGGCAGATGATCTGATGGGTGGTGAGCGGTGATCCGTCGCCCATCAGGCCGCCCACCCGGTCGGCGTCGCCGTCGGTGACCAGGCAGAGGTCGTGCGGGTGCTTCTTGAGGAAGGGGATCGAGCGGATGTAGTTCCGGGCGATGGGCTCCGGGTTGATGCCGGCGAAGCCAGGGTTGTGCTCGGCGTTGATCGTGGTCACCCGGCAGCTGGTCCCGGCGAGCAGTTCGTCGAAGCAGCCGGCCCCCACGCCATGCAGCGCCTCGTGGGCGAACTTCAGGCCCGAGGCGGCGATGAGGGGGAAGTCGACCAGCGTCTTGAGCGCCGCGTAGTGCGCGCCCCGGATGTCCTGCACGGTCACCTGGCGGGCCTTGAGCGCCGCGGCCATCGGGGTCGCCCGGACCGGATGGCGGTCGAGCAGGGCCTCGACGGCCTTGCACATCGACGGCTCGGCCGAGCCGCCATACCACGCCTTGAGCTTGAAGCCGTTGAACGCGGCCGGGTTGTGGCTGGCCGTGAGCATGACGCCGCCGACGGCCTTCTGGCGCTTCACCTCGAAGGACACGCTCGGCGTGGGCGTGGGCCGGTCGGTCAGCGTCACCCGGAAGCCGTTCCCGGCCAGCACCTCGGCCACGCGCGCGGCGAACTGGTCGGACAGGAAGCGCCGGTCGTAGCCCACCACGGCGCGGTCGGCCCGCACGCCCTCCGGCGGTGCGGCGCGCCAGTGGTCGGCGGTCGCCTGGGCGACGCGGTCGAGGTTGGCGAAGGTGAAGTCCTCGGCGATGACCGCCCGCCAACCGTCGGTCCCGAATTGAATGGCTCCCATAGCGTGTGCCCGGAAGATGGCCCGGAACGGCGACCCGAATCCAGCGTGCTCCTCCTCGGCGTCGTCGCGGATGCATCAAGCGATCCTGGTGGGGTGAGGCGGGAAGCGGTCGGGAAGATCCAGACACGCTGGGGGATGGGCGCTTTCCCCGAGAGCGCGGACCGGAAGGGTCCATGGATCCGAACCCTGTCCGACCGGACTCATCCCGCCGCCCTGCCTGCGCGCCGCCCCGGCACCGGGGCACGGGTCGGGACGGGGAGGAGCCGGTGCGGAGTCCGTTGGATTTCCTGCATCCAAAACCCGGGGCGTGGCGGATTCCCATCCGGCTGGATCCCGGGTCCAGCCCACTCCACCCTCCCATGATGCCGTCGCTGCCACCCGTCCCGTCCCGCCTCGTTCCGGCCCAAGGCGCCCGGTCCCGGGCCATCGCGCCCGTCTGGGGGTCGCTCCTGTCCGCTCTGCTGCTGGTTCTGGGCACGGCATGGGCCGGACCGCTCGAGGTGCCGGGCCCGGACGCGATGGGCTGGCTGCGGCTGCGGTCCTCGGACGCCACCAACCGGGTGCAGACCCTCCAGGCCTCGGATGACCTTCGAGCCTGGTCCGAGGCGGGCGTCTTCCACGGCGGGTCCTTCGAGTTCAGCGATCCGACCACCCCCTCCCGGAAGGCCCGGTTCTATCGGGTCGCCACGCGTCCGAGGACCTCGGCCGACGACGGCCGCAACCAGTTGCGGGCCGAGGCGGATCCCTTCCTGGTTCGTCCGATGGCCGGGTTGTTCGAGACCCCCATCCATTGGGCCAAGTTCACGGTGCTTCGCGAGGATCCCACCCGGGTCTGGTTCCAGGATTCGCAGCGGTATGCCTTCCACCACGACTATGCCCGGGTGCGTTTGAAGCCCTTCCTCGGCATGGGGCGGGCGGAGTTCGACCTGCGGACCCTGTATCCGTCCAACCATCAGGCCGTCCTTGGAGCGGTGCTGGTCCCCGGGGATGGTCGCCCCGAATATGGCATCCAGATCGTGGGCCTGCAGCCGTGGCCCCGGGATGAGGTGCTGCAGTGGCTGCGGTTGGTCCGGGCGGCGGTCCGGGTGCCGGTAGGCACCCAAGCCTGGTACCTGCCGACCCCGGAGCAGGCCGCCGCCGCCGAGGCGGACCGCGAGGTGTTCGCCGCCGCCGGCTTCCCGGTCGGATCGGTCGAGCGGTGGCTCTCGCAGGATGCGGTGTACTCCGAGGGCTGGGCCGTCGGCAGGCTGGCCTGGGTGCCCGCGGCCGAGATTCCCGCGGCCCGGGCCGACGGGAGGCTCCGCTCGACCGACATCCTGCTGACCGATCGGGTGCCCGCCGAACTGCCGCCTTTGGCCGGCATCCTCACCTTGAGCCCCTCGACGCCGAATTCGCATGTCGCGTTGCTGGCCCAGGGCGACGGCATTCCCTTCGTGTGGTTCGCCGACGCCGCCGAGCGGGAACGGTTGCGCGGGCTCGCCGGCCGCGAGATCGCCCTGCGCACCCAGCGGGGCTTCGGCACCACCGCCACCGTGCTCGACCTGGGCCCCGGCCTGACCGGGACCCTTCGGGAGGAGTTGCTGGCCCTGAAGCGGCCCCGGCCACTGTCCTATGTGCCCCGGCAGCTCCTGGGCTCGATCACCAACCTCGTGCCGCTGTCCCCGGGCGACGTCCGCTGGGTCGGCGGCAAGGCGGCCCACTACGGACTGCTGCGGGTGGCCGTGCCGTCGAATTCGCAGCCGGCCATCGCCCTGACCTTCGACCTGTGGGAGCAGTTCCTTTCCCAGACCCTGCCTTCGGGTCGGACCCTCCGGACCGAGATCGACGTCCAGTTGTCCGGACTCGACCGGAACGCCGAGATCCCGGGCCTCGCCCCGCGGCTGGAGGTCATCCGCCGGACGATCACCCGGGAGGCGCGATTTTCTCCGGCGCAGCAGGCGGCGATCCTCGGGGCCTTGGCGAACGCCGGTTTCGATCCCCGGCGGAAGCTGCGCTTCCGCAGCTCGACCAATGTCGAAGACGGTGAGGAGTTCACCGGGGCGGGACTGTACGACAGCTTCAGCGGCTGTCTCTCCGACGACCTCGATGCAGACGCCAGCGGTCCCTGCGGCTGCGACCCGTCCGAGCCGGAGGAGCGCGGGGTCTTCCGGGCCATCCAGCGCGTCTACGCCAGCTTCTACAACGACAACGCCTTCCTCGAGCGCTGGCGCCGCGGCGTGGTGGAGTCCGAGGTCGGCATGGCGTTGCTGGTGCATCACTCCGTTCCCGACGAGATCGAGATGGCCAACGGGGTGGCCACCGTCACCTGGGATGCCTCGTTCGGCAGCGTGTCCTTCGACGGCAAGCTGGTCACCCAGCTCGGGGCCGAGTCGGTGACCAACCCGGATGGGGCCACCCGGCCGGAGGTCGTCGACTTCTACCAGTCCTGGGGCTCGATGGCGCTGGCCCTGCGCCAGTCGTCGTCGCGGGTGCCGGTCGGTGGCCAGGTGATGCCGTGGGAGGGCGATTATCGCCGGCTCGTCGGCCTGCTCGAATCGGTGGCCAAGGAGTACGCGCGCCGGAATCCCGCCCGCAAACGCTTCGCCCTCGACTTCGAGTACAAGCGGGTGCGGCCCGGTCGCCTCGAACTGAAGCAGGTCCGGCCGCTGCCGCTGGCCGACGCGCCGGCTCCGCCGGTAACCACCTTCCTGATGCCCACGGACGGGACGTTCGTGGTGCAGGAGGGCGAGTTTTCGAGCGTCTTCGCCAAACACCGGCTCAAGTGCCGACTTCGTCTGGTGACCGAGGCCCGGAGGTTGACCGCCGCCGGGCTGGCCTCGCCGCCCTTTGCCGCAGCTGCCTGGGATGCCTCGCACCTGGGGAGCGGCTGGTTCCTGACCAACGGCTTCACAGGCTGGCCCGGGTTCGTCCATTCGGTGTCCGAGGACCGGACCCGCGATGTCTGGGTGGCGGGGTCCGGAGACCAGCGTCGCACCCTTGCCCTGGTGATCGACTGGCGGCGCTCGGCCCGCCCGCCCGACTCGGCGTGGGTCACCTTGCTGGACGGATCGCTCCGGCTGGAGGCGACGTATGCCACGCCTCAGCCTGAGCTGACCTGGGAAGGTCCTGGCACGGCAACCAACGAGACGGTCCTGCTCGTGCCGCTGCGCCCGCCGGGCCCGGGCGTGCTTCCCCAGACCCGCACGCTCACCCATCCCGGTGGACTGGCCATCGACACCCGGTTCCTGTGGCCGCCCGAGCCCCGGGGGCCGACGGCCGGCTACACCGCGCCCAATCTTGGCTTCGTCGAGACCCGCATCACCGGCCTGACCCGGGAGCCCCTGGTGCTGCGCAGCGCCGCCTCCCAGACCTACTCGCCCGGCCACCACAACTTCACCGAGACCTTCCTGTTCGAGCCGGCGCTCGATCCGGGCACGACCCCGGCCCAGGTGGGCGAATTGGAGGCCGCGGGCATTCGCCAACTGGTGGTGGATGACGACCTCCTCGGGGGGAAGGCGTTCTGGGTGGTCGGACCCGGGGGCAGGCTGCGCCGGTTCTGATCCCTCCGGGTGGCGCGCGCGCCTTGCGGACCAAGGCCCGGGGTAGACACCGGTGGTCGGGTGCCCGTCGCGGACCTCCGCCAGTCCCTCGAGCCCGCGAGGATCGATGGCGTCAGGAATACATCGCCAGGAACTCCCGCCGGTAGCGGGCCTCCTGCGCCGGCAGGCGTTGGCGGAGGGTCTCCCTGGAGATGGCCCCGTGCTGGAAGCGGCGCTTCTCGAAGACGGGCATGTCGACCCCGAAGACCTGCTTCATGCCGCGACGGACCACCTCGCCCTTGAGCGAGTAGAGGGTCGGCACGTCGTAGCGGGTCAACTCGATGAAGGGGATCGCCTCGCTGACGGCCATGACCCCGCGGCTCATCAGCGGGCTGTGGCCCTCGAAACCGTGCCGGCGGGCCGGCGCATAGGTCCGCACGTAGCCACGGCTCAGGCCGCCGCTGTAGGTCAGCGAGTGCTTGATGCGGCCCACGCCCCAGCCCTCGTGGTAGAGCATGAGGTTGTGCACGACCGAGCGGATGGTCAGCTCCGGGTTCTCCTCGATGGGGTAGTCCTTGAGGTTCTCGTCGCCCCCGTCGCCGTCGAGCAGGTGCCGCCACTCCGGGTACCGGGCCCGGATGCCCCGGCACAGGGCCAGCGCCATCGAGCCGCACTCGACGTCGAGCGGCTTGTAGTCCTCGAGCACCCGCAGGGTCTCGGACGGGTTGAGGTCGTCGGGCGTGCCGGAGATCTCCTCGAGGAACAGGCCGAGCCCCAGGGGCTCCAGGAATCCACGGGCCTGGGCCAGGTCGGGCCCGTCGCCGAGGTTCAGCGTGAAGGCCTTGAGGCGCGAGGGGCTCATGCCGAGCCGGCGCATCTGGAAATACGTGGCAAGGAAGACCGCCCCGCTGTCGACCCCCCCGGAGAAGGCCACCCCGATGGGTTCCTTCGGGTCGATCGTGCCGAGCACCTTGCCGATCTCGTCGGCCAGCGCCCCGATGTATTGGTGGCCGATGACATCGAGGTCGGCCGGCAACGAGTTGGGCAGGGGATTGAAGTAGCGGGTGTAGACCGGGTCGGGATCGGGGCAGCCGATGAGCTGGATCTCCACCACGTAGTGCGCGGGCACCATGCGCGTGTAACTCGGGTGGAACTGGTCGGCCAGGCCCTCGCGCACGAGCTGCGCGAGGATGGCGTCCATCCGGTCGGCCACGATCAGCGCCGGCCCCTCGGCCCGCTTGGCCAGGAAGTAGCGCATCGGTCGGTCCAGCGAACGGGCCATCCGCACGGTCTTCCCGTCCCGGGCCAGGAGCGCGAACGACCCGTCGATCTCGGCCACCCGGGCGGCATCCCCGCTGAGCACGCGCTCGACCGCCTCGGCCTGGGAGACGTTGCGCAACCGGTTGAGCGAGGGGTCCAGCAGGTTGACGACGCGTTCGACGTACTCGGGATGCATGGCGTCACCTTGCGCCAAGAGCGATCCGCGTTCAACCGCGGGGTTGGGCTCCCGGGCCGGCTTGGGCACGGGTGCGGGCGGCCTGCAGGCCGGGGGTCACTGCAGCTCGATCCGTCCCCAGTCCTCGGGTCGTCCCTGCACCCCGGGGCGCGGTGACCAGGCCAGCCGGGTGCGGTTGATGTTCTCGCCGGGGCGGGCGTCGGCCTGGTCCCCGTCGTAGACCAGCACGTTGAAGCCCGCGAGCGTGCCTCGACGGCCCTTCAGGCCGGTCTCCGCCAGCGGGATGGCCGCGCGGATCGCGTAGCCGTCAGCCGTGCGCCAGGAGAGCAGGCGCGTGCCGGGGGAATGCCGCTCGAGGGGCCCCGGGTCGGCGTCGGCATCCCGGGCGCCCCGGACCCTGCCCGTGCGGTCGAAGGGAAAGATGCCGGCCTTCCAGCAGCCGAGGGTGTGCTCGGCGCCGGCCGACGGATCGAGGCACAACTCGATCGAATCGCTGCGCCAATGGCCCTTGATGTCGTCCGGCTCGATGTTCGACACCACCCGGTTGTCGCGCACCCGAACCTCCACCCAGAGGTGCCTGCCGTCGTGGGCGACCCGGAAGCCGGCGCTGCAATCCGAGGCGTCGTCCGCCTGTCCCTGCCAGGAGAGTTCCGGGCCGATGGCCGTCACGGGCAGGGCCATCCAGGCGGGGTCGTCGTCCCGGGAGTTCCAGGGCGGCGCGGCGACCCGGGGCACCCGGAGCCAAGGCACCGGATGGAGACGGACCGATGCCCGGTGCGCGGCCACGGTGGCCACCAGGGAGGCGTCCTCCCGCGCCCCGGCCGGGGCCGTGACGTCGATGCGCCCACCCTGCCGGTCCCGGGCCCATCGGGCCATCCATCCCGGCGGCACCTCGAGGCGGACCTCCTCCCGAGCCAGGGCGGCGTTCCGGACGAGGGACAGGCTCGTCGTGCGTCCGGCCACTACCGGCAGGTCGGCGTGGAACGTCGGCACGGCGTGGCCGATCCGGTGCGTCCGGACGAACTCGCGGAAGCGGGCCACGGCCGGCCGGGGCACGACGTGGAGGTCGGGATCCTCGGCCATCCCGGTGGGCGGAAATCCCTCCCATCGTGGGGGACAGGCACCCTCGACGGGCAGGCCCTCGAAAAGGTCGGCATCCGACGGGCGCACCGGCAGCACGCTCAGCACCGGCGTGAACCACTGGTTGGTCGTCCGGCGGAACCACGGCGACCGGGCGATCGATCCGAAGGCCTGTGACCGGTGGTTCGACAACGCCTCGCCGGCCACCGCCACCGGCAGGCGCCCGTCGGGCAAGGGGGAGGTCAACGGGACCGGCAGGGAAAGGCTGAGGTCGCCCGAGCCCCCCGCGTAGAAGAGCTTGCGCGTCCTCCAGGGCGACAGGCCCTCGATCCAGAGCTGATCGGGAAAGCGTCCCGGGTCGGCGGCGGCCTCGAAGGCCTCGGTCGCCAGCCAGCCCGCCGCCTGGTGGTTGCCATGCTGGCCGGGCGAGGGGGCGGGGTTCATGGTCACCATCACCTCCGGCCGCAGCGCCCGGATCACGCGGACCATCCGGCCGAGGGTGTCCTCGTGGCCCCACCGCTCGAGGGTCACCGACAGGCTCTCGGTGTACGCGAAGTCCGCCTTGTCCAGGAAGTGCACCTGCCGTACGCCGAGTTGGCGGAGGGCGTCGCGCAGTTCGATCTCCCGCAGCAGGCCCAGCGCGGGTCCGGATTGGGTGCCCACCATGTTGCCGCCCCCTTCGCCCCGGGTGCAGTACACATGGGCGACCGACCGGCCCGATCCCAGGGCCAGCCGGGCGATGGTGGCGGCCACGCCGGTCTCGTCGTCCGGATGGGCGAAAATCCCCAGCAGGTCCACCTTGAGACGCTCCGCGCCGGATCCGGTCTCCCCGGCGACGGTCTGCCCCAGCGCGGCGGGCAGGAGGGCCTGGAGGATCAGCAGCGCCAGCAGCGTACCGAGCGGCCGGCAAGGCGGGGATGGGAAGGGCATGACTAGCGGAGTCTGTCCCCATCCGCGGGGCCCGGCAATCAGGGAGCGACGACACCCACCGGCCCGATCGGGGCGACGGGTGGGATCGTGCGGATGGCCGTGACCGGCGGGAAGGCGGGGTCGCCCCGGCCGTCGCCCTCCTGCCCGGGTGCGCTGCGGCCCAGCACCCGCCCTCGGGACAGGTCGAAGGGAGACAACTCGAGTTCCACCACGTCGCCGGGCCGGACCGGGCCGATCTCGGGCTGGAGCTTGAGCGGGAGGTGGGCCACGAGGTGATGGCCGTTGGCCAGTCGCACCCGATGGGCGGCCACCCCGAGGGGGCTCAGGACCTGGGCGCGGACCCGGATGGCGTCTTCCTTGGGCATGGCGATCGTGTGGAGGAGTCTTGGACGAAGGAGCCCGGGGATGAAATCAGAAAGGCGAAGAGGGATGCTCTTCGCCTTCCGGTGGATGGGGCTCCGCCCTTGGGACGGTGTGAGTTCAGGGCAGCGAGGTGGCTCCCATCAGGAACCGGTCGCATTCCCGCGCCGCGCCGCGGCCCTCGTTGAAGGCCCAGACCACCAGGCTTTGTCCACGTCGGCAGTCGCCGGCGGCGAACACCTTGGGGATGCTGGTCGAGAAGCGCCCGTGCTCGGCCTTGATGGTCGACCGCGAATCGCGGTCGAGGCCGAGGGACTCGAGCAGCGGCTGCTCGGGCCCGAGGAACCCCATGGCCAGGAGCACCAGCTGGGCCGGTACGACCCGGTCGGTGCCCGGGACATCCACCGGCGTGAACTGGCCCTTGTCGTTGCGCTCCCAGCGGATCTGAACCAGATGAACCCCGGAGACATGCCCCTGGCTGTCGGTCAGGAACTTCTTGGCCGTCGTGAGGTACACGCGGGGGTCGGCCCCGAACGTGGCGGCGGCCTCCTCCTGACCGTAGTCCATCTTGTAGGTCTTGGGCCATTCGGGCCACGGATTGTCCTTGGCCCGCTCGGCGGGCGGCTTGGGCAGGATCTCCACCTGGACCAGGCTCTTGCAGCCGTGCCGCATGGAGGTGCCCACGCAGTCGGTGCCCGTGTCGCCGCCACCGATGATGACCACGTCCTTGCCGGCGGCGGAGATCGGGGGCGCCGCCTTGTCGAGCAGCGACCTGGTGTTGGCGTGGAGGAACTCCATCGCGAAATGGATGCCCGTGCCCTGACGGCCCTCGATGGGCAGGTCGCGCGGCTTCGTGGCCCCGGTGCAGAGCACCACGGCATCGAAGTCCTCCATCAACTGGGACGAGGTGATGTCGCGGCCGACCTCGGAGTTGCAGCGGAAGGCGATGCCCTCGCGCTCCATCTGCTTGATGCGCCGCATCACGACCTTCTGCTTGTCGAGCTTCATGTTCGGGATGCCGTACATCAGCAGCCCGCCCGGCCGGTCGGCCCGCTCGAACACGGTGACGTAGTGCCCGGCCTTGTTGAGCTGGGCGGCGGCCGAGAGGCCCGCCGGGCCGGACCCGACCACGGCCACCTTCTTGCCGGTGCGCTTCTTGGGGGGCTGCGGCTTGACCCAGCCCTTTTCCCAAGCGTGGTCGATGATGGAGACCTCGATATTCTTGATCGTGACCGGAGGGGCGTTGATGCCGAGCACGCAGGAGCCCTCACAGGGCGCCGGGCACACGCGTCCGGTGAACTCGGGGAAGTTGTTGGTCTTGTGGAGACGGTCCAGGGCCTCCTTCCAGAGCCCGCGGTAGACCAGGTCGTTCCACTCCGGGATCAGGTTGTTGATCGGGCATCC
This sequence comes from Verrucomicrobiota bacterium, assembly GCA_016871615.1. GTDB lineage: Bacteria > Verrucomicrobiota > Verrucomicrobiia > Limisphaerales > UBA9464 > SXXZ01. The sequence continues at coordinate 67,520 of VHCX01000007.1, forward strand.
GCTGGCCATGCCGCTGACGAGCGTGCCGTTGTGGCAGAAGGGCACGCCGCAGTCCATGCAACGGGCGCCCTGCTGGCGCAGGCTCGACTCGTCCATGTGTTCATGGAACTCGTTCCAGTCCCTGATGCGTTTGATGGCGCTGCGGTCGAGCGGCAGTTCGCGGGCGAATTCGAGGAATCCTGTCGGTTTTCCCATGTCTCTATGTCGGTTGAAGGCCTGGTTCTAGGTGGAATGGGCGGGTGTTCGTTTCGACGGTGTTCGAGGCTCAGCCGCCACCGGTCCGGGAGACGTCCTTGGAGTTGGCTTCGAAGGCGGCGTTGAGCGCGTCGTCGCCGGTGAGGCCCTCGGACTGGGCCTTGTGCAGCGCCGTGAGCACGCGCTTGTAGTCGCGGGGCATCACCTTCACGAACTTCGCCTGCGCGGTGTTCCAGTCCTTGAGGAGGGTGGCCGCCCGGGTGCTCTTGGTGTTGATGGCGTGGTTCTGGATCATCTCCTGGAGCACCGCCACGTCCGAGCCGTCGAGCTTCTCGAGGGCGACCATCTGAAGGTTGCAGCACGTGGCGAAATCGCCCCGTTCGTCGTAGATGTAGGCCACGCCGCCGGACATGCCGGCCGCGAAATTGCGCCCGGTCGGCCCGAGGATCACCACCGTGCCGCCGGTCATGTACTCGCAGCCGTGGTCGCCCACGGCCTCGACGACCGCCTTGACGCCCGAGTTGCGCACACCGAAGCGCTCACCCGCCATGCCGCGGATGAACACCTCGCCCTGCGTCGCGCCATAGAGGGCCACGTTGCCGACGATCATGTTCTCCTCGGCCGCGAAGGTGCTTGCCGCCGGCGGATGGAGGATGAGCTTTCCGCCGCTGAGTCCCTTGCCGAAGTAGTCGTTGGCATCGCCCTCGAGCGTGAAGGTCATGCCCTTGGGCATGAAGGCTCCGAAGCTCTGCCCGGCGCTCCCGTGGAAGGTGATCTGGATGGTGTCCTCCGGAAGGCCCGCGGCGCCGCGCTGGCGGGTCAGTTCGCTGCCGGTGATCGTGCCGACCACGCGGTTGACGTTGCGGATCGGCAGGGTCGCCTTGACCTTCTCGCCGCGCTCGATCGCCGGGCGGCAGATCGGCAGCAGCTGCGTGATGTCGAGCGACTTGTCGATGCCATGGTCCTGCACCATCTGGCAGTAGCGGCCCACCTCGGGGCCCGCCTCGGGTTGGTAGAGGATCTTGCTGAAGTCGACGCCCTTGGCCTTCCAGTGCTCGATGGCATGGCGCGGCTCGAGGCGGTCGGTGCGGCCGACCATCTCGGTGATGGAGCGGAAGCCCAGCTGGGCCATGATCTCCCGGACCTCCTGCGCGATGAAGCGCATGAAGTGGATCGCGTGCTGCGGGTCGCCGGTGAAGCGCTTGCGCAATTCGGGATCCTGGGTGGCGACGCCGACCGGGCAGGTGTTCAGGTGGCAGACCCGCATCATGATGCAGCCCAGCGCGACCAGCGGCGCGGTGGCGAAGCCGAACTCCTCGGCTCCGAGCAGCGCGGCGATGACCACGTCTCGCCCCGTCTTCAACTGGCCGTCGGTCTCGACCACGATGCGCGAACGCAGGTTGTTGAGCACCAGCGTCTGGTGCGTCTCGGCCAGGCCGAGCTCCCAGGGGATGCCCGCGTGCTTGATGGAGGTCTGGGGCGAGGCGCCGGTGCCGCCGTCGTAGCCCGAGATCAGCACCACGTCGGCGTGGGCCTTGGCGACGCCGGCCGCGATGGTGCCCACGCCCACCTCGGAGACCAGCTTGACGCTGATCCGGGCGTGGATGTTGGCGTTCTTGAGGTCGTGGATCAGCTCGGCGAGGTCCTCGATCGAGTAGATGTCATGGTGGGGCGGCGGGGAGATGAGCCCGACGCCCGGGGTCGAGTGGCGCGTCTTGGCCACCCATGGGTAGACCTTGGTGCCGGGCAACTGGCCGCCCTCGCCGGGCTTGGCACCCTGGGCCATCTTGATCTGCAACTCCTGGGCGTTGACCAGGTACTGATTGGTCACGCCGAAGCGGCCCGAGGCCACTTGCTTGATCGCGGAGTTCTTGGAATCGCCGTTGGGCAGGGGGATGAAGCGCTCGGGATCCTCGCCACCCTCGCCCGTGTTGGACTTGCCGCCGAGGCGGTTCATGGCGATGGCCAGGGCCTCGTGGGCCTCCTTGGAGATGGAGCCGTAGCTCATCGCGCCGGTCTTGAACCGCTTGACGATGGACTCGACCGACTCGACCTCCTCGATCGGGATCGCGGTGGCCGGCTTGAAGTCGAGCAGGCCGCGCAGGGTCGCCCAGTGCCTGAACTGCTCGTTGACCGACCGGGAGTAGTCTTGGAAGGCCTTGTAGTCGCCGGTGCGCACGGCCTTCTGCAGCTTGTGGACGGTGTCGGGATTGAACAGGTGGTACTCACCTTCCCTGCGCCACTGGTAGCGGCCGCCGACCTCGAGCGTCGGGTTCCGCGACTTGCGGTCGGGGAAGGCCAAGCGGTGTCGGGTCTCGATGTCGCGGGCGATCTCCTCCATGCCGACGCCCTCGACGCGCGTGGGCGTCCAGGTGAAGTAGCGGTCGACCACGGCCTCGCTGATGCCGACGGCCTCGAAGATCTGGGCGCCCCGGTACGATTGGATCGTCGAGATGCCCATCTTGGAGGCCACCTTGATGACGCCCTTGACGGCCGACTTGACGAAGTTCTTGTGGGCCGTCTTGGCGTCGACGTTGGTGAGCAGCCCCTGATGGATCAGGTCGTCGATCGATTCGAAGGCCACGTAGGGGTTGATCGCGCCGCAGCCGTAGCCGATGAGCAGCGAGAAGTGATGCACCTCGCGCGGTTCGCCCGACTCGAGCACGAGGCCGACGCGGGTCCGGGTGCCCTCGCGGATCAGGTGGTGGTGCAGGCCGCTGACGGCCAGCAGGGCCGGGATGGCCGCGCTCTTGGCGCTGATGCCGCGGTCGGAGAGGATGAGGATGTTGGCCCCGTCATCGATCGCCTTGGAGGCGGCCTTGAAGAGGTCCTTCAGGGCCTTCTCGAGGCCCTTGGCCCCCTTGTCGACCTTGTAGAGGATCGGCAGCGTGACCGACTTGTACCCGGACTGGTTGATCCCCTTGAGCTTGGCCAGCTCCTCGTTGGTGAGCACGGGCGACTTCAGCTCGATGAGGTGGCAGCTCTCGGGTTCCGGCGCCAGCAGGTTCTTCTCCGAGCCGATGGTCGTGATCGCGCTGGTGACGATCTCCTCGCGGATGCAGTCGATCGGCGGATTGGTGACCTGGGCGAAGAGCTGGTGGAAGTAGTTGTAGAGCAGCTGGGACTGGTTGGAGAGCACGGCCAGCGGCGTGTCGGTGCCCATCGAGCCGATGGCCTCGACGCCGTCCCGCGCCATGGGGACCAGCAGCATGCGCAGGTCCTCGAAGGAATACCCGAAGGCCTGCTGGCGCTGCAACACGGTGGCCCGGCCCGGCTCGGGGAGATGCTCCGGGTCGGGCAGGGTGGACAGCTCGATGAGGTGCTGGTTGAGCCACTGGCGGTAGGGTTGCTCGCCGGCGATCTGCTCCTTGATCTCGGCGTCGTCGACGATGCGGCCCAGGGCCGTGTCGATATAGAACATGCGGCCGGGCTGCAGACGGCCCTTCTGGGCGATGTTCTCCGGGGCGATGTCGAGCACGCCGACCTCGGAGGCCATGATGACCTGGTCGTCCTTGGTGACGTAGTAGCGCGAGGGGCGCAGGCCGTTCCGATCCAGCGAGGCGCCGATGCGGATGCCGTCGGTGAAGGCCACGCAGGCGGGGCCGTCCCAGGGTTCAATCAGGCACGAATGGTATTCGTAGAACGCCTTCTTCTCGTCGCTCATCGACTCGTGATTCGCCCAGGGCTCCGGGATCATCATCATCATGGCATGCGGCAGCGAGCGTCCAGCCAGCACCAGCAGCTCGAGCACGTTGTCGAACATGGCCGAGTCGCTGCCGTCGGGGTCGACGATGGGCAGGATCTTGCCGATGTCGTCGCCGAAGACGTCGGACTGGAAGAGGGCTTCGCGGGCGCGCATCCAGTTGATGTTGCCGCGCAGGGTGTTGATCTCGCCGTTGTGGGCGATGTAGCGATACGGGTGCGACCGCGCCCAGCTCGGGAAGGTGTTGGTGCTGAAGCGCGAGTGCACCAACGCCAGTCCGGACTTCATGCCGGGGTCGCGCAGGTCGACGAAGTACTTGTCGACCTGCTCGGTCAGCAGCATGCCCTTGTAGACCAGGGTGCGGCTGGAGAGGCTGCAGACGTACCAGTAGCCGGCGCCGTCCTTGGTGGAGCAGCGGATCTCCGAGTACGAGCGCTTGCGGATGACGTAGAGCTTGCGCTCGAAGGCCAGGTCGTCCTTCACGTCGGCGCCGCGGCCGATGAACACCTGCCGGACGTGAGGCTCCGACGACTTGGCCGTGTCGCCCAGCGAGCTGTTGTCGGTGGGGGCGGTGCGCCATCCGAGCAGGTCCTGCCCCTCGGACTGGATGATCTTCTCGAAAGCCAGCTCCAGCTTGCGCCGCTGCCGGGGATCCCTCGGCAGGTAGACCATGCCGACCCCGTACTGGCCGGCCGGCGGAAGGGTGATGCCGATCTTCTGGGTTTGTCCGGCAAGGAACTCGTGGGGCATCTGCAGGAGGATGCCGGCCCCATCGCCGGTGTTGGCCTCGCAACCGCAGGCGCCGCGGTGGTCCAGGTTGCGCAGGATCTGCAGACCCTGTTGCACCACCGAGTGGGTCTGGGTGCCCTTGATGTTGGCGACGAACCCGACGCCGCAGGCGTCGTGCTCGAAGTCGGGCCGGTAGAGCGAGTTCGGAACGGACGGGTACGAGTTCATTCGACGGGAATGCTGGGACTTGTTTGGGTCCAAGTCAGGAAAGTGAACCAATGGCGGAGGTGAGGGGCAAAATCTTTTTTGGAAAGGGGGGTGTACTTCGAGGCTTCCGGCGCAATCCGGAGCGATGCGGCGGGAACCCGGGGAGCGGCAGGAACGGCTCGCGGGATCAGCTCTTCCAGTCGAAGGCGCGTTTCTTCAGGGCGTAGAGGTAGCCGATGAAGACCACGCCGAGGAAGGACATCATGCCTCCCAACCCGAGGGCCAGGTCGGTGCGGGCCAGTTCCTTGAAGGTCACCGCCCACGGGTACATGAACACCACCTCGATGTCGAAGAGCACGAAGAGCAAGGCCACAAGGTAGAACTTCACGCTCAGCCGGGCGTTGCCCTCGCCTTGGGGCAGCATGCCGCATTCGTAAGGGATGTCCTTGGTCCGGGTCCGACGGCCGGTTTTCCCGAGCAGCACGGAGATCGCCAACGTCACGCCCGCGAAATTGGTTGCCACGAACAGCAGCATCAGGACGGGCAGGTACTGATTTATTTGAGAGTCCATCAACAACTGCACATTGGAATCGAAGCGCCCATCCCGCAAGAGCACAATCAAGCCTATCCCACCCACAAGCCTGTCCCTCCCACAAGCCTGTCCCT
>VHCX01000008.1 GCA_016871615.1 Verrucomicrobiota bacterium
TCCGCCGGCATCGAAGCCACTTCGGCCCTCGCCGCACCGACGGCGCCCGACCCATCCGCGGCGTCCCGCTGCCCCACCTCAAAACCCTCCGCGACCTCCGCGTCCGCGCCGTGGGATAGGCCGGCCGGCATGGGGCGAAGCCCGTCCCGGGCCGGTTGCAGCCAAGCGTCTTCCATCACGGGCAACCCACCCCAACGGGCGCCAGCAACGCCATGCCGATCGTCGTGGTCCGACCCGCCTCGCGTGGAGGTTTCGGAAAGGCGGGCGGCAACCCCGGCTGTCTTGCTCCAGAATCACCAAAAATCCCGCCTGATCTGCAGCCTTCTTTCGGCTACCGTCCCGCTCATGGACGATCTTTTCGCCCGTCAACGGGATCTGGTGCGGCGGCACCCCGAAAACGAATTGGCACGCTTCAGTCTGGGCCGGGCCCTCTTCGATGCCGGACACCTCCCGGAGGCCCGCGAGCATCTGGAGGTGGCCCTTCGACGCAAGCCCGACTGGATGCTGGTGCAGATTCTGCTGGGCAAATGCGACTTGGCCGAGGGGGCGGTTGAATCGGCACGCCGCTCGTTCGAAAGGGCACTGCTGTTGGCCCGTGAACAGCATCACGAGGGCCCGGAGGCTGAATTGCTCGATCTCCTTTCGGGGTTGAATCCCTGAGGCGAACCTCTAGCCTGATCGTGTTCCTCCTGATCCTGAGATATTGTGAGAAAACCGATTTCCTGCACCAACCGGTCCCCGGGGTTCACCCTCATCGAACTCCTGGTGGTGATCGCCATCATCGCCATCCTTGCCGGGATGCTTCTGCCCGCGCTGTCGCGTGCACGACAGAAGGCGACCGGCATCGCATGCATCAACAACGAGAAGCAGCTGGCCATCGCCTCGATGTTGTACGTCTCGGAGAACCGCGATTTCTTCCCCCCCAACGGTGCGGGTGATCCGACGGTCAACCTCACCAATCCCCCGGCCAATTTCGTGCCCAAATATTGGGTCGAGGGGCGTGACGGAAACAACCTGGTGGACGCCTCCGCCTCCAGCCTCATCAACCCGAGGGTTTCGCTGCTGGCCCCCTACCTGCCGGCACGTGGCTCCTTCAAGTGCCCGGGCGACCGGTACTCCGAGCTGGTGGCGGGTCGCCGGCAGACCAATCCCCGGACCTATGGCCAGAATCCCTGGGTGAACTGGGCCGATGACGTGCCCTACCCCACGAGTTCCCTCGGCGACGACCGGACCTACCGCAATTTCCGCAAGACCTCCGACGTCGTCTCCGGCGCGGATGCCTTCCTCCACGGGGAGATCCACCCGAAGGGCATCTGCCGCCCCTTCTTCGGGGTCAACATGGCCACTTCCTCCGGAGGAGCCTACCACGTGCCTGGCAACTACCATGGCCGGAACTCCAACTTCTCGTTCGTCGACGGCCACGCGGAGTCCCACCGCTGGGTTAGCGGCCTGTTCAACAATCCGACCGCCAACGTCGACCACCATGGGGTCCATGGGGGCGGCTACCCCGGCACCGCAAGTCGGCCGGACCTGACCTGGTTGAGCGAGCACACCAGCGTGCGTCGTTGATCCCGATGGATGGCACCGCACGTCGCGTCCGCGGGGGGAAGGCCGTGGCCGAGTGGCGGCTCTACACCTTCGTCGACACGGCCTACCTTCGTGGTCGCGATCCGGTCGCCGTCGCGCACGCCTTGTGCGAGGGCGGATCGGACGCGGTCCAGATCCGCGCCAAGGGCGCGCCGCTCCCGGAGGCGCGGCGCCTGATCGAGGCCGTCCTGCCGGTGCTCGAAGCAGCCGGTGTCGCCACGGTGGTGAATGACCATCCCGGGCTTGCCGTTTCATGCGGGGCCCCCTGGGTGCATCTCGGCCAGGAGGACTTCTTCGATGCCGGCCACCGTGGCGTCGACGACCTGCCCTGTCGCAGGGCGGGATGCCAGGTAGGCCTATCGACGCACGCCCCCGACCAGTGCGAGCGGGCCGTCCGGGCCGGTGCCGACTACGTCGCGATCGGCCCGGTGTACGCCACCGGCACCAAGCCCTCGGCACGCCCGGTGACCCTCGAGTACGTTCGATGGGCCCGAGCGTCCGTCACGGTGCCTTGGTTCGCCATCGGGGGCATCAATCTCCGGACGGTCGATGCGGTGGTCGAGGCCGGCGCCCGGTCCATCTGCGTGGTGAGCGCGATCCTCGATTCGCCCGACATCGCCGCCGCCTGCCGGGAATTCCGTCGCAGGCTTCCCGACTGACACCGCCAGGTGGTCGCCGCATGCGGCGCGCGGCGCGTCGTCGGGAAGCGGCTGTGCCCGTCGGGCTGCAGCGGATGGCAAGGCTTCCCGGTGGATCCGTTCCCCGACCGACGGCCGGGTTCGCGGACGGGCGGGTCCGCCATGCCTTTCTGCTCCCCTCGGGGTCCGCCTTGATCCACCTTCCGGTCCATGAATCTGTTCGATCTTTCCGGCGAGGTGGCGGTCGTGATCGGGGCGACGGGCGCACTGGGTGGTGCCATGGCGCGAGCCCTCGGGCAGGCGGGTGCCGCCGTGGCCGTTGTCGGCCGCAACGCCGAGCGCGGTGGCGCCTGCGTGCGGTCGCTCGAGGAGCAGGGGGCCAGGGCGGCATTCTTCGCCGCCGATGCGATGAGCTGCGAGGACCTGCGCCGGGCCGAGTCCGAGGTCACGGCTCGTCTGGGCGTGCCCTCGATCCTCGTCAATGCCGCCGGGGGCAACGATCCCAAGGCGACCGTCACCGCCGAACTTCCATTCGAGGCCATCGGACTCAAGGCCTGGCGGGGCAACTTCGACCTCAACCTGGTCGGCGGAGTCCTGCTGCCATGCCAGACCTTCGGGCCCGGGTTCTGTGCGCGCCGCCGCGGGGCCGTGATCAACGTGGCCAGCGTCTCCGCCCACATCCCGCTCTCGCGGGTGGTCAGCTATTCGGCGGCCAAGGCGGCGGTCCTGAGCCTGACGCAGTTCCTGGCCCGCGAGTGGGCCCCGAGCGGCGTGCGGGTCAATTCCATCACGCCGGGGTTCTTCCCGGCCGAGCAGAACCGCCGTCTCCTCTTCAACGACGACGGCAGCCCGACGGCCCGTGCCAAGGCCATCCTCGGCCACACCCCGATGGCCCGGTTCGGGGTCGCCGACGAACTGGCCGGGGCGGCGGTGTTCCTCGCGAGTTCCCGCGCCGCCGGGTTCGTGACCGGCACCGACGTGCGCGTCGATGGCGGCTTCCTCAGCCAGACCCTGTGAAGCCCGGGGACCCATCGACGCGGCCGGCGTCGATCCGGCGTTGGAGCCGGGGATCCTGGGAAGGTCCCGTCGAGGATTCCCTGGCCGCCGAGGAGCCGCTGGAGATCCGGGTCGACACCCGCAGCGTCAGCGTGACGCTCCGGACCCCGGGGCATGATGACGAACTGGCGGCGGGCTTCCTGGTGGGCGAGGGGCTCCTGCGCTCTCCGGCGGACCTCCGCGGGATCCGTCCCCATCCGCGCAACCCGTCCGGCAACGTGGTGGATGTGTTCCTCGCCGACTCGGTGACCTTCGACTTCAACTCGCTGACGCGCCATGTGTTCGCCTCGTCCAGTTGCGGGCTGTGCGGACGTGCCAGCATCGATGCGCTCCGGCGGCGCTTCCCTCAGGCGACCCTGGAGTTCGAGGTGGATCCCGGGGTGTTGCTGGGGTTGCCGGGCCGGTTGCGCGAGGCGCAGGCCGGCTTTTCGGCCTCGGGAGGCCTGCACGCGGCGGCGCTCTTCGGGCCGGACGGCCGCCTGTGGGTGGCCCGGGAGGATGTCGGTCGCCACAACGCGGTCGACAAGGTCGTGGGACGGCGGTTTCTCGACGGCGGGTTTCCCCTCGGGCCGTCGGTGCTGATGGTCAGCGGCCGGGTGTCCTTCGAGATCGTCCAGAAGGCCCTCGCCGCGGGCATCGCCATGGTGGCGGCGGTGTCGGCCCCCTCGAGCCTGGCCGTCGAGTTCGCGACCGAGTCCGGCCAGACGCTCGTCGGTTTCCTGCGCGAGGGACGATTCAACGTGTACGCCGGCGCCCGGAGGATCATGGGCGCCCGGGTGGGCCCCGGGACGGATCCCGACCCCGGGATCGTCCAATAAAACGCTCTTGTCCGGTGGGGCTTTGGGCTAAGATGTCCACATGCGCAAGCGTCGGGAGGCCCGCGAACGGGCGGTGCAGTTCCTCTTTCAGCACGATTTGAATCCGCCGGAGAACCTGGACGCGGCCCTCGACCAGTTCTGGGATTCCCAGAGGATGAGCGACTTCCTGGAGACGCGTGGTCCCACCTGGGGCGAGCGCGTCGACCTGCCTCCGCCGACCGCCGACGAAAGCGCCACCCGGATCTTCGCCGACCGCCTCGTCAGGGGTGTGCTCGGCAAGCGTGACCAGCTCGATGACATCATCCGCAGGCATGCCAAGAACTGGGACCTGCACCGCATGGCCATCGTCGACCGCAACGTCATGCGACTGGCCATCCACGAGATGCTGCACCGCGACGACATCCCGCCCGTGGTCAGCATCAACGAGGCGGTCGACGTGGCGAAGAAGTTTTCCACGGCCGACAGCGGCAAGTTCGTCAACGGCATCCTCGACAAGGTCCGCGCCGAGCTCAACCGCCCGGCCCGCACGGCCAAGGAGTCCCCCGCCGACCAGCGGTCCCCGTGAAGCACGCCGACCTCCACCTGCACACGCATTTCTCCGACGGCACCTTCTCGCCGGAAGAGCTTGCGGCGCATGCCCGCGAGCACGGACTCGACGCGGTGGCCCTCACGGACCACGACAGCGTCGAGGGTTGCGAGCGCATGGAGCAGGCCTGCCGCCGGGAGGGGCTCGAGTTCATCCCCGGGGCCGAGCTGACCGCCGAGGTCACTGGGCAGGAGGTGCACGTTCTCGGCTATTGGATGGACCTGTCCTCGCCGAGGCTCCGCGCCGAGCTCCGCCGATTCCAGGGCGTCCGCCAGCAGCGGGTCTGCGAGATGGTCAGCCGGCTCAACGACAGTGGGGTTGGACTCAGCGAGTCGCGGGTGCGTTCCCTCGCTCGCTGCGAGGCCCCGGGGCGGCTTCATGTCGCCCGGGCGTTGGTCGAGCAGGGGTTCGCCCGCGACCACGACCAGGCCTTCGACCGGTTTCTCAAGCGCGGGCGCCCCGGGTTCGTGCCGAAGGCCCGGATGAGCGCCGAGGAGGCCGTGGGCCTGATCCGCGAGGCTGGCGGGGTGGCCGTGCTGGCGCATCCCGGGCTCTATCGCAACGACAGCCTCATCGGCAGGCTCAAGGATGCCGGCATCGACGGGCTCGAGTGCTGGCACACGAGGCACTCCGCGGAGGCCAGCGAGGGCTACTCGCGCAAGGCGGCCGAGCTCGACCTCGTCGCCACCGGTGGCAGCGACTGCCACGGAATGGCCAAGGGCGAACCCCTGATCGGGCGCGTGAAGCTGCCCTACCCGCAGGTGGAGGCCCTCCGGGCGCGGCGCGCCCGGCGCCCCGACGATTCGGGCCCGGCCTCCGTGACCCGCCCGGCAACGACCTGACCCATGGGATTCTTCGACAAGCTCAAATCGGCCTTCACCCGGACGGCCACCTCGCTGGCCCACGAAATCCAGCGAATCGTCACCCGATCGCCCAAGCTGACCGCCCAGAGCGTCGAGGAACTCGAGGCCGCCCTGCTGGCCGCCGATCTCGGGCTGCCCATGACGCAGCAGATCCTCGCGGCAGTCCGCCAGGCCTTCGAGACGCAGGGCAAGTCGGGCCTCGACTTCGTCGACATCGCCATCGCGGAGGTCGAGCGCAGCCTCGGAGGCATGGATGCCGCCCTCAAGCCACGGCCCGACGGGGTGACCGTAGTGTCGGTGGTGGGGGTCAACGGCACCGGAAAGACCACCACCTGCGCCAAGCTCGCCAAGCGCATGGACGAGCGGGGTGAGCCGGCCCTGCTGGCGGCCTGCGACACGTTCCGTGCGGCGGCCATCGAGCAATTGCAGCTGTGGGGCGGCCGGCTGGACATCCCGGTCATCGCCGGCGCCTACCAGGCCGATCCCGCCGCCGTGGCCCACGATGCCGTCGTGGCCGCGCAGGCACGCGCTGCGCGCTGGCTCTTCATCGACACGGCCGGTCGCCTGCACACCAAGCACAACCTGATGCAGGAGTTGCAGAAGGTGCACCGGGTCGTCGACCGCAAGCTCCCGGGGGCTCCGCACGAGGTGCTGCTGGTGCTCGACGGTTCCACCGGCATGAATGCGATGGTCCAGGCCCGCGAGTTCCACAAGGCGGTCAAGCTGACGGGCCTGGTCATCACCAAGCTGGATGGCACCAGCAAGGGCGGAGCGGTGGTGGCCATCCAGAAGGAACTGGGCATTCCGGTGAAGTTCATCGGCGTCGGGGAGCAGGCCGACGACCTGCAGGCCTTCGATGCCCGGCAGTTCGCCGAGGCTTTGTTCTCGGCCAAGGGTTGACCCGCGCTCCGGAGACTCCATGACACCCGACGAGCGATTCATGGCGCGGGCCCTCGCCCTGGCGCGGCGGGCCATTGGGCAAACCTCACCCAATCCGATGGTCGGGGCCGTGCTCGTCCGCGACGGCAAGATCCTCGGCGAGGGCTGGCATCGACGGGCCGGGGGGCCCCATGCGGAGATCGAGGCGATGGCCGATGCGGCCCGTCGCGGCAATCCGGTCGCGGGCGCGACGATCCATGTCACGCTCGAACCCTGCTGCACCCACGGGCGCACGCCGCCCTGCACCGAGGCCTTGATCCAGGCCGGAATCTCGAGGGTGGTGGTCGGCGCGGTGGATCCGAATCCGCGGCATGCCGGCCATGGTTTGGAGTTGCTGCGTCGGGCGGGGCTGGTGGTGGAGTCCGGGGTGTTGCAATCCCAAGCCGCCCGCCTGAACGAGGCGTTCAACCACTGGATCGTCCACCGGACGCCGTGGGTCGTCGCCAAGTCGGCCATGACGCTGGATGGCCGGATCGCCACCTCGGGCGGCGAGTCGAAGTGGATCACCGGGCCGGCCTCGAGGGCCCAGGCGCACCGGCTTCGCCTGCAGGCCGACGCCACCCTGGTCGGCGTGGAGACGGTCCTGGCCGACGATCCCACCCTGACCGTGCGCCCCCAGCCGGGTTTCCGCCCGCCGGCATGGCATCCGGACAAGCTTCGGATCCTCCTCGATACCCGGGGTCGGACTCCGCTGGATTGTCGTCTGGTGACCGACGCATCGCGCCGGAACACCCTCGTGGTGTTGGGCGAATCGGCTCCCGAGGAACGGGTCGCGGCCTTGCAGGAGCGGGTCGGCGTGGTCCGGGCGCCGGAATCGGGCGGCCGCATCGACCTGCGTTGGCTCATGGCGGAGCTCGGTGGCCGTGGAATCACGCACCTGCTGGTCGAGGGCGGAGGCACGGTGCTCGCGTGCTTCTTCGAGGACCATCTGGTGCATCGAACGGCCTTCTTCTACGCGCCGAAGATCCTCGGCGGGGCCGATGCGAGGCGTGCGGTCGCGGGCCCGGGATTCCGGTCGCTGGCCGAGGCCCCTCGGCTCGTCGACGTGGAGTCCAGGCGCTTCAGCGAGGACCTGTTCATCACGGCGCGCGTGGTTCGGGAGTTGCCGGGCTGAACCGGGACGGATTCCGTTGGACGACGGGCCCCCGTGCCGCGGACAGTCGTCCGCATCGGAGCATCGAGGGGGTGAACCCGTCGGCACTCGCTCCATCTGAGGACTCAAGATGTTCACCGGATTGGTCGAAGAGACGGGTGTCGTGAACCGGGTCGAGCCCGGGGAAAACTCCGTGCGCCTGTGGGTCGATGCCCAGGTCGCGGCCCAGGGAGCCCGCCTGGGAGACAGCATCGCCGTCAACGGGTGCTGCCTGACCGTGGTCGCCAAGCGGGCGTTCCGGCGTGGAGGCAAGACCGGAGCCCGTCTCGCCTTCGACCTGCTCCAGGAGACCTGGGACCGCACGAACCTGTCGGCGGTGAAGCCCGGCTCGGCGGTCAACCTCGAGCGCTCGCTGGCCGCCGGGGACCGCCTCGGCGGGCACTTCGTCACCGGGCACATCGATGGAACCGGCAGGATCCGCACCTGGGAACGCCGCGGGCGGGACCACGTCCTCGAGATCGCGGCGCCCGCGGCCATCTGCCGCTACATCGTCTTCAAGGGATCGGTGGCCGTGGACGGAATCAGCCTCACGGTGGCCGGCGTGTTCCGGGGAGGCTTCCGCATCTGGATCATCCCGCACACCTTCGAGGTCACGGCCCTGCGGGAGCGCGGCGTCGGCGACGTGGTGAACCTTGAGGCCGACATGCTGGGCAAGTACGTCGAGCGCTTCGTTCGGGCCCGGCGATGAAGGCGATCCTCCGGCCTCGTGCGCTGCGCCGCGGCGATGTCATCGGGCTCGTGGCCCCGGCCGGAGCCCTGTGGCGGCCCGAGCGGGTGGCGGGGTGCGTCCAGTATCTGGAGGGACAGGGCTATCGGGCCGAGGTCGGCATCCATGCGCTGAAGCATGACGGGGCGTTCGCCGGCACCGATGACGAGCGGTTGGCCGATCTCAACGGCATGCTGCGTGATCCGCGCATCCGGGCGGTCATGGCCCTGCGCGGGGGCTACGGCACCCCGCGTCTGCTCGACCGGATCGACTACGCGGCCGTCCGGCGAGATCCCAAGATCGTCGTGGGCTACAGCGACCTCACCGCACTCCAGATGGCGCTCTTCCGCAGGACCGGCCTGGTGACCTTCTCCGGCCCGCTCGGCGCCGTGGAGTTCTCCGGCACGCCGGACCCGGTGACCGAGGAGAGCTTCTGGCGGTTGGTGACCTCGCGACGCACCCGCGGGAAGCTGCCCTTTCCGGCGGAGGCCGTCCTGGAAACCCGCCGGGGCGGGGTGGGGGAGGGACCGTTGCTCGGCGGTTGCCTTTCACTCGTGGTCGCGCTGCTGGGCACGCCGTACTCCCCCGACTACCGCGGGGCGGTGCTCGCCCTCGAGGATGTGCACGAGTCGTTCCACCGGATCGATCGCATGCTCACCCAGTTGCGCCTGGCCGGCGTGCTCGGGTGCCTGAAGGGGCTGCTGCTCGGGCGCTTCACCCACGTGTCGGCGGCCGATCCGGAACATCCGTTCCACGATCTCGAGGCCGTCTGCGCGGCGGTGCTCCGGGACCTGACCTGCCCCCAGGTCGCCGGAGTTCCCTACGGCCACGTGCCACGGAAGGTCACCTTGCCCTGGGGGATCCCGGTGCGTGTGGACGGGGGGAAACGGTCGGTCTCGTTGCTCGAGTCCGCCGTGGTTTGAGGTGGGCCGACGTCTCCACCGGATGCGGCGCCGTCGATGGAGGCGCAGTGCCCAAAGGGTCTGCCCGATGACCGTCCGATGGCCCCGTGAGCCAGGACCCCTAAAACCGGATCGGAGTCACCGGAGCTGGCGGGACACGATGGGTGGAAACCCAAAAAAAGCGCGGCCCCCTTGCGAGGACCGCGCTTTGGACGTTTCCCGGAAAGCAAACGGCAGGATCTCAGTAGTCCATGCCGCCGCCGTTATGAGGATCGGCCGGCGGCTTCTCCTTCTTCTCGGGGATCTCGGTGATCACGGCCTCGGTCGTGAGCAGCAGGCCCGCGATGGACGAGGCGTTCTGCAGGGCCGAGCGGGTGACCTTCTTCGGGTCGACGACACCGGCCTTGACCAGGTCTTCGTACTCGCCGGTGGCCACGTTGTAGCCCTCGTTGCCCTTGCGGCGCCTGACCTCCTGGACGATGAGGCCGCCCTCGACGCCGGCGTTGCGAGCCAGTTCGCGGAGTGGGGCCTCGACCGCGCGACGGACGATGTCCACGCCGATCTGCTCGTCGGTGATGCCGAGCTTCAGGGCCTCGATGGCCGGGAGGGTGCGCAGGAGGGCCACGCCGCCGCCGGCGACGATGCCTTCCTCGACGGCCGCACGGGTCGCGTGCAGGGCGTCCTCGACGCGGGCCTTCTTCTCCTTCATCTCGGTCTCGGTCGCGGCACCCACGTGGATGACGGCGACGCCACCGGCCAGCTTGGCCAGGCGCTCCTGGAGCTTCTCGCGGTCGTAGTCGCTGGTGGTCTCCTCGATCTGGCGGCGGATCTGGTTGACCCGGCCCTGGATCTCGGAGTTCTTGCCGGCGCCCTCGATGATCGTGGTGTTCTCCTTCTCGACCACCACGCTCTTGGCGCGGCCGAGGTCGGCCAGCTCGAGGCTTTCGAGCTTGATGCCGAGGTCCTCGGTGATGAGACGGCCACCGGTCAGGATGGCGATGTCCTCCAGCATGGCCTTGCGGCGGTCACCGAAGCCCGGAGCCTTGACGGCGCAGACGTTGATGGTGCCGCGGAGCTTGTTGACCACCAGGGTGGCCAGCGCCTCGCCCTCGACCTCCTCGGAGACGATCAGCAGCGGCTTGCCGGTCTTGGCCACCTTCTCGAGGATCGGTAGCAGGTCCTTGAGGGAGCTGATCTTCTTCTCGTAAAGGAGGATGTAGGCGTCGTCCTGCTTGACCTCGAGGGTCTCGGCGTTGGTGACGAAGTAGGGGGAGAGGTAGCCCTTGTCGAACTGCATGCCCTCGACGACGTCGAGGGTGGTCTCGATGGACTTGGCCTCCTCGACGGTGATGGTGCCGTCCTTGCCGACCTTGTCCATGGCCTCGGCGATGATGTCGCCGATGGCGGTGTCCCAGTTGGCGGACACGGTGGCGACCTGCTTGATCTCCTCCTTGTCCTTCACCTTCTTGGCGATCTTGGCCAGCTGCTCGGCGGCGGCCTCGACGGCCTTCTGGATGCCGCGCTGCAGCGACACCGGGTTCGCACCGGCGGTCACGTGCTTGAGACCCTCGCGGTAGATGGCCTCGGCCAGCACGGTGGCGGTGGTGGTGCCGTCGCCGGCGATGTCGCTGGTCTTGCTGGCGACCTCGCGGACGAGCTGGGCGCCGATGTTCTGGTAGGGGTTCGAGAGCTCGATCTCCTTGGCGACGGTCACGCCGTCCTTGGTGATCGTCGGGGACCCGAACTTTTTGTCGATGACCACGTTGCGGCCCTTGGGACCGAGGGTTGCCTTGACCGCCTTGGCCAGGACCTCGACGCCCTTCAGGATCTCCTGACGGGCTGCTTCATCGAACAGAAGTTGTTTGGCTGCCATGTTCTTGGATGTGTTGTGATGTTGTGGTTGAGACTGTGAATTGGCTGGGTGGAGAGGCTGGATCGGATCAGCCCACCACCGCGATCAGGTCGTCGGAGCTGAAGATCTTGTACTCCTTGCCGTCGATCTTGACCTCGGTGCCGCCGTACTTGGAGACCAGCACGCGATCACCGACCTTTACCTCGAAGGCGATCTTCTTGCCGTCGTCGCCGGTCTTGCCGGTGCCGAGCGCCTTCACGACGCCCTCGCTGGGCTTCTCCTTGGCGGAGTCGGGGATGATGATGCCACCCTTCTTGACTTCCTTCTCCTCGCCGATTTCCACGAGGACGCGATCGCCCAGGGGTTTTACGTTCAGTGCCATATGTGGTTTCTAGTGTTTTGTTGTGTGGTTGCGGATGAAGCCCGCCATGTCGATGGCTGGGCAAAGTCTCTGGAATCGAGGGATCTTTCGAGTGTTTTCAGGCCCTCTTTTTCTCGTCGACCACCTCGGCGTCGATGATGGGACCCTGGTCGCCGGGCTTGGATTGGCCCGTTTTGCCGCCGGCATCGGATCCACCGGAGGCCTGCTCGGGCCCGGCCGCCCCGGGCTCCTTCTGGTACATGCCCGCGCTGGCGGTCTGGAGCGCGGCGTTGAGCTTGTCGAGGGACGAGCGGATGGCGGCCGAATCGCTGCCCTTCAGCGCATCCTTGACGGAGGCGACAGCCGAGTCGACCTCGGCCTTGGCCGCTCCGAGCTTGTCGCCGTTGTCCTTCACGAATTTCTCGGAGCGGTAGACGGCATTGTCGGCTTCGTTGCGCAGTTCGACCTCCTCGCGGCGGGCCTTGTCCTCCTCGGCATGGGACTCGGCATCGCGGCGCATCTTCTCGACCTCGTCCTTCGACAGGCCGCTGGAGGCGGTGATGACGATGTTCTGGCTCTTGCCCGTGCCGAGATCCTTGGCGCTGACATTGAGGATGCCGTTGGCGTCGATGTCGAAGGTGACCTCGATCTGGGGCACGCCACGGGCGGCCGGCGGGATGTCGGCAAGTTGGAATTTACCGAGCGACTTGTTGTCGCGGGAGAACTGACGCTCGCCCTGCAGCACGTGGATCTCCACGCCCGGCTGGTTGTCGCTCGCGGTCGAGAAGATCTCGGACTTGCGGCTCGGGATGGTCGTGTTGCGGTCGATGAGCTTGGTGAACACGCCGCCGAGGGTTTCGATACCCAGGGACAACGGGGTCACGTCGAGGAGGAGCACGCCCTTGACCTCGCCCTTGAGGACGCCGCCCTGGATGCCCGCGCCGATGGCCACGACCTCGTCGGGGTTGACTCCCTGATGCGGCGGCTTGCTGACCAGGCTGCGGGCGGTCTCGACCACGCGGGGCATGCGGGTCATGCCGCCGACCAGAACCAGTTCATCGATCTTGTCGGCCGAGATGCCGGCATCGCGCAGGCAGGACTTGGTCGGGGTGATGGTCCGCTCGAAAAGGGAGTCGCA
The DNA here is from genome assembly GCA_016871615.1 of Verrucomicrobiota bacterium. GTDB lineage: Bacteria > Verrucomicrobiota > Verrucomicrobiia > Limisphaerales > UBA9464 > SXXZ01. Next base: position 12,600 of record VHCX01000008.1, read on the forward strand.
GAGCTGCTCCATCTTGGCGCGGGAGAGCTTGAGGGAGATGTGCTTGGGCCCCGTGGCGTCGGCCGTGATGAAGGGCAGGTTGATCTCGTACTGCTGCGACGAGGACAATGCGATCTTGGCCTTCTCGGCCTCTTCCTTGATGCGCTGGAGTGCGTCGGCCTGCTTGCGCAGATCGATGCCCTGGTCCTTCTGGAACTCGGCCAGGATCCAGTCGATGATGGCGTTGTCCCAGTCGTCGCCACCCAGATGGGTGTCGCCGTTGGTGGCCTTCACCTCGAACACGCCGTCGCCGATCTCGAGCACCGAGATGTCGAAGGTGCCGCCGCCGAGGTCGTACACGGCGATCTTCTCGTCCTTCTTCTTGTCGAGACCGTAGGCCAGCGAGGCCGCCGTGGGCTCGTTGATGATGCGCAGCACTTCGAGGCCGGCGATCTTGCCGGCGTCCTTGGTGGCTTGGCGCTGGGTATCGTTGAAGTAGGCCGGAACCGTGATCACCGCCTGGGTGATTGTCTCGCCCAGACGAACCTCGGCGTCGGCCTTGAGCTTGGCGAGGATCATGGCGCTGATCTCGGGCGGGCTGAAGGCCTTGGGCTTGCCCTCGACCTCGACCTCGATGTGGGCATCACCGTTGGAGGCGCGGACCACCTTGTAGGGCACGCGCTTCAACTCCTCCTGCACCTCGTCGAACTTGCGGCCGATGAAGCGCTTGACCGAGTAGACGGTGTTGCGGGGATTGGTGACCGCCTGACGCTTGGCGGCTTCGCCGACCAGACGCTCGCCGTTCTTGGCGAAGGCGACCACCGAAGGCGTTGTGCGCTTGCCCTCGGAGTTCTCCAACACCAGAGGTTCGCCGCCTTCCATCACGGCCATGCAGGAGTTGGTCGTGCCGAGATCGATTCCAAGGACTTTTGCCATAATCGGTATGCGTTTGAGCGGCGCGCCGTTCCCGCCCATCTGCAAGGTCGGTGCCGAATCGGGTGAAGGCTAAAAAAATCCGAAAACACCGCAGAAATGACCGCAAAAATGCCCTCTGCCCGAGAGGATTCACCCTGCAAGGTCGACGCCAACCCGCCCGGGCTGAGACAGGAATGCGCCATGGTGGCACATCAGACGATGGTTGCTGTCGCAGTTGGCGCGGGGTCCCAACGCGGCGTCGGTGGGCTTCCAGGGAGGCGGCCGTGGGGAACCGGCCGGGTCATCGCCGGGCCGGGAGCGTGCGGAGGATCTCCCCGAGGACCAGCGAGGCATGGCGCGCGACGGGACGCTCGGTGCGGTCCGCGTCATTGACCCCCTCCTGGCCGCCGGCCAGGTCGCTCAGGCTGCGCACGATCAGGAACGGCACGCGATGGGTCCAACACACCTGGGCGATGGCGGTCGATTCCATGTCGAGGCAATCGGCCTTCCACACCCGGAAGGCCCATTCGCGGTATTGGCGGTTGTCGAGGAACACCGGCCCGGAGATGCCCTGTCCGCCCACCGAGACCTCGGCGTTCCGTCGGCCCATGGGCAATGGCGGCAATCCCGGCAGGGCCCGCCGGGCGAGGTCGAGCAGGGCGGGGTCCGCCTCGAAGGATTCCCGCGACTCCGGGCGGTCCATGCCGTCCCGGATCACCTCGACCGCGTCGGGGAAGATGAACCCGAGGTTTTCCCGCTTGGGCTTGAAGTAGTCGGGAAGGATGTACCCGGATCCGTCGGGTCGAGGGTTGAGATAGGCCGCCTCGCTGTGGTGGTACCAGCGCTCCGGGATCACGACGTCGCCGATGTGGTGCCGGGGGTCGATGGCCCCGGCGATTCCGGCGAAGAACACGTGGGAAATGCGGAACCGGTCCAGGGCCCTCTGGGTGTTCATCGCCGCGTTCACCATGCTCACGCCGCTGGGGAAGAGCAACAGGTCGTGGCCCGCGAACCGGACGTGACGGAAGACCAGGCCGTCGATGTGCCAGGTGGACCGTGTGATCCCGGGCCCGCCGAAGACGGCCTCGTTGGCCTCGATTTCCGGCGGATAGGCCGCCATGACCGCGATGAACGGTCCGGGCCGGTGGACCCAAGCCCGGGGGCTCGGCGTCGAAGCGCAACCGGCTCCGATGAGGAGCAGCAGGAGCAGGGTCAAGGCTCGCTTCATCACCGGTAGATCAGGTGGATGAGGAAGAGCAGGCCGAGTCCCTTGGCCAGGGGAGTGACGGATTTCGCGCGGCCGGTCAGCAGGTTGAATCCCACATAGGCCACGAAGCCGAGGGCGATCCCCTCGGCGATGCTGAAGGTCAGGGGCATCGCCAGAAGGGTGATCACCGCAGGCACGGCCTTGGTGAAGTCGCGGAGGTCGAGGTCCGCGAGGCTCTGCATCATGAAGATCCCGACCAGCACCAGCACCGGGGCGGTCGCCACCTCGGGCACGATGGCGATGAGCGGCGAGAGGAAGAGGGCCAGCAGGAAGCACCCGGCGGTGGTCACGGCGGTGAGGCCGGTCCGGCCTCCGGCCTCGACGCCGGCGGCGGATTCGATGTAGCTGGTCACGGTGCTCGTCCCGAGGACCGATCCGACCATCGCGGCGGAAGCGTCGGCCAGGAGGGCCCGGCCGATCTTCGGCAACCGACCTTGGGCGTCCAGCAGCCCGGCGCGTTGGCAGACGCCGATCAGGGTGCCCATGTTGTCGAAGAGGTCGACGAAGAGCAGCGACAGCAGGATCGGCAGGCAGGTGCGCCAGTGACTCCAGAAATATCCGAGGTCCAACGCGAGGAAACTGGGTGAGAGGGAGGCCGGCGTGGAGATCCAGGTGTCCGGGGTCCTGGTGATCGCGACGAGGCCGCCCTTGCCGTCCGGGGTCCGCAGGAAGAGGCCAAGGATGGTCAGTCCCACCACCGTCATGAGGATGGCGCCCGGGAGTTTCCGCCAGACGAGCGCCGCCCCGACCACCACCCCGGCCAGCACCATCAGAGGGCCCGGATTCCGGAAATCGCCCAGGCCCACCAGGGTTGCCGGGTGGTCCACGATCACCCCGCCGTTCTTGAGCCCGATGAAGGCGATGAAGAGACCGATGCCGCTGGTGATGGCCAGCTTGAGTTCCTGCGGGATCGCCTCGAGCAGGCGTTGCCGGATGCCCGTGAGGCTCAGGATCAGGAACAGGACCCCTCCGTAGAACACCAACCCCAGGGCCGCCTGCCAGGGGATCTTGGCGCCGAGGCAGATTCCGAAGGTGAAGAACGCGTTTAGTCCCATGCCCGGGGCCAGCGCGATCGGGTAGTTGGTGGCCAGGGCCATCACCAGGGTCATCAGGGCCGAGGCGAGCGCGGTGGCGGTGATGAGGGCGCCCTTGTCCATCCCGCTCTCGCCAAGGATGGCCGGGTTCACCGCGAGGATGTAAGCCATCGCCGCGAAGGTGGTGATCCCGGCGACCAGTTCGGTGCGGACCGTCGTGCCGTGGCGAGTCAATTGGAACCAGCGTTCGATCATGGGGTGTTGGGACGGAGGGTTGGGAAAAGCGCTTCGGGAGGGAAGCAGGAAGCAAGCCGCCACGGTCCCGGGCCGGGCACGGAGGCCGGGTGGGGCTCCGCGGGGCTCGGACGGCGGTTTTGGAACGGGGTCGGGTCGGATACCTGGACCTCTCCGGTCCTTGGGAGGCGAGGGACGTGCCCGGGGTGGTCAAGGGCGGTCAAACCGGTCAGAAAACCTCACCCCACCGTGCTTGGCCGATCAGATCATGAAGTCTGCGTCTGCCGATTCGGTCGACCTCAGCGTCTCCGCCCTCGCGACGAGGTCGGCGAGCGTGGTCTTCTCCAGTAGGTGGGCGATCGAGTCCCTGACCTCCTTCATCAGCGATCTCAGGGCGCAACGGGCCTCATCGGGGCAGTTGCACTTCTCGTAATAGTTCTCCGACACGCAACCGATCGGTGCGAGGGCCCCCTCGATGTGCCGGATCACCGTCGCGATCACGATCTTCTCAGGCGCCTTCGCCAACCGGTACCCCCCGGCGACCCCCCGGCGGCTTTCCACGAACCCGCCCGTGCGCAGGTCGTTGAGGATCTGCTCGAGGAACCTCTTCGGGATGTTCTCTGCCGCCGAGATCGCCGAGATCTGGATGACCTTCGCCGAGTGCCGCAACCCCAGGTGGGTCATGGCCCGCAGCGCATATTCTCCCCGGACCGTGAGCTTCATGGGCGCGAAGGATAGAATCCCGACAAAACCAATCAAGGATTCGATGCCCCTCCACCCCAAGATAGATAAAGTGACAGGTTCAATATGCATTACCTACCGGTGACATGCATCCAGTGACAGGTTCAATCTGCCGTCTGACAGGCTGGACGGGGCGGCCGTCGACACCGCGCGGGGCGAAACGATGCATAGAATGACAGGTTCAATGTCGATGACGCGCTGAAGAGGGTGGCCGTGGGGCCCCGGGGGCGAAAGACCCGTGAAGATGAATCGAGGGAGAGCTTCCGAGGTTGGGGGTGGGGACGTGCTTGACCGGTTTGGGGGTTGAGGGGCTTGATCAGCGGGTCTTCCGATGGTTTCGAACTCCGCAACTGCCTCCGGTTCGTTCCTCTCGGGGGTGATCGAAGGCTTCTATGGGCCGCCTTGGTCGCCCCGGGAGCGGGCGGAGCTGTGGGATTGGATGGTTCGAGGCGGTCTGGACACCTATTTATACGGCCCGAAGGACGACCTGCATCAACGGGCCATCTGGCGCCAGCCTTATGATGCGTCCGGATTGGCCACGGTCCGTGCGGCGGTGGCGGGGTGCCGATCGAGGGGGTTGAGGCTGATCCATGCCTGCAGTCCCGGGTTGGATGTGACCTATTCGGACCCGTCCGACCGGGAGGCAATGCAGGCACGCCTGATGCAGTTGATCGAGGCGGGGGTCTCCGAGTTCTGCATCCTGCTCGATGACATCCCGGATGCGATGCGGCCGGCCGACCTGGCGCGCTGGGGATCGCTGGCCTCGGCGCAGGCGGCCTGGGTGAACGCGATCTTCACCTGGAGCCGCTCCCGGGTCGCCGGCCGGTTCCTGCTCTGTCCGACACCCTACTGCGGGCGGATGGTGGCGGCAGGCCACGGGGGCGACGGATATCTGGAGACGCTCGGCCGGGAGCTTCATCCGGAAATCGACATCTTCTGGACCGGACCGGAGATCATCTCGGAACGCATCGACCTGGAGCCGATCGCCAGGTTGACCGAGGTTCTCCACAGGCCTCCGTTGATCTGGGACAACCTGTTCGCCAACGATTACGACGGTCGCCGGTTTTTCTGCGGGCCGTATGCGGGGCGGCCCTTGGAACTCAAGCGCGCGGTCCGGGGCATCCTGTTGAACCCGAACACCGAGTTCCCCCTGAACTTCGTGCCCATCCATTCGTTCGGCTCCTACCTGGCGGCTGAGGGGGCCTGGGATCCGGGGGCGTCGTTCCTCGATGGACTGAAGGCCTGGTGGCCCCGGTTCGCCACGGTGGGTTCGCCGCTCGAGTTCGCCGACCTGATTCTCTTCGCGGGTGCGTTTTACCTGCCGTATGGCGATGGGCCGGAGGCCGATCGACTGGCCCGGGACATCGCGCAGTGTCTGGCGTCGGCCGAGCCTCCCGACGATGCAGAATCTCTCGATGTCCGGACCCGGATGCTCCGGTTGAAGGGGTTCTCCGCCCGACTGGTGGACCTGCTCGATCGCGAGCTTTTCCACGCGCTGCACCGGCGGGTCTGGGACTTGCGCGAGGAGCTCGACCTGCTCGACCGGTGGTGGAGCCATCGCATCGACCCACGCCGGGCGGGCACCCCATTCACCTCCGACTTCCACCGTCCGAAGACCTGCCGGGGCGGATTCGTCGCCCGGCTTCAGGGTTTCCTGCGGCAGTTCCCCGACGCGCGGTTCGAGGTCTCAGGGGAGATCGAGACGCCGGCCAAGGTCCATCCCCGATGAACCTGCCGCCACCGTTCCGCCTGCGACCTCCCCGGCCCGGAGACGAGTCCGGGGCCTATGAGGTCTGTCTGAAGACCGGCAATTTCGGCCAGGACGGGGAGCCCTTCTACCGGGATGACCCGGAGGCCTTGGGACGCGTCTTCGTGGGGCCATACCTCGCCCTGGAACCGGAGTTGGCCCGCCTGCTCGAGGACGACCGGGGAATCTGCGGCTACGTGCTGGCGGCGTTCGATTCGCGCCGGTTCTACGCACGGTACGAGAACGACTGGCGTCCCGGACTGTGCCGCCGGTTCCCGGAGCCCACCGGCGACCCGGCAGGCTGGAACCGCGTCCAGCAGGTGCATCACGGGTACCATCACCCCGACTACTTCTGCCCGGAGCCCTACGCGCAGTATCCATCGCACCTGCACATCGACCTGCTGCCGCGCGCCCAGGGACGTGGTCTTGGACGGGCGATGATGACCCTCCTGCTCGGGGAGTTGCGCCGGCTCGGATCCCCGGGGGCCCACCTCGGGGTCAGCCTCGTGAACCTTCCCGCACAGGCCTTCTACCGGAAGCTGGGATTCAGCCCGCTGGCCCAGGTCGGGGAAGGGGAGGCCGGCTGCCTCTACCTGGGCCTCCGCCTCGATGGCGCTCCGGACGGCATCGGCATCGCCCCTCACGCGCCCGCCCGATGACAGCGTCCCCGTGGCTCCACCGGTGGCTGATCCCGCGATTGACCGCGCTCAGCGGGAACACCTACCTCGCCTCGATCCGGGCCGGGATGGTCTCGGTGGTGCCGCTCACGATCCTCGGCGGATTGTTCATGGTTGTCGCCTACCTGCCGATCCCGGGATGGGAGGCCAGGGTGGCCCCCCACCTGCCGCTGCTGCAGGTGCCGGTCACGGCCACCTTCGGCCTGCTGGGGCTCTTCGCCTGCCTGGCCATCGGCTACGACCTCGGGGGGCGGTTGAAGCAGGAGGCGATCCTCAGCGCGACCCAGTCGGCGTTGGTGTTCCTGCTGATCCAGATGGAGATGAAGGACCAGACCCTCGTCATGGACGGCCTCGGCTCCAAGGGGCTCTTCACCGCCATCCTGATCGCCCTGGCAACGGTGCGCCTCCAGAAGGCCTTCTCCGACGCCAACTGGGTCATCCGCCTGCCCGCCACGGTTCCCAAGGTGGTTTCCGACACCTTCGTTTCGCTCATCCCGACGGTCTTCCTCGTGGTGGCGTTCTGGGTGCTGCGCTTCGTGCTGGGTCTCGATCTCAATGCCGGCGTGCAGGCCCTCTTCAAGCCGCTGGTCTTCGCGCTCAACACCCTGCCGGGCATCCTGGTGTATGCCTTCCTGGTCACGATGCTCTGGTCGGTGGGCATCAACGGCGACAACACCCTCGACGCCTTCGTGGCGCCGATATTCCTGCAGTATCTCGCCGAGAACGTGGAGGCGGTCGGTCGGGGCCAGCCCATGCCCTACGTCACGGCCAACGGGTTCTTCTCGACCTTCGTGAACGTCGGTGGCACGGGCGCGACGCTGGGCCTGGCCTTGATCCTTGCCCTGTCGCGGGACCCGGTCTACCGCCGGGTAAGCCGGTTGTCGCTGCCCACGCAGGTCTTCCAGATCAACGAGCCGATCTTCTTCGGCATCCCGATCGTGCTGAACCCCTGGTTCATGGTCCCCTACGTCGCCAATGCGCTGCTGCTCACGACCGCGACCTACTGCCTGATGGACTGGGGATGGATCCGCAAGCCCTTCGTCAACGTGCCCTGGACCACCCCGCCGGTGATCGGCCAGTACCTCGCGACCGGCGGCGATTGGCGGGCCGCCGTCTGGGGCGTCGTCTCGCTCCTGCTGGCCATGGCCGTGTACTGGCCCTTCGCCCGGGCGGCCGAGCGCCAGCGGGCCGCCGGGGCGCTCCCGGTCCCTGAACCGATCCCGGCCGATCCCCGTCCCGATCCCGGCCCCGATCACCGCCCCATCCCATGAGGACCGCACGATCCTTGATCCCCTCGGCACGCCTGTGGCCCCTGGTGTCCCTGGTCCTGTGGCTGCGCCTTCCGGCCGGCGAGCCCGGAAAACCGGCGGGCGCCGCCCCGGAGGCCCCGAAGAAGACCCTGCCGCTCCCGGGCGAGGTCTTCAGCGTGCGCGGCCACGCCGCCTTCGTCATCGTGCCGCCGAAGTCGGGGGCGAAGATCCCGTGGGTCCTCTACGCACCCACCCTCCCGGGCCTGCCCGGACCCGAGGAGCGCTGGATGTTCGAGCGGTTCCTTTCCGCGGGCATCGCCGTGGCCGGGATCGACGTCGAGGAATCGTACGGCAACGCGGCAGGCCGGGCCCTCTACTCGGCCTTGTTCGCGGAGTTGACCACCCGCCGGAAGTTTGCCTCCAAGGTCATGCTGCTCGGCCGCAGCCGGGGCGGATTGATGACCTTGTCCTGGGCGGCCGAGAACCCGGACAAGGTCGCCGGGTTCGCCGGCATCTATCCGGTGTGCAATCTCGCCAGCTACCCTGGCCTGACCAACGCGGCGCCCGCCTACGGCCTGAAGCCCGCCGACCTCGAGGCGCAGCTTACCCGCCACAATCCCGTCGACCGGCTGGAGCCGCTGGCCAAGGCCCGCGTGCCGCTCTTTGTCATCCACGGCGACCAGGACCGGTTGGTCCCGCTGGAAGCGAACTCGGGCCTCGTCCGTTCGCGCTACCAGGCGCTCGGCGGTCCCATGGACTGGGTCGTGCCGGCGGGGCAGGGGCACAGCATGTGGACGGGATTCTTCCAGTCGCAGGAACTGGTGGACTTCGTCCTCCGGACCTGTCGCGACCTCCGGGACTGATCGCTTCGCCTCCGGCGGCACGACGATTTTCCCCCTCCGCCATGGACCTCGCCTGGGAATGGTACCCGATCCTCTTCGCCACCGGCCTGGTGGCGGGATGGGTGGACGCCATCGCCGGCGGCGGTGGACTGCTGACCGTCCCCATGCTCCTGGCCACGGGCCTTGAGCCGCAGATGGCCTTGGGCACCAACAAGTTCCAGTCCTCGCTGGGGACGACCATGGCCACCGTGCAGTATGCCCGGCACGGGTTGTTGCGGTGGCGGGAGGTGGCCCCTGGGGCGGCCGCGACGGCCCTGGGCGCCCTGGCCGGCGCGTTCTGCGTGAGCCGTGTCGATCCGCAGGTGCTGCGGCCCGTGATCCCGGGGCTTCTCATGGCCATCGCGGCGGTCCTGGCCTTCAAGCCGGACCTCGGGCGCGAGGCGAGGCCGCCATCCCTGACGGGGGCCCTGCTGCGATGGCGGGCCTCGGGCCTCGGCGGGCATTGGATCTCGGCCGACGCCCTCCGGGAGACGCGGATCTTCTTCGCCCTCGGGTGCGGCCTCGCGCTGGGCTTCTACGACGGTTTCTTCGGTCCCGGCACCGGCACCTTCTGGACCATGGCCGGTCTGCTCCTGATGGGGTGGAACCTGCTGACCGCCACGGCCCACACCAAGGCCATGAACCTCGCCAGCAACCTCGCCTCGCTGGCGCTGTTCCTCCTGGCGGGCCAGGTGAGGTTCGGCATCGGGGTGGCGATGGCACTGGGCCAGATGCTCGGCGGCCGCCTCGGGGCCGGCGTTGCCGTCCGCGGCGGTGCCGGCCTCATCCGGCCGATCTTCCTCTCCATGGTGGTGTTGCTGTCGGGCAGGCTGCTGTGGGAGTTCGTGGCGCGTCTCCGCGGATGATGCCCGGAAGGTCTCCGCCGAGCGGATCGCCAGTCCGGGCAGGGCCACGACGCCCTTGACAAGCGGGGATGATTACCGCAGTCCTAGAAAACCCCATGAAGTCCGCCCTTCGAACGGAAGATGCCGGCCACACCTCCGGATCAGGCTTTACCCTCATCGAGCTCCTGGTCGTGATCGCCATCATTGCGATCCTCGCGGGCATGCTGCTGCCGGCCCTCGCCCGGGCGAAGACCAAGGCCACGGGCATCTCGTGCATGAACAACACCAAGCAGCTGATGCTCGCCTGGAAGCTTTATGGCGCCGACAACAACGACCGGTTCCCCGGGGCCGCCAATTGGACGCCCCCAGGGGCCGGTCGAGATGTGCCGAACTGGACCGGGGGCAGCTGGCTCGACAACACCAAGGCGACGGAGCGCGACCCCAACAACTGGGACCACGAGGCCTACACCAAGAAGAGCGTCCTTTGGCCCTATTGCGGGGGATCCATCGGCATCTGGCACTGCCCGGCCGACATGACCCTGGCCTACAACACCCGCGACAGGCGCTACGTCCCGCGCATCCGGAGCGTGTCGATGAACAACTGGGTCGGCGGCCCCGGTTGGGGAAGTTCCGGGGCGCAGTGGAGGGTGTACTCCAAGGAATCCGACCTCAACCTGCCCGGGCCCGCCAACACGTGGGTGCTGGTCGACGAGCGCGAGGACTCGATCAATGACGGATACTTCGTGGTCGACATGATGGGCTTCGTGGAGGGCAACCCCACGTCGACCCGGCAGGTGGTCGACTTCCCGGCGTCCTACCACAACGGCGCCGCCGGGTTCGCCTTCGCCGACGGGCATTCCGAGATCCACCGCTGGCGCTCCTCGCAGTTCCTGCAGCCGATCCGGAAATGGCAGTCGCTGCCCCTCAACGTGCCTGCCCGCGACAACCTCGCCCGGGCCGACGTGTACTGGATGGCCGAGCGCAGCACGCGGGCCCAGTGAGCCCGGCCGGAGCTTGCCGAACCGACGGGTCCCGGTGATAGTGGCCGAGTGAATTCCTCGCGTCGGATGTGTGCGATGGCGTTGTTCGGTCTCCTGGCCGTCCTGTCGGTCCGGGCCGCAGGTCCCACTCCGGAGGCGATCGCCCAATTGCCCGGCGCCCTCGCCCGGAAAGTCGACTTCCGGAAGGAGGTCCAGCCCATCCTCGAGGCCGCCTGCGTGAAGTGCCACGGCCGCGGCAAGGCCAACGGCGACTGGCGGATCGACACGCGGGCCGATTTCCTCAAGCCGTCCGAATCCGGAAGGGCGGTGGTCGTGGGCGACAGCGCCCGGAGCCATTTCATCCACCTCGTGGCGGGCACCGATCCGGATTCGGTCATGCCCCAGAAGGGAAACCGGCTGACCCGCGACCAGGTCGCGATCCTGCGCGCCTGGGTCGATCAGGGCCTCGACTGGGATCCGCAGGTGTCCTTTGCCCAGGTGCCGGCGAACAACCTCAAACCCCGGCGCCCGGGGTTGCCTGCCGGCCGGGCCGCCCATCCGGTGGACCGCTTCACCGACGCCTACTTCGCCCGGAACGGGATCAAGGCGCCGAAGCCGGTCGATGACCGCGTGTTCCTCCGCCGCGCCTCCCTGGACATCACCGGGTTGCTGCCGGCACCCGAGCCCCAGGAGGCCTTCCTGAAGGACCGGCGGGGGGACAAGCGGGAGCGCCTGGTGCACCAACTGCTCGACGACCGCCAGCGCTACGCGCAGCACTGGCTCACCTTCTGGAACGACCTGCTCCGCAACGACTACGCCGGCACCGGCTACATCGACGGCGGGCGCCAGCAGATCAGCCCATGGCTCTACCGGGCCCTGCTCGACAACAAGCCCTTCGACCAGTTCGTGCGCGAACTGGTGAACCCGGTGAAGGGCAGCGAGGGCTTCACCAAGGGCATCGTGTGGCGCGGCACGGTCAACGCGTCGATGACCCCGCCCCTGCAGGCCGCCCAGAACATCGGCCAGGTGTTCATGGGCGTGAACCTCAAGTGCGCCTCCTGCCATGATTCCTTCATCGACGACTGGCGTCTTTCCGACGCCTATGGGCTGGCCGGAATCTACGCCGAGGGCCCCCTCGAGATGGTCCAGTGCGACAAGCCCACCGGGAAGGTCGCCCCGCTCAAGTTCCTGTTCCCCGAGCTGGGTTCGGTCGACCCCAAGGCCCCGAGGACCAACCGTCTGGAACAGCTGGCCCGCCTGATCACCCAGCGGGAGAACGGCCGGCTCTCGCGCACCATCGTCAACCGGCTCTGGGCGCGCCTGATGGGGCGGGGTCTGGTGGAACCGCTCGATGTGATGCAGAACGTCGCCTGGGACCCGGACCTGCTGGACTGGCTGGCCGAGGACCTGGTCGAGCACCGGTGGGACCTCAAGCGGACCCTTGGGCTGATCCTCACCTCCCGGGCCTACCAGTCGCCCACGGTCGACCTGCCCGAGAAGCCGGAGGCGACCTACACCTTCCGCGGGCCGGGCGTGCGCCGCCTCACCGCGGAGCAGTTCCGAGATGCCCTCGGCTCCATCACCGGCGTGTGGGCCGACAAACCCTCGGGCGATCTCGAGCGGTTGCTGGCCGAGCCGGGAAGCGCCAGGACGCTCTCCACGTCGGCCTTCTGGATCTGGAGCGATGTCCATGCCGCCACCCGGGGCGTGCCCCCCGGCACCAACGCCTTCCTCAAGGACTGGGTGCTCACGGCGATCCCCTCCGAGGCGACCCTCTTCGTGCACGCCGACAACTCGGCCCGGGTGTTCCTCAACGGCAAGCGGGTGCGCGGGTCCGAGGCCTCCGACTGGGCGCAATCAAGCATCCATGACCTCCGGGGCCAGCTGAAGGTGGGCACCAACCGGCTGGCCATCGAGGCCGTCAACGGCGGTGACGGTCCCAACCCGGCGGGCCTGCTGGCCTATGCCCGCATCCGCCAGGCGGCCCCGGCCGGAAAGTCCGGCAAGGCCGGGGATCCGCCCGCCGAGGCCTTGATGGACTTCGGGACGGACGCCTCGTGGAAGGTGAGCGCGCAGCCCCCCGCGGCGTGGCAGCAGCAGCAGTCCCAGCCCGGCGCGGTCCCGGCGGACGGATGGGCTGCGGCATCGATCCTCGGGGTTCCCGGGATGGCCCCGTGGAACGTCGAGGCCACGCTGGCCCAGAACGTCTCGGGTCGTCCGTTCCACGGGTCCGTCCGTGCCTCGCTGATCCCGGCCGATCCCCTGGCCCTCGCCCTCGGACGTCCCAACCGGGAGCAGGTCATCACCACCCGCCAGTCGCTCGCGACGACGCTCCAGGCGCTTGAGTTGACCAACGGCGAGACGCTGGCCCACCTGCTCAAGCGGGGATCGGAGAGGCTCGTGGCCTCCCATCCCGATGGCCGGTCGCTCGCGCAGCGGGTCTTCCGCCAGGGGCTCAGCCGGCCGCCGTCCCGGCAGGAGCTGGCCCTGACGCTCGAATTGGTCGGCGAAAAGACTCCCCGGCCCGAAGGGGTCGAGGACCTGCTCTGGAGCCTGGCGCTGCTGCCCGAGTTCCAGTTGACCCATTGACTCCGGACGGAAACAGCCGATCGATTCCCCAGGCTCCATCGACATGAACACGCCAGACTTCACCCGACGCGACTTCGTGAAGGGTCTCAGCGCCGCCACCCTGGGCGCCCTCGGCGCCGGGTTTCCCCGACAGATGCTCGCCGCCGAGGGGGCGGGGGATCTCCGGCCGCCCGCCACCGCCGACACGGTCATCGTGCTCTGGATGGGCGGTGGCATGGCCTCCACCGAGACCTTCGATCCCAAGCGGTACACGCCCTACGAGAAGGGCATGAACCCCAACACCGTGCTCTCGACGTTCCCGTCCATCCCGACGGCGGTCGATGGCCTGCGCATCAGCGAGGGCCTCGAGAAGGTGGCCAAGGTGATGGACCGGGGCACCCTCATCCGCACCTACACCGCCGGGGACCTGGGCTTCATCCTGCACTCGCGCCACCAGTTCCACTGGCACACCGGCTACGCCCCGCCGCAGTCGGTCGCCTGCCCGCACATCGGGGCGGTGATCTCGCGCACCCTGGGACCGAAGAATCCCGCCGTGCCGGCCTTCATCAACATCGGCCAGCGGCTCGACGTGGGCGAGGGCGAGGAACTCAAGGCCTTCACCTCAGCCGGCTTCCTCGGCAGCGAGTTCGGCCCCTTCAACGTGCCGTTCCCCGACGCCGCCAAGGACGTGGTCACGCCGCCGCAGGGGATGAGCCCCTCGAGGTTCGAGAACCGCGACCGTTTCTACCGTCGGCTGCTCGAGGCCTCCCCGGTGGGCCAATTGGGCAGCGGCCACCAGAAGGAGTCGCTCCTGCGCTCGCTCGACAATGCCCACCGCCTGCTCGCCTCGCCCTCGGCCAAGGCCTTCGACCTGACGCTCGAGTCGCCGGAGACGATCGCCAAGTACGCCCCGGGCGGATGGGATTTCAGCCGCCGGCTCGGGGGCGACATGAACCGGGACGGCATCTACGAGAAGGCCAACATCCAGCGTTTCGGCCTCGGTTGCCTGCTGGCCCGGCGACTGGCCGAGGCCGGGGCCCGGTACATCGAGGTAACCACCGAGTACATTCCCTTCCTCAATTGGGACACCCACGAGCGGGGCCATGAGAAACTCGTCCACATGAAGATGGCCATCGACGGGGCCATCGCCCAGCTGGTGGTCGACTTGGAAGAGCGTGGCATGCTCGACCGCACCCTCGTGGTCCTGGCCAGCGAGTTCAGCCGCGACATGATGCAGGAGGGCAAGCCCGACAAGCCCATCCAGGACCAGGTGCCGGTGCCCCAGCGCATCGACTCGCCGATCAACTACGGCATGCACCGTCACTTCACCGATGCCGGCAGCGTGCTGCTCTTCGGAGGGGGCATGAAGCGGGGCCACGTCCACGGCGTGACGGCCGACGAGCGTCCCTGCAAGACCCTGAAGGACCGCGTCGTCATCGAGGACCTGCACGCGACGCTCTACCGGGCGATGGGCATCTCGCCCAAGCTGTCCTACGAGATCGAGAAACGCCCCTTCTACGTGACGCGCGACGGCGTCGGGCAGCCCATCGCCAGCCTCTTCAGCCGGCCCATCTGACGACCTGGGGTACGGCCCCGGAGAACGCCCGGGGAACCCTCCACGGTTTCCGGATAGGCCCTCAGCTCGGCACGGGGAATACCAGCGTGATCCGGGTGCCCCGGCCCGGGCTCGACCTCACCCGGGCCCTTCCCCGGTGGGCCTCGACCACGCGGGCCACGATGGCCATTCCCAGCCCGTTTCCGCGGGGTTTGGAACTCTGCAGGAGCGAGGAGAACGCCGTCTGCACCTGCTCGCGGGTCATGCCGACCCCGGTGTCGGCGAAACGCACCATCACATGGGTCGGCCGGCCCGGGCGTCGCAGCGGCAGGGCCTGCGACCGGATGGTCAGCCGGCCGCCCTCCGGCATGGCCTCGACGGCGTTGAGCGTCAGGTTGAGGAAGGCCTGCTCGAGCTGGGTGGCGTCGGCCATCAGGAGGGGCATCCGGGCATCGAGCTCGCGCACCAGGTGGATTCCGGCCGAGCGCAGCTTCATGCGGGTGAGCAGCAGCAGGTCGTCGAGCACCTGGTTGATGTTCACCTCCTCGAACCTCGGTTCCGCGCCCCGGGCGAAGTCGAGCACCCGGTCCACGATCCGGTTCAGGTGGTCCATCTTCTCGCCCATGATCCGCACGTCGGTCTGGCGCGGGTCGCCCGGCTGGAAATGGAGATCCAGCGAGTGGTGGAGCATCTTCATCACCGTGAGCGGGTTGCGGATCTCATGGGCGATCTCCGCCGCCAGCAGGCCCAGCGTGCTCAGCCGCTCGCTCTGGCGGAGGGTCTCCTCGACCGACACGATCCGGTCGTAGAGGCGCGCCTTCTCGAGGGCGAGGGCCGACAACTCCGCATAGGTGGCGAGGATGCGGACCTCCTCGTCCGAGAAGATGTGGGGCTGCCCGGAATAGATGTTCAGGGCGCCGATGGCCTTGCCCGAGAAGAGCAGCGGGACGCTCAGCAGCGAGACCAGACCCTCCCGGCGCGCCACCCCGACGTTCTGGTAGCGGCCGGAGATCTGCACGTTCTCGATCTGCAACGGCTTGCGCCGCCGGGCGACGATGCCGACGACGCTCTCGGTCATGCTCACCCGGGGCTTGGAGGCGTAGGCGTCGCCGGCGCCGTCGTGGGCGCGGAGGTCGAGCCATTCGCCTGAGGGGTCGACCATCATCAGCGAGCACATCTTGGCCCGCATCAGCACCCTGGCCTCGCGGGTGATCACGGTGAGGGCGTCGTCGACCGACAGGGTCGAGTTGATGAGCTGGCCGACCTTCAGCAGCGATTCCAGCAGCTTGGCCCGCTGCCTGGCCGATTCGTAGAGCCAGGTGTTGCGGATCGCCGGCGCGGCGAGGGTCGCGAGATCCTCCAAGAGCGCCTGCTGGCCGGCCGAGAACGCCCCCGGCCGGTCGGAGTCGACATTGACCACCCCGCGCACCTCGTCGTCGACGCGCAGCGGCACCGCCAGTTCCGACGCGACGCCGTCCCGAAGCGCCACGTAGCGGCGGTCCCTCGAGACCTCGTCGATGCGCAGGGAGCGCCCGGACCGGGCGACCTGCCCGGTGATGCCCTCCCCCATCCGCAGCCGCAACTCGCGGGCGTTGACGGGGAGACCGCAGGTGGCCTCGATCTCGAGGAACCCGTTGGTCGGGTTGACGAGGCAGATCGAGCCGGAATGGGCGTCGAGCAGGCGGACTCCCTCGTCGATGAGGATCTGCAACGACTCCCTGAGATCGAGGGTGGCGTAGACCCTCTGGGCGGTGCGGTGCAGCGCCTCGAGGCGTTCCAGGCGCGCCTGGAGTTCCAACGGGGCTCCGTTCGGTGGGTCCGGTCTCATCGGGGATGGGGTCAACGCACGCGCGCCGTCAATGCCAGCCCGGTCAGGGCGAAGGCCAGGTTGGGCAGCCAGGCCCCCAGCCACGCCGGGACGATCCCGTTCTGGCCGAGGGCGAATCCGACCCGCTGGACGACGAAGAACACGAAGGCCAGGCCGATGCTGCCGGCGACGCCGAAGAAGAGGTTGCGGCGTCCGGACGGGGCGGCGAACGGCACGGCGATCAAGACCACCACCAGACAGGTCCAAGGGGCCGCCAGGCGCGCGTGGAGCTGGGTCTCGAGCCAGGACCTGAGGTCGGGCTTTAGCACCGGGTGCAGCCGGCGGTAGTCGAGGATCTCCTGCAGGGTGAGCTGCGGACGCTGCATGGCACGGGCGCGGTTGAAATTGGCGATCTTCAGCTCGCTGCGGATGACCTCCGGGCTCTCGTCCAGTTCCTCGAGGCGTTCCACCCCGGGAAGCCAGAGCGGTTCGCGGTCCTGCCGGTTGCGGAAGAGGTACTCGTTGCCGTTGGTGAACCACCAGCCGGAGCCCGTCCAGGAGGCCCCGTCGGCGAGGAACTGCCGTTGGGCGCCGGCCGGGATGGATTCCCTGAAGGTCAGGTCGGTGAGCTGGCCCGTCCGTGAATCGAAGGCGACCGCCGACCATTCGGTGCCGACGGAGCCGGCGGGTGCGGTGATGTTCGTCCGGAGCACGCCGTTGGTGAAGGTCTCCGTGCGTCCTGGCCAGGTGAGCCAGTCGTTGGTTCCCGGCAGCGGTGGCAGCGGGGTGAAGCGCGTCTGGCGCATGGCCGGGTTCGCGTCGTCCGCGCTGCGCCAAAGCCGCTCCGAGGCCGTGGCCCAGGTCCAGGCCCCGTTGGTCCAGGTGGCCAAGGGCACGGTGACCTCGCGCCGCGCCCCGGGACCCAGGGGCATGAGCAACCTCACCGCGGCCATGTCGCCCGACGCCGGCCGGAACCGGCCGACGCTCCAGGATCGTTGTCGGGCCTGGTTCTCGAAATGGAACTGCGCCTGCCACGCCCCGGCCACGTCGTCCGTCCGGTTCGTGGACAGCAGCGCCTCCTGCCGTCGCGTTCCCCGGGGGGCAAGGTTCTCCCCGGCCCAGTAGAGCGCCAGCGACAGCACCAGCCCGACGGCCAGGTAGGGAACGATGGTGCGCCACAGGCTGATGCCGGCCGCCCGGATCGCCGTCAGCTCATGATGCCTCGCATGGTGGGTCACCGTGTGGAGCAGCGCCAACAGCAGGGCGATCGGCATCGTGGTGTTGAGCAGCTCCGGAAGTCCCCACAGGTAGTACTCCACCATGTCGCCCCAAGGCACCTTCTGGAAGCGTGCCATGTCCCGCAGCAGGTCGAACGCGATCCAAAACAGCGTGAACCCGCCGAGGCAGACCCCCAGCGGCAGCAGGAGTTCGCGGAGCAGATAGCGGTCGAGCAGGCGCATCGGACGGGCGAAGCCTAGGCATCCATGCGGGGATTTCACCCGCAGAATTCGCCGGCGGGCGCACGGCTCCCGGATCGTCGACCCGGCACACGTTGACGTCCTTGCGGAGGGTTCGTAGCGTGCCGATCCATGTCCGCGTTGCTTGATTCGCTGGTTGAATTGATCCGCCGCACCTCCGCCGAGATCCCCGATGACGTGAATGCGGCCCTGGTGAGGTCGTTGGAATCCGAGAAGCAGGGCACCATCGCCGCGAACGCCCTGAAGATCATCGAGCAGAACATCGAGCTGGCGAAGCGAAAGTCCCAGCCGCTCTGCCAGGATACCGGCAGCGTGCTCTTCCACGTGGACTGCCCGGTGGGCTTCGACCAGATCACCTTCGAGGAAACCGCACGTGAGGCCGTCACGGTCGCCACCCGCAAGGGCTTCCTGCGCCAGAACTCGGTGGATTCGGTGACGGGCAAGAATGATGGCTCCAACGTCGGGCCGGGCTCGCCGTCGGTGCACTTCCACCAGCACCGGTCGCCGTCGGTGCAGGTGCGGCTGATGCTCAAGGGCGGTGGGTGCGAGAACGTGGGCGCTCAGTATTCGCTGCCGCTCGAGAAGCTCCACGCCAGCCGTGACCTCGACGGGTGCCGCAAGGTGATCCTCGATGCCGTGCTGCAAGCCCAGGGCAAGGGTTGCGGTCCAGGAATCCTCGGGATTTGCATCGGAGGCGACCGCTCCACCGGCTATGCGCTGAGCAAGACCCAGTTCCTGCGCCCTCTCGACGACCGCAATCCCGATCCCGCCCTCGACGCCCTCGAGCAGGACGTGCTCAAGACCGCCAACGAGCTGGGCATCGGCCCGATGGGCTTCGGTGGCAAGACGACGCTCCTGGGGGTCAAGATCACGGCCGCCAACCGGGTGCCGGCCTCCTTCTTCGTGAGCGTGAGCTACATGTGCTGGGCCTTTCGGCGCCAAGGCGTCGAACTCGACGGGGCCTCCGGAATCAGTCGCTGGCTCTACTGACGCGGTCGCTCAGGTTGGTCTCAACAGGACCCTGACGGCATGAAAAAGCCCGGGCGTCAGCCCGGGCTTTTGCACTCAAAAAAACGATCCGGTCAGGCCCGGTTGGATCCGGTGCGACCGAAAAACGGCCGGTCCGGACCCCGTTTCACTTCTCCGGCTGATCGTATTGGCCCAGCGGCCGGATCCAGATGTTGCGAAAGCGGACCGGATCGCCGTGATCCTGCAGGCGGATCGGGCCGGTCCCGTCGTACTTGAAGTACTTCGGCGTGTTCTGATGGCCGGTGGGGCCGTTGAACTCCTGCTTGTGGTGCAGCACCACGCCGTTGTGGATGACCGTGACCGAGGCCTTGCGGGTGACCTTGCCCTCGGCGTCGAAGAGCGGCCCCTCGAAGATCACATCATAGGTGTTCCACTGGCCGGGCTTCTTCATGGCGTTCTGCAGCGGCGGCCACATGCCGTAGAGCCCGCCGGCCTGACCGTCGGCGTAGGTCTTGTTGTTGTAGACGTCGAGCACCTGCACCTCGTACAGGCCGTGCAGGAAGAGCCCGGAGTTGCCGCGGCCCTGGCTCTCACCCTTGGGGGGATTGGGGGCGGACCATTCGAAGTGGAGCTGGAAGTCCTTGAACTTCTCCTGGGTCTGGATGTCGCCGGTGCCCTTCACGACTTCGAAATAGCCGTTTTCGACCTTCCACGGGGCCTTGCCGTCCCTGCCACCCTTCCACTTCGACAGGTCCTTGCCGTTGAAGAGCACCACCGCATCGGCCGGGGCCGGGGCCTCATGGCTGAAGGCCTCGCCTGGCTCCACAATAGGCGGGTTGGGCCGGTTCTTGTCGTGGACCTTCCACTTCTGACCGGGGATTTGCGGGGTGTTGTCGTAGCCGACGCCGGCGGCGAAGGCGGTGGCCGTGGCCAGAGCCAACGGCATGAAACGCGCGAATGTGTTCATGGGAACGGTTGGGACTTCGAGGCGCAAATTCTCTGGATTCGACCCGGAAAACTCAACGCCGAAGTCCGCGCCCTGTCGTGAGGTTCGGAGCGAAGTCGCAGGCCCGAGTTGAGGGCGGGGGACTGCCGCTGAAGGCGTGGCTGCGATCGGGTCCATCGGACAAAAGCCCTTTCCGGGGGCGCGCGGGTGATCGAACCTGTGGGCCTCATGAATCACTCGCCCGGTTTCCTCGCCCTGGTCCAAGACGCCCAGACCCGCATCCAGGAACTCTCGATCGACGCGCTCCGTGAACGCCTCAAGGCCAACCCGTCGTTGGTGCTGCTCGACGTGCGCGAGGAGAGCGAATGGGCCGCCGGTCACGCCGAGCAGGCGAGCCACCTGGGCAAGGGCATCCTCGAACGAGATCTCGAGGTGCGCCATCCCGACAAGTCGGCCGAGATCGTGATGTACTGCGGCGGAGGCTATCGCAGCGCGTTGACTTGCGATGCGGCCCAGAAGATGGGCTACACGAACGTCCGATCGCTCATCGGCGGTTACAAGGGCCTGGTGGCGGCCGGATGGCCCATGACCCGCTGAGTCCGGCCACGTTGTGCCCCGATTCGGCCCGTTATCGGGCGAAGGGGATCCTCAGCAGACGGGGCCCCAGGCAGGCGACGGCGCTCTCGAAGCGGTCGCCAGCACCCAGGCCCTCGGGGATTCCGCTGCGGTCCACCGGGCTGCCGGCGGCCATTTCGGAGAAGGCGGGCAGCACCAATCGCCCCGGGGCCACCAGGAAGCAGGGGACCTTGGCCCGGGTGGCAACGCCGTCGTCGAGGACCAGGGCCGGGTGCAAGTGCCCCTGGATCCTCCAGGCAGGAACGGGTGCGTTCAGGGAGGGCGGTTCCGGGGGGCGGTCCCCGTGGAAGAGCAGGGCCTCGGGCAAGTTCACCTGGGTGGGGGTCTTCACCGTGATCCCCCAGCGCGCGAGTTGGCGGGCGAGCTGCCGGTCATGGTTTCCGAGGCACCATTCCATGACCACGCCCTGCTTCTCCAGGCCTGCGAGATCCTGCACCGCCGATCGGATGCCCTCGAGGGGCAGGGCGGCGTGGACGATGTCGCCCAGCAGGATCAGGCGCTCGGGACGGTGGCTCTCCAGCAGCGATCGCAGCCGCGACACGGTGGTGTCGGCCACGCCGAGAGGCACCAGTTGGCCCCGCGCCCGACGGACCCACGCCTCTCCAAGGTGCAGGTCGGCCACCGCCAGGCAGCGGCTGCACGGCAGCCACGCTGCCCGTCGGGCGTCGAGTTCGAGGTCGTCTGCAAGGTGGAGCCGGGCGGCGGTCACGCGTGGACCAGAGTTTGCCACCGGTCCGGGCGGCTGACGAGGAGACCCGAACCCAAGGTGCGGACGCGCCGAATCCAGGGCTGCCATCTCAATGGCGAAACCCTCCGCGCCAGAGGCCCCTCGACTGTCCCGCCGCCTCGGTTTTGACTTCCGCCACGGGCGCTTCGCGGCATCCTCTATGCCCATGAACCCCGTTCGCCTGAGCCTCCTGGCCAGCCTCGTCCTCGGCAGTGTCGTCGTCGCCAAAGACTTGACCATCGCTGTCATTCCCAAAGGGACCACCCACGAGTTCTGGAAGTCGGTGCATGCGGGCGCCGTGAAAGCCGAGCGGGAGCTGACCGCGGGCGGCACTCCGGTGAAGCTGTTCTGGAAGGGCCCCCTGCGTGAGGACGACCGCGACCAGCAAATCCAGGTGGTCGAGAACTTCACGGCCCGGAACGTCAGCGGCATCGTGCTGGCCCCGCTCGATTCGCAGGCGCTCGTGAACCCCGTGCGCAGCGCGGTGAAGGCCGGGGTGCCCGTGGTCATCTTCGATTCCGACCTCAAGAGCGACCAGCAGGTGAGCTTCGTGGCCACCGACAACTTCAAGGGCGGGCGCATCGCCGGCGAGTACCTGGCCAAGCGCCTCGGCGGCAAGGGCAAGGTCATCCTGCTGCGCTATCAGGTGGGCAGCGCCAGCACCGAGGCCCGCGAGGCCGGATTCCTCGACGCCCTCAAGGCGTATCCCGACCTCAAGCTCATCTCAGCCGACCAGTACGCCGGCCCCACCCGCGAAACGGCCTACCAGGCCTCGCAAAATCTCCTGAACCGCCATGGCCAGGCCGTGGACGGCGTGTTCTGCCCCAACGAGACGGCCACCATCGCCATGACCAAGGCGCTCCGCGAGATCGGTCGCGCCGGCGGCAAGGTGGTGATGGTGGGATTCGACTCCGGATCGCAATCGGTGGCCGATTTGCGCCATGGCGACGTCCAGGCCCTCGTGGTGCAGGATCCGGTCAAGATGGGCTACCTGGGCGTGAAGACCCTGGTCGAGCACCTCCAGGGCAAGAAGGTCGAGAAGCGCGTGGACACCAGCGTCATGCTCATCACCACCGAGAACATGGGGCAACCGGCCGCGGAGGCCTTGCTCAACCCCCCGTTCAAGCAAATCCTCGGCGAGTGATTGGGCCGTTTGGACGGGTGACGGGCCAACCCGGGGTGAACCCCCCGGCAACAAACTGCTTGTGCCGCCAGCCCGATTGATCGGAGAAACGCGCGCAGCAAGTTCCAATAATGAAGACGATTCCGACCGAGGCGGAGAAGAAACCGCTGCAGCACATCGGTGAGTGGGAGGACTTCGTGCTCCAGCACTATCCCGAGCCCTCCGGCCCGGCCGCGAGTCCGGTGGACGCCTCCGATCGCAAGCCGGCCGTGGGGTACGCTCCCGACAAGCAGGAGACCGAGTTCCGCAATTACGAGGCCGACGCCCGACCGACGGTGCGCGAGTTCTACCGACTGAACCACACCTACCAGACCCACGAGTTCGCCTTGGCCAAGCGCAAGGAATACCTCGGGCTCGACCGCATGAAGATGGGCGTGTGGGAGGCGGCCGAGTACCTGAACCAACTGGTCGACGACTCCGATCCCGACACCGACATGTCGCAGTTGCAGCACCTGCTGCAGACGGCCGAGCACCTGCGTCGCGACGGTCAGCCGCGCTGGATGATCCTCACCGGTTTCGTGCACGACCTGGGCAAGATCCTGTGCCTGTGGGGCGAGCCCCAATGGGCTGTGGTGGGCGACACGTTCCCCACCGGTTGCGCGTATTCGCCGAAGATCGTCTTCCCGAAGTTCTTCGAGGCCAACCCCGACAGCACCGATCCGCGCTACAACACGCCCAACGGCGTTTATGAGCCCGGTTGCGGCCTCGACCAGGTCGCGCTGTCGTGGGGACACGACGAGTACATCTACCATGTCTGCCGCGACTACCTGCCCGAGGAAGGCCTGGCGATGCTGCGCTACCACAGCTTCTACCCCTGGCACCGCGAGGGGGAGTATTCGCACCTGTTGAACGACAAGGACCGTGCGCTGCTGCCGTGGGTGCTCCGCTTCAACCCCTACGACCTCTACACCAAGAGCCACAGCAAGCCCGACGAAGTGGCCCTGCGACCCTACTACGAGGAACTCATCCGCGAGTTCTTCCCCGAGAAGATCCGCTGGTGATCGCCCACCGGCCCGGCCCTCGGGCCTGCGGCGTCCCTCCATCGAAACGAACAACGCCGGACTCCATGGGGAGTCCGGCGTTGTTCTGTCGAATTTGCTTGCTGCGTGGCGCCCTCCTGTTGATGGGGTTGTCGGGGAATGGGAGAGGGTGCGCAGCCTTCATGTCTCCGCTTGATACCGCCCAATGAAATAATTCTGTGTGAAAGTAAAAGAGGCTATGGTTGAAATCATTTCATGTAAAAATTTGCTGTGCGCCTGAAGTGGACCCCATCCTTTGGATCAAAAAAGCTCTGAATTAACCCAAGTTCCGCAGCTGGGAGGAAGTTTCCCCGGATTTTCCGCCGTGGATCTTTGGATTGCTCGGAAAGGGGAGAGCCGGAGATCGAACGGTTCATGTAGTGGAAAGCTGCCCCTTGGCACCCGTCGCCCACCGGGAAAAGCTAGGGCGTGTTCCTCCGAAAGAACCGCAGGCTCATCGATGGCGAGACCTACGAGTACTGGACGCTCTGCGAGTCCGTCCGCACCGAGCGCGGCCCCCGGCAGCGGGTCGTTGCCACGCTGGGCAAGCTCGACGAGGACGACCTCCGCGCCGGATGGGACCAGATCGAGGCGCTCCTGGATGGCCGCCAGCCTGGTCCGCGGCAGCCAAATCTCCCCAACGGGATCCCCGGGGCCCCTCCCCAACCCGGCGCATGGGAGCTGGCCGACCTCAGCCGCATCGAGGTCGGCCGCGTGCGCGAGTTCGGGTCCGTGTTCCTCGGGCTGGCCCTCTGGCGAAGGCTGGGCCCGCATCAGCTCCTCGATTCCCTGATCGCGCCCGGGCGGGAGGAGGTGGCGTGGGCCGACGTCGCCGCCGTGCTCACCGTGGGCAAGTTTTGCGGCGAGGCCTCCGAGCTCGGCATCGCCGAGTCGTGGTACGCGCGCACGGCGCTGGAGGACATCGCCGGCATTCCCGCCGATGCGGTCAACGACGACCGGCTGTGCCGGGCGCTGGACAAGGTGGGGGCGCACAAGGACCGGCTGTGCGAGCACCTGATGAAGAAGTACGAGAGCTGGTTTGGGGTGAACTTCTAGTTCCTGCTCTACGACGTGACCAGCACCTACTTCGAGGGGCAGGCGAAGGGCAACGAGAAGGCGGCCCGCGGCCACAGCCGCGACCATCGCGGGGACTGCAAGCAGGTGTGCATCGGGCTGGTGTGCACGCCCGAGGGGCTGCCCCTGAACTTCGAGGTCTTCGCAGGGAACCGGACCGACGTCACCACGGTCGGCGACATGGTGCGGAAAATGGAGGAGCGCTTTGGAAAGGCCCAGCGGGTGTGGGTGATGGACCGTGGCATGGTGAGCGAGGCCAACATCGCGATGCTGCGCGAGCGCAAGGCACTCTATGTGGTGGGGACACCCTAGAGCCAGTTGCGCGCCTACGAGGCGGAGCTGGCGGAGAAGGAGAACTGGATCGAGGTGCAGCACGGGGTCGAGGCGCGGCTGGTGGCGCACCCCGACGGGGATGGGCAGGAGCGGTTCGTTCTGTGCCGGAGCACGGCCCGGGGAGCCACGGAACGGGCGATGCTGGAACGTCAGATGGCGCGGCAGACGGAGGAGTTGGCGAAGGTCGATGCCTCGCTGTGGCGACGGCCCGCGACGGAAAGCGGGCCGGTGGAGCGGCGGATCGGGCGATGGATGGGCAAGTATCCAGCGGCGGCGCGATGGCTGAGGGCGGAGGTCGTCCGGGACGGGACGGGGCGGGCGATCGAGCTGGGGCTGAGCTGCCCGGTGCGGGAGGACGAGCACCCGACGCTGGCAAAGGGAGCGTCCCTGCTGCGGACGAACTGCACGGAAACAGACCCGGCGAAGCTCTGGCGGTGGCACATGCAGCTGACCCAGGCGGAGGCGGCATTCCGGACGGCGAAGAGCGACATTGGGCTGAGGCCTGTTTACCACCAGAAGAGCGAGCGAGTGGATGCGCACCTGCTGGTGTGCTTCCTGAGCCTGGCGCTGTGGCGGACATTGGAGATGTGGATGAGGGGCAAGTGGCTTGGGACGAGCGCCCGGAAGCTGGTAGAGGCGGTCGGGACGATCCGCTCGATAGACGTGAGCGCGCCGGTGAAGCGAGGGGACCGTGAGGTGACCCTGAGTCTGCGCACGGTGGCGAGGCCGGATGCGGACGTGGCGACGTTGCTGGCGTACCTTGGGCTGAGGCTGCCGAGGGACTCGCGGTTGGTGGAAAATGTAGTGGAGAAAACGGGGCGCTGATTTCCGGAAACCTCAGCAAATCTCATAAAACAGCCCCACCAACTGCGGAACTTGGGCTAACCCCTGGTCCGAAAAACGGGGTCCATTTCAGCCTTGACAGTGTGAATGCGCGCCGTCGAAAAGTAGAATCAATGATGCGAACGATCTCCGGGGTGTTCCTCGCCCTCATTTTCGGTGTTGCCAACGTGTTGGCAGGATCCAAGACCGACACGTTCACCGAAATCATCGGCGAAAATGCTCAAACTCTGTCTGGTGTCACCAAGCTGTACGTCGTTGGAATACCAGGGATTCCGGAATTGACCATCGACAACCCAAAAACAAGCCCGGAAGGAAAATTGACGGACGGCACGGGTTTCATCCGTTGGAACAAATGGGGCGCGCTTCGTGTCGAGGATGTGGAGGTGAAGGATAGCAAATTGGAGTTGAAGGTGGTGGGAATGCTGCCCACCAAGAACTTCCTCCAGCGCAGAGGGACGGCTGACGCTGTGGAAGTCCGTTTCATCATGGTCATTGGTGCGGGCGGGGTCGAACAGAGCGGTTTCAGCGTCACAGTTCCCGAAGCTCAAGTGCCTGGCGGTGCGATCAAGGTCAAGGACTTGGTGGTGACCTACAACCCACCTGAAATCGCCATGGGCGCCGTGTTTCAGATGGGCGATGGCAAGGGCGTCGGGGGATCGTTCGCGCTGTATGACGGTAACTTCAATGGACTGTCTTTGAGGGGAACAGACCTCGACTGGAGACTGGGGGCGTCCGGATCGAAGCTCGACAAAGTCGATGTCGGATTCTTCAACATCCAGAACCCTCCTTGGTACATCGAAGGAGGGTTCACGGTGATTGTCGGCGAAACGCGGGTTGCCGGCCGTTGGCCACTCGAAGTGGAGGCCCGCGGCCGGTTCTCCTCGGACTACCGGATCGACATCCGCGGCAACGCGGCGATCGCGGGCATCCCTGCGGGCAACGCGTATCTCACCTACATTCCTTCGTTCAACGTCGACGCGGGAGCCCAAGTTGACTTGTTGTCCATCATCATCGGCTCGGCTCAGATTCAGGCCCGTGCCGGCAGCCTGGGCGGCAGCATTGCCGCCCGCGTCCAGGTCCCGCCGTATGTCCCGCTCATTGGCAATTGGCAGCTTGGAAACGCCTCTGCGTATTTTCTGTTCCAGCCTCCCGACTGGGAGGCCGCTGGCAACGTGGGTGTCAACGTGACTCCCGAGATTCCGAGTTGGTGTACCCCGTGGTGGTGCCCCCCTTGTGTTCCTTATTGCTATCCTAGGGGCTGGTCTTGGGTGAACGCCAGCTGGTGCCCGCCTTGCGTTCCGCCAATTTGCACTCCGCGCATCCCGGCAGTGAGCATTAATTTTGGATTCAAGGTTCGGAATAGCAGTTTTTCATTCTCCACTTATGATTGGGATGGAACGGGTGAGACCGTTGAACTGAGCGATTATGTCCAATATCCGAACCCGAACGCGGATGTTTGGAGTTCGAGTTCCTGGGAAAAACCGTGGCGACCGACCGCCTATGACCCGGAAGGATTGTACGAGATCGTGTGGCTGACGAATTTTCGTCAAATTGGGAAGGTATCGACCACACCCAGTGATCCGTTGACTCAATCGATGACCGTGGTGCCGATCTCGGATCCTGCTCGAGGAAATGCCAAGGCGGGGGCCGTGAGATTCCTGAGTTCCGGGAATGTGATCGTCCCTGACGGCTCTCCGGAGATCGGTGTTCGAATGCACTGGGGAACCAACGACATCGTTGCCGAGAAAGACTTGGCGTTCACCATCACCTTGCCGTCTGGTAAGAATGTTCAGTTGGAAGACGAAACCACCTTGGCGGAATTGGAAAAGCAGGGTTTGACTGTGTTGACCGATTTCAATGTCGAGGAGCGGTCGGCGTGGGTGTTTTTCTTGGATGCTCCGAAAGGCGAATACAAGATCAACGTCGAATCACCGCGCAAGTTTTCTGAACTGGTTTTTGATCTGATTCGAGAAGATGAGTCTGGTGTTATCGATATTGATGAACCTTATATCGATCCGGATGACGGTGAGTTGGTCGTCTGGTGGTACGACCTGGATATCGACTCCAATGCGAAGGTAAGTATTTCGTTGCTCAACAACCGCATCGATGACCAAGGGTTTGAGATATTCAACACGACCGAAGATGACCCCGGAGACGAGTTGCTCCTGACGGGGGCCAAGGGTGATTTCGACGAGTTGTTGGATTATGAAGGTGACCGGGAAAGCCAAACTGACGATGAGGACAGCGCAGACGGCTTGATGGAGGGGGAGATTGGATTGGATGGTTGGCAGTATGTTTCCATCAGTCCGGATGAGATCAATGCCCCGCCCGGTGAATATTATATCATGGCCACCATCTCGGATGGCTATGGGCAACCGGTTCGCAAGGTGTCGGCCACCACGGTCACCATCAGCCGTACCAAGACCTTCCGGTTGAACTCCGAGCGAAAAGTCACCTATCAACCCAAGAACAACGGCCAAGGTGCTCTTGCTCCTCAGGAACTGCCGGCTCAGGTCAGTGGCATTCGTAGTCGACCCGAATTCGATGGTTTTTCAATCCAGTGGAAACCCGTCACCAATTCTCTGGTGAATGGGTACACGGTGGAATACAGCACCAATTCCGTTCCGGGCACCTATGAGAGCTCGCAAGCGGTTCCTGCCGAAAAGACCGAGGCTCGAGTGTCAGGTCTGGTCTCCGGTATGCCGTACCTGGTCCGTGTCAGCGCCGTGGGTGCCAACGGACAGCCGGGATCGCCGAGCGAAGTGATGACCATTGTTCCTACCCCTGGATTTGGTCGCACTCCCCCGGTGTTTCGTTCAACGGCGGCAAAGGTCGGGTTCCCGGGGCTCCAGTACACCTATTATCCGAGACTGTTCGATGGCGATTTATTGCACCTGAGCGACACCAACGCTGCCGCGCACACCAACCATGGACCCAATGGCGAACCGCTGCCGGATATCACTGCCGGATATAATTTCGTCCTGCTGGCTGCTCCAGAAGGCATGAAAGTGGACCCCAGCGGGATCGTTCTCTGGACCCCGACCACCAACCAGGTTGGAACCAACGTGTACATCCTCCATGCCTACGAGGTGAATGCCAAAGAGGTGGGCGATGCGGCGGTTGAGAGGACCCTGAAGATCTCCCAAACCAACGTGGTATTGGTCTTGGACCCGGACGCCAAACCCACTGGAATTCCGACTCCGGGTAATCGGTTCTTTGCTCCGTTGGGATTCCGGCCCAAGGCTGCGAAACAAACACCGCCAGTTGGTAAAAACTACAACGGAATTGAGTCGCTGGTGTTCCGATTTCTAAGCACCCCTCCGCCCTATGTGAAAGAATCCGAGAATCTAGATTTTCTGATCGCCCACAACGCAGATCCCAAGCAGGTCACGCTGAAACTTCTCCAGGGTCCTGCCGGCATGGAACTGAAGGGTACCAATCACCTCGTCTGGATGGTGCCTGTGGGAGCCAAGGGTTCCAAGGTGGTGGTGAGAGCCTCGGTCATCCCGGAGGCGGGTGCCAAGGCTGAGGAATTCATCTTGGATTTCTATCTGCCGGTTCACCGTGTCGACAATCAGTTGAGCAGCCCGGCTCAAATCCTGATTGACGCCTCGAGCAGTGCTACCAAATTGAGCATTCTTTCTCGGAATGCCGACCCTACAGCGTTGCCCAAGAGTTATCGCCTTCAAGTCAAATCCGACCTCGGAGAGGTTTGGAAGGACGTCATGGACGTGCCGGTCGATCGAGCGGCGGCCATGAAGTCGATGCTGATACCGAACAGCACCGTCACATTGCCATCGACATCGGCTGCCTCGTTTTATCGAGTCATCAATATAGACTAATTGAGTGTATTTCTTAAATTCATAGATTGATCAAAACGCCCACCCGCAACGGTGGGCGATTTTTTGTGAACAGTGAAAATACAGTCCGAAAATTGCTGGTTGAGATCGGGAGCGAGGATCATTGTTCTCATGACGATGATCCTGGTTGGCGAAGTTCAGATGTACGGCCAAGCGCCTCAGTTCAAATCGAGAAGTGTGCTTCAAGCTGGTATTAGTCAAACCAATCCGATCACTAGCCAACAGGTCAGCAATATCACCTTCATTTTGAATGGATGGGGATTGGCGATTCGGGACATCAACCTGGACGGTTGGCCCGATCTCGTTCTTGGGGGCAAGCCCGGTTGGGGAGGTGTGTACTATAGTGATCGTGGGCCTTGGAAATTCACCAACGCAAACGCCCGATTATCAGAAACGACTCAAAAGTCCACGATCGCAGGAATCGTCATCACGGATTTGGACCGCGATGGGCAGTTGGATTTGATCACTTCAACCTATGATGCAGGAATTCGGGTGAGTCATGGCAACGGACAAGCAGGTTTAAGCACCCAGGATCTCGGATACAACGCTCCCAAAGGGGCGTATTGGGGTGGGATGGCGGTGAGCGATATCGACCAAGACGGGAATGTGGACATCGTCGCCTTGGGTTATCGGCAGAATCGAAGCCGCAATTCCCATTCGATGCGGACCAGTGGGGGAGCCGATCGTCGGTTCATCAACACATCATCGATGGGATCCGGGGAGTTCGACTCGGATCGATTCCGGGTCAGCAGCACGGGCTTGGTAGCCGAGATGGGTGCGGCCAGCGCCGTTCTTTCGAATCGAGGCGGTACGAATTTGATCTTTCGACCGTTTTCAACGATTGCGGATTACGGCAACTCCGTCGACAAGGCCTTGGAGTTGGATTGGTCGCTGTCGTGTGCTTTCCAAGACATAAATGGTGACGGGTTGCCTGATTTGTATGTCTGCAACGATTATCACAGCCCCGATCGGTTGTGGATCAATGCGGGAGGTGGCCGGTTTGTAGACAAGATTGAAGACCATGTGCCGTACACCAGTTTGTTTTCCATGGGGGTTGCTTTTACTGATATCAACAAAGATGGTGTGCCCGATTGGATAGTGACGGACATGCTTCCTCGGAATCCGACGCAACGGATCCTCGAATATGATGACACCTACTTGAATGAGAAACCGTCGGAACTGTTTGGTTCACTGAGACAAATCAGTCGGAACACGGTGTTCGTGTCGAATCGGCCCCACCGGACGTGGAACGAGGTGGGAACCTTGAACGGATTGGCCGCCTCGGGATGGAGTTGGGGGCCGGTTTGGTTGGACATCAACGGCGATGGGCGGACGGATTTGTTGGTCCCATCAGGGTATGCGCAGAACCTTCAAGACCAAGGGAAACCTCGCGACCTGGGGGTTGCTGATTTCTACAGCACGAAGGAAAATGGATTGTTCGTTTTCGTTCAGACTCCCGACGGTCGTTTTCAGGAGCAATCGGAAGTCTTGGGTTTGGCCCAAGCTCGATCCATCACCATGGCGGTCGTTCCATGCGACATGGATCATGATGGGGATCCGGACCTGGTGGTGCACAATTTTGCTGAACCGCTCCAGATGTTCGAAAATCGAACGGATGGCCGATTCGTGTGCCTCAGTTTGGAGGCGACTCCCGGCGGCTTGCCGTTGGAAGGCACGCGCGTGCGTTGGAAGAGCGGCACTCGAGCGGGTCCCTCGACCTGGTTCGGGGGCGGGACCTACCTGAGCAGTCCGCCGCCCGAGTTCTACGCCCCATTGGACAGCGGTGTTTCCAAAGTGAGCGTCGAAGTCACCTGGGTGGATGAACGGGTGGATGAATACTCGCTGCCTCCGGGATGGCATGGCATCCGTGCCCCAAAGTCCAAGCCTCCGGGTCCAACGAGGCCGCCGGTGACCGCCGAGCTTCCGGTGCGATCCACACCCTATAACAAGCGTGGGGAGTTCCGGTTGCCCGGCACCTCGGGGGATCACCATGACGACTTGTTCCTGCAGGTCCATCTGCCGGTCTCGCTCGATGGGAATCGGTTCCTCCACAAGACACTGGGCAACCAAGTGTGGGTGGCGGACAGCGGTGGGGGCAGTCTCGTGAAACTGACCCAGTCGGGTGGAGGCATCACGAATTGGTCGGCCGAGCTGATCTTGAAGCGGGTCAGTCCGGCTCCCGCCGCCTTTCTTCCGGGCCCGAACCTCGGATGGATCGAGAATACCTATCGCCATGGGGCCAGGTATAAGGCCGGCGTGTCGCGATTGGAATCTGGCTCGAGCATCCAGGCCATCGGGACAGTCCCAGACCACGGGTTGACTCGTGTGGTGGGGCCTGATTCTGGGCCTTGGCTCTTGGGCGGTGCGGGTCATTTTGGCCGGTTCCCGGAATACCCAAATGCAGTGCTTTGGGATGTCGCCGCTGGAACCGGTGCGGCCGTGACGAACCTTCCTTTCGAGAGTCGCATCAGCGATGCGGTTTGGATGGATTCCGGCGGAGGTGGAACCTGGGTTGTCTCGGAATGGTTCGGTCGGATTTGGGAGACTTCCGAGTTCGTGGGTTCAGGTCGATGGAAGCCCATCGTTGGCCCGGTCGATCCGGCGGCCGTGACTCATGTCCAGACGGCGCTCTTCAAGGGGCCTGGCTCGAGGGTCCGCGGCCGGGAAGAGGTGCTGGTCGCAGGCTATGGCCTCAACAATGAATGGGTATTCCGAGCCGATGGCCACTTGGGTTGGTTGTTGGTCCGGTCCACGAA
Organism: Verrucomicrobiota bacterium; assembly: GCA_016871615.1. GTDB lineage: Bacteria > Verrucomicrobiota > Verrucomicrobiia > Limisphaerales > UBA9464 > SXXZ01. The sequence continues at coordinate 44,904 of VHCX01000008.1, forward strand.
TGAGACCGAATTCTCCGGCCTCATCGAATCCATGTGGGATGCGGAAGGCGTGGCCCGGCCGTTGATCCCGTTCAAACACTTCAAAGGGGACCCGGACGAGGCCCCGTTCTCGAACGTGGTTGAATACTCCAAGGCCCGCGGGAAGCGCATCCACCGTGGCATGGGCGCGGCCAAGAGGGTGGATGTCGCCAACTCGATGCTCTCCAAGGGGGACTCGGGTCGCTGGGAGAGACGGCCGCTGCCGTTGGAGTTGCAAGTCGCCCCCATTCGCGATGCCGTGGTCATACCGACTCCGGAAGGCCCAGCTTGGCTCATCACGTTCAAGGAAACCGATGGGCATCGGACCTTCGGGTCTCCGCCACAGTCTTGGCCGGCTCTCGTGTTCTGGCCGGGTTCGACGGGTGGAACCGGAAAGGTTTCCTCCGCTGAAGGACTGGGATTCTCGGGTCTGATCGGCGACGCCCAACTGATCGTCGCGGGTGAAACGGTTCAACCGTTCCAGGTGTTGGCGGTTTGGACGGACGGTCGTAGGTGCTCGGTCTACCGACGTTCTGACCAGACGCCGTGATCAAGGGGGTTGGGTCCATCGGTGGCGCAGTTCGAGGCGTCTGACCCATTCCCGGATTTGCGGATTCTGCATGCGCCGCAGAGCGGTCAAGCCCGAGGGGGGGCTGGAAGGTCGGTGCAGGGGATGTTGGCCTTCCATGGTGCCTCCCGCATTCGAGGACGGCGGTCCGGCCAGCCCGGCCAACAGGGCGGAGACTTTCCAGTCCGTCTCCGGCAGTCTTGAAACAAGGTCCACGGCCTGCTCGAGATCGGTGGCATCACCTGAGGCTCGGATACAGCCGGCAAGGCGTTCCACCCAGTGCGCGTGGCGATCCTGGGCGGGTCCGCAATTGGGGTCGGTGATTAGTTGTTTGAGGAATGACAATTCTCTGCCGGCGAGTCCGCCGAGGGCGGCGTCTTCTAAGAGCACCGAGATCGGGTTGGAAAGGAGCACCGCACGCATGACCCCGTCGGCCTGAGTAGTCTTCGCCGAGCCGAGGCAGGCCAGCAGCGAAGGATGAGTCGCCCGTGGAAATGCCGCTGATCGCTGGAGGACCCAAGCGAGGGCCCCCTCACGGATCGGCCCGGGAGGTTGGTCTGCAGTGATTTGCAAGGCCGCCGACCTCACGGTCGTATCCGGATCATCCATCGCGATCCTGAGGATCTCGGACGTCAACCGTCCTTGTCCCTCGAGAGTCCACAAGGCCCGCAGGCGGATCGGTGCCGGCGTCGACTCCTGGTTTCCGACCAACCGTTGGTGGTCCGAGACCCACTGCTCGAGGATTCTGGCGGATTTCGAAGACTCGTGTTCCACCATCCATCGCTGTGCGGCCTCGTTCCAAAAGCCGTTGTCACCGGTGAATCTCGGGGTGATCTCCCAGAGGCTGGGCACGTTGGCCAGTCGGGGTGTTGCTCGGGAGGCTTTCGACGCGGGAGCGATCCGCAGGATCCGGCCGGTGGACCGCGCTCCGGCGAACGGTCGAGCCCGTTTGGCCGCACCTCGTGGGCTCCTCGCATCCAGGAGTTTCATCGGGAACGCCGATCCGATGTCCGCGATGTACAGCGCGCCGTCCGGCCCGTTTTGAAGCTGGACCGGGGTAAAGTCATCATCGCCCAGACTCAAGAACAAGGCCGGCTCCCCTTCGGTCTTGGCTCCAATCGGTTCGGTATCGGGTGTCACCCGGTACTGGCGGATCATTCCATGCACCGAGTCACAAGCGAAGAGAGCGTTGCGGTACTGTGCGGGCAAGAGGTCGCCGCGATAGACCGTGGATCCGACCCGTGTAGCATCCCGCGAAGCGGCGGTGGCCTTGTGCGTTGAATCCGCTTGGGTTGGCTGTGAATCGATCGGGATTTTGTCGGGAACCGAAACAGCGGAGGTCTCTGGCTTGTGATTCGGATTGCGATTCAGAAACCGGTGCGGAACCGATTCGAAGCGGAACCATCCCCCGGTCGAAGCGTGGATCAGGCGCCCAGCCTCGTCGTGCCCCAAGAGGGTGTTCCATCCGGCCGGTAGGTGCTCTTGTGTCCAGTGTCCAGCGCGGCCCGGTGTCGCCCGGATGCGGAGACCCTGGCTGGGGCAATAGATCCAGTTGTCGAGGTTCGCAAAGATCGGCGGGGCCAGCCATCGGTCTTGCAAAGGGGCATCGCCAAAGCGGTTTGCCGGTTCGGATTCAATGCTGGCGATCGGCGTGCGGGTGTCGGAGCGCCCATCACCATCCAAGTCTTGGAGCCAGATCAGCCCCTCGATTTGGCTCACGTAAACGCCAGAGGGCTGGACCACGATCGAAGCGGGAAGGTCCAACTGGTCGTCAAAGACGATTCTCGCATCCATTCGACCATCGTTGTCGTTGTCGGTAAGGGTGACGATCCTCGCCGCTGCTCCTTGGGTCCCTGGTCTTCTCGATGTGCCCGCTGAGTTGTCGAAGTTCCCTTCAACCACCCACAGTCTGCCCCGGTGATCGAACTCCATGTGGACCGGATGCGTCACCAGGGGTGCGGCAGCCACGATCTCCATCGCGATTCCGTCGCGCAAAAACGTTCGGCCGGCACTCTGGTGTTTTGAGTTTCCTAAAGAAGGTTGACTGGGTTTCTCCCCGATGCTTGAAGGCCTGACGGTTTCGTGAGCGCAGACAACCGTCGTGTCGAGGGTTTGGCACACCATCAACCCGCCGATCAGGGCGTGGCAGATCCTGCGGTTTAGAGAAAGCCAGGAGCGGCGTGGCACGCGGAGAGAATGATCAGCAACCGTGGACTTCCACAATCCGGCGGAGATGCCAGCGGCGACTCCGCCCAGGCACTCTTCCCAACGGAGAAGATCCGGGCGGCCGATCCAGCAGATGGACCGTGCATCGGAGCCCGACCCAAAAAACGCCGGACTCCCTCGGGAGTCCGGCATTTTCCTGTCAGAGCCCAGACGCCTCGAGGGAAATTCCCGGGGCCCTCGGGCGTCAGCGGGTGCCCAGCAGGTGCTCGATGACCAGTTGGTCGAGGTCCTGGTAGTTGCGGGCGGCGATGAGTTGGGCGGCTTCCTTCTCGGGGTAGCTCTTGGCCTTGGCCAGAAGGTGCTCGAAGGTGCGGCGCGAGTTGGCCAAGTGCGACAGCCACTGGGCCTCGGCGGTGGTTCGGAAGGGATGCACGTCGAAGCAGACATACTCGCCCTTCTTGCCGTAGCCGTTGCGCTCGAGGGCACGGACCTGGTTGAAGGCCACGCGCAGGTTGGCCGAGCCGAAGGGCTTGTCTTGGTCGAACTTCAGGCCGTTCTGATCGTTGAGGTGCAGCGACCAGAGCTTGCCGAACGACATGGCGAACTCGATCTCATCGGCCGGGTCGAGGCCGGCGAGGATGGCGTGGGCCGACTCGATGACGCAGCCGACCCGCTTGGGATCGCGGGTGTGCTGGGCGATGGCCAGGGCGTGCCCGGTGGTGGGCAGGTAGGCGTGATCCATCGGCTCGTTGGGCTTAGGCTCAATGGCCAGGCGGATCTTCTTGTCGTGCTTGAGCATCGCGTCGAAGGCCTCGACCAGCAGCTCGGTGGAACGCGCGCCCGACTTGGACTCGCGCAGGTAGGTGCCTTCGCGGGCCAGCCAGAGCACCAAGATGTCGGTGCCCAACTCGCTGGCGATGTCGATGCTCTGGCGCGAGCGGTCGATGGCGTAGCGGCGCAGCTTGGGATCGTTGCTGGTGTAGCCGCCGTCGATGGTCTGAGGGGCGAACCACAGGCGCGGGGCGACCATCTCGGCGGCGATGCCCTCGTTGTCGAGGCGCTTCTTGAGCGCCTTGGCCTCCTGGAGCACCTGCTTCGAGGGCTTCGAGTCGATGTCCGGCACGGCATCGTCGTCGTGGAACATCATGGCGTCGAAGCCGAGGGTCTTCAGCTGGGCGAGCTTCCAGTCGAAGGATTCCTCGCGGCGGACGGTGGGGCCGTAGGGGTCCTGCCCCTGGCTGAAATTCCACGGGCCAACACAGAAGCGGTATTGCGATTTCTTGGACATGGTCGGTAAGAGGAAACGGTGCCTCCGGGGCCCCCGCACGGCAATCGAGAACCCACGGAGAACCCACGGAGACTCCCCGGCGGCTCCAGCCCTCGGGTCCAAATGTCCACGATGGCGCCCCTGGTGGCCCCGGGTCCTGCCGAGAAGTGGTTCCTGTCCCCGTGCGGTCGGTCATGCTAGGGTCGGTCCGTGGCCGACACACTGGTTGTCAACGAAGTCTACCTGAGCCTGCAGGGTGAGAGCACCTTCGCGGGGCTTCCCTGCGTCTTCGTCCGCCTGACGGGTTGCCAGTTGCGATGCTCCTATTGCGACACGGCCTACGCCTTCACCGCGGGCAAGCGGCGCTCGCTCGACGACATCCGGGCGGAGGTGCACCGGTTAGCCGAGCCCTACCGGCATCCGGACGTCGCCCATTTTCCACCGGTGGTCAACGCCGGGGACGCCTCGGCCCAGCACAAGCTGCCGCTGGTGGAATTGACCGGGGGCGAACCCCTGCTTCAGCCCAATGCCGCCCGCCTCATGCAGTCGCTGGCCGACGATTGCTTCACCGTGCTGGTGGAGACCAGTGGCGCCCATGACATCTCGCCGCTCGACCCGAGGGTGCGGCGCATCATGGATCTCAAGTGCCCCAGCAGCGGCGAGTCGGCGCGCAACCGATGGGAGAACATCCCCTACCTGCGGGCCACCGACGAGGTGAAGTTCGTCATCGGCACCCGCGAGGACTACGAGTGGGCCAAGGCCGTGATCCGCGACCAGCGGCTCGACCCGGTGTGCCCGATCCTCTTCTCATGGGTCGCCCCCCTGTCGGAGTCCCAACGGGACAAGTCCCTCAAGCCCGTGCCCAAGGGCCTGACCCCGATCACCCGGAGGGAACTGGTCGAGGCGATGGTCGCCGACCGGGTCCCGGCGAGGTTCCAGCTCCAGATGCACAAGTTCATCTGGCCCGCCGACGAGCGGGGCGTGTGATGAGCGATCCCATCCCAGACCGCACGTCCGAGACCCTCGGGAGGCTGCAGCGGTACGAATCGCGCAACATCACCTTCCTCGACCCCGGGGCCGGTTGGCCCGTCGTCTGGAAGCGTGCGCGTGGCTGCCGGGTGCAGGACGAGTCCGGCCGCTGGTACCTCGACCTGACCGCGGCCTTCGGGGTGGCAGCCGCGGGTCACGCCAACCCGGCGGTGGTGCGGGCCGGCCGCCGGCAGATGGGGGAACTGCTGCATGCCATGGGCGACGTGCATCCCCATGCCCTCAAGGGCCGTCTGGCGATGGAACTCAGCCGGCTCACCTTCGGCCGCTGGACCCGTCGGCGCGCCGGCCGCCCGGCGGGACCCGAGACCGGCAAGGTGATCTTCGGATGCTCGGGCTTCGAGGCGGTCGAGGCCGCATTGAAGACCGCGAGGCTGGCCACCGGAAGACCGGGTGTGATCGCCTTCCGGGGCGGCTACCATGGCGTCGGCTACGGGGCGCTGAACGCCACCGAGCGCGGCCACTTCCGCGATCCGTTCCGGGACCAGCTCCGGGAGTTCGGGCGCTTCGTCGACTTCCCCGGGGCCGGCCCGGACGATCCGTCGGGCCCGGCGACCGAGGCCTCCCTGGAGCGGGCCCTCGACGGGGCCAGGGCCCCGGGCGACATCGGCGCCATCATCGCCGAGCCCATGCAGGCCCGGGGCGGCATCCGCATCCCGCCGCCCTGGTTCCTGCCCTGCCTGCGCCGGTGGGCCGACCGGCACGGGGCGCTGTTGATCCTCGACGAGATCTACACGGGGTTCGGGCGCACCGGGGCCTGGTTCGCCTGCGAGCATTCGGGCGTGGTGCCCGACCTCGTCTGCCTCGGCAAGGCCCTGACGGGTGGATTCCCGCTGAGCGCCTGCGTGGGTCGGGCCCGAGTCATGGATGCCTGGCCGGAGGCCATGGGCGAGGCCATCCACACCAGCACCTACCTCGGCCACCCGGTGGGCTGTGCGATGGCCCTGGCGCAGATCGCCGAGCTGAGGCGTCTCGATCTTCCCCGGCGCGCAGCCCGGATGGGGCGCCGGATCGAGGCCGGACTGCAGGCCTTGCAGCATCGGTTCCCCGACCGGGTGTCGCGGGTGTCGGCGGTGGGCCTGATGGCGGGGATTGCCTGGCGCCGTGCCGACGGTGGTCCGGACACCGCCCTTTCGGTCGACCTCATGCAGGAGGTGCTGCGGCGCGGCGTTCTCATGCTCCCGGAGGGCGAGCACTCCGAGGTCACCGGCATCACGCCGCCCCTGACCCTGACCGAGGCCCAGTGGGCGCAGGCCCTGCGTTGCCTGAACGGGGCGCTGGATCATCTGATCGGGGCCCGGATCTCGGCGTCGCCCCGGACGCGCGCCACCCCACGGAGGCCGCGCCGATGACCCTGAACGAGATGCGATCCTTGCTGGAGTCGCGAGGCATCCAGTTGACCAAGTCGCTGGGGCAGAACTTCCTCCACGACGGCAACCAGTTGCGGCGGATCGTGACCGCCGCCGACCTCCAGCCCACCGACCGCGTCCTCGAGGTGGGTCCCGGCCTGGGTCCGCTGACGGGGCTGCTCCTGGCCCGGGCGGCCTCGGTGCTGGCCATCGAGAAGGACGCCCGCCTAGTGGCCGTGCTCCGGGAGCGCTTCGCCGGGGCGCTCTCCGGGGCGGGGCCGGGGTCGCTCGAGCTGCTCGAGGCCGATGCCCTGCGTTGGGTGGAGGAGAACCGACGCGACTGGAGCGACTGGAAGCTCGTGGCCAATCTGCCCTATTCGGTGGCCTCGCCATTGATGGTCGAGCTGGCCGAGGCCCCGATCCCTCCGCAACGGATGGTCGTCACCCTGCAGGCCGAGGTCGTGCAGCGCATCGCCGCCCCCACCGACGGCGACGATTACGGCATCCTCACCCTGCTGCTCGGCTTGCGTTATCAGGTCCGGGAATGGTTCAGGATCCGGCGTGGATGCTTCCATCCGATCCCGGATGTGGACAGCGCCTGCATCAGCCTGGTGCGCCGTCCGGTTCCGCTGCTCGACGAGGAGGGTTCGAAGGTCTTCACTCGGCTGGTCAAGCGGGCCTTCTCCGAGCGGCGGAAGATGATGCTCAAGCTGCTCAAGACCCTGTGGCCACCCGAGTTGTTGCAGGACGCCTTCCAGCGGGTGGGGATCCTGCCCTCCGAACGGGCCGAGAAGGTGTCCCTGGAGGGGTTCGTGGCCTTGGCGCGATGTCTGGGGGCCTCGTCCAAAGCGGTCGGTCCTCACTATTGACACAAAAGGTGATCTCCCCGGAGCCCGCCCGAGGTTTGGCGGAATCCCCGTTGCCTCCGGTCCTAAAGTTCGCCGACGGTCTGCCGATAGGTGTGGGTTGAAGGGGATTGGATCCCCGGTCCAGCGATGAGAATCGAATCCTTTGGGAAGACCCTGGTGGTCAGCGGCATCGCCGTGCTGAATGCCAGCAATGCGGGCTCGTTTCGTGACAATGTCCGGGCGTCGGTCCAGCCCCATCACACGCGGATCGGCATCGACATGTCGCTGATGCGGGCCATCGACAGCACGGGCCTCGGCGCGCTGGTCAGCGTCCACCGCTTCATCACGTCGCGGCAGGGTCAGATCCGCCTGCTCAACCCGGTGCCCGTCGTCCAGAAGGTGCTCGAGTTGACCCAGCTCAGCCGGAATCTCGAAATCACCAAGGGCTGAGTTGAAGACGGGAAGGACGGGAAAGACCTTGGAGCAGCCATTGCCATGGACCAGAGGCCTGGCACGACGGGTTTTGCAGGTTGGACGGAGGCCCAAGCGACCGATCCCGCCGTGGATTCAGGGTGGATGCCCAGGCTTGGGCGTTCTTCGGGTTCCGGTTTTGGCCCCGAGATTGGCCCCGAGATTGGCCCCGAGATTAACCGGAGATTGGCCCCGAGTCTCGGATCCGCCAAGGGCCTTATTTGCCCGGGGAGATCATTCCCTCGCAATATCCCGCGGCGAAAGAGTTCCCGGGCAGTCCACTCACCTCTCGTCGAGGGTGATCTGGCCGCCCGCCTCGATGTTGCGGATCTTGCTGGGCGTGGTGGCCGTGGGCCGGGAGGCGTCGGTGCAGTTGCCGATGTTGTAGGTCTCGCCCATGACGGAGTTGGGGAACTTGCCACCCTGGAAGTACGGGGCCAGCTCGTCGGGGCTCGGCTCGGCGGTGTCCGGCTTGCGGTTCTCGTTCTGCCAGGTGGTCTTGGCCAACTCGACGGCCTTCAGGTTCGCGAGGATCGCGTTGTATTTGCCGGTCTCCATGAACTTCCGCACGTTGGGCACGGCGATCATCGTCAGGAGCCCGACGATCATCACGGCGATCATGACCTCGACGAGGGTGAAGGCGGCCCGGAAGGTCGCCCGGCTGAAATGCTTTCGCGTGTTCATGGCGGCGGAGATCGTCATCTTGGGGTTGCAACACCGGCCCGGGCGATTGGTTGCTGCGGGCCGGCCACGGTGCGAATGAAAGCCTCGCGGGGGCCGGTCGGCAAGTCGGGGCACGTGACGATCGTCCATTGGGCGGTTGCCGAGCCGGGCATGCTCTCCCACTCTTGGCTCGCCGTATGAACGAATCCCAGATCCTCGACGAGTTGCTCGTGTCCCGGTCCGACCAGGCACGGCGTCCCGCCGAGCCGTGCACCGTGGTCATCTTCGGCGCCTCGGGTGACCTGACCTCGCGCAAGTTGATCCCCGCGCTCTACCATCTCACCCTCGAGAAGCTCATGCCGCAGCCCTTCCGCATCGTGGGCTTCGCGCGGCGGGACAAGACCGACGCGACCTGGCGTGCCGAGCTCCGGGAGGCGCTGGGCAGGTTTTCCCGCACGCAGCCGGTCCGGGAGGGTGTCTGGGATGCCTTCGCGGCGAACATCCACTACTGCCAGGCCGATATGTCCGATCCGGTCGGGTACCAGAAGCTCCGGGAGCTGCTGCATGGGTTCCCGGACGAGCGGCTCCGGTCCAACCTGCTGTTCTACCTGGCCACCAATCCCAGCCAGTTCGGCGAGGTGACCGGCCACCTGAGTGCGGTGGGCCTGCTCCAGAAGGCCGAGGGCCGCGTGACCCCGGAGCGCATCGTCGTCGAAAAGCCCTTCGGCCACGACCTGGCCACGGCCGAGGCCCTCAATTCCGAGCTGACCCGCTTCGCCCACGAGAAGCAGATCTTCCGCATCGACCACTACCTGGGCAAGGAGACCGTCCAGAACATCCTGACCTTCCGCTTCTCCAACGGCATCTGGGAGCGGTTGTGGAACCGCGAGTGCATCGACCACGTGCAGATCACCGTGGCCGAGAAGCTGGGCGTCGGCTCGCGCGGTGGCTACTACGAGGAGGCCGGTGCCATCCGCGACATGGTGCAGAACCACGTGCTGCAGGTGTTGTCGCTGGTGGGCATGGAGCCACCGAGCTGCCTGGGAGCCGAGAATGTCCGGGACGAGAAGGTCAAGCTGCTCAAGTCGATCCGGCCGATGACGCCGTCCCAGGTGGCCGAGAACGTCGTCCGGGGCCAGTACTTCGCCGGTGAGGTGGACGGCGAAGCCCGGCCCGCCTACCGGAGCGAGACCAAGGTGAAGCCCAACAGCCACGTCGAGACCTTCTTGGCGATGCGCCTGTTCGTGGACAACTGGCGCTGGCATGGCGTGCCGTTCTACATCCGCACCGGCAAGAACCTGCCGCTCAGCGCCAGCGAGGTCCGCATCCAGTTCAAGAGCGCCCCGAACATCCTCTTCGCGGCGAAGGACCAGATCGACTCCAACTCGCTGACGCTTCGCCTGCAGCCCAACGAGGGGATGACCCTGCGCTTCAACGGCAAGGTGCCGGGCGGCGCGGCCGAACTCCGGCCGGTGCGCATGCATTTCAGCTACGACACCGAGTTCGGGGCCTACACGCCCGAGGCCTACGAGCGCCTGCTGCTCGAGTCCATGGCCGGAGATGCCACGCTCTTCATCCGTCGCGACGAGGTCGAGACGGCGTGGAGCATCGTCGACGCCATCCGTAGTGCCTGGGTGGGCAAACCCCTGACCAACCGCGAGTTCTACGCCGCGGGAACCTGGGGACCGGCCGCGGCCGACGACCTGCTGGCCAAGAGCGGTCATGAGTGGCGCAATCCGCAGCCCAAGCACTGAGGGCCCCCCCCGGTACGAGGTGTTTTTTGGGGGGCGCTTTGGGGCGCTTGGCCCGGGCCGGCCGCCGGGTCACTCCTTGTCGTACTGACGGCTGAAGTCCAGCACCACCTGGCGCTGCTCTCCGTTCCGCAGGAGCACCACGGTCACCCGGTGCTTGTCGGCCACGTTGGCCAGGGCCTCGGCATGCAGGTTCTTGACCTCGTCCGGGGTCCGCACCTCGCGGCCGTCGATCTTGAGCAGGATGTCCTGCTGGGTCAGTCCGGCCTGGGCCGCGTTGCCGGGAAACTTGACCCCGTAGATGAACACCCCCTGGTTGCGGTGGAAGAAGAGGTCCGGGTTGTCGAACTGGTTGATGGCCTTGACCGTGAAGTCCCACCGGCGGCACTCGATCTCCTCGCCCTCGACCTTGCCCTTGGCGCGGGGTGTCACCGGCACGGTCTGGGTCTGTCCCTTGCGGACCAACTCGAACTCCGCGGCCCGGCCCTTGGGCAGGAGGCCGATCCGGCGGCGCACGCCCGGGAGGTCCTCGATGGTGAGGCCGGTCACGGCGACCCCGTCGATCCTGAGGATCCGGTCCCCGGTCTGGATGCCCGCGCGCCGTGCGGGGCTCTCCGGGTCGGTCTCGGCGACCATCACGCCCTCGTTCTCCGGGAAGTACACGTTGCGGTTGAAGTCCTTGAGCGGCTGCAACTGCAGGCCGGTCCAGCTCCAGTCCATCCTTCCGTGCTGCCGGATCTGTTCGGCCACCACGCGCGCCACCTCGATCGGCACGGTGAAGCCCATGTCCCCGCCGCCGCCCATCATGCCGCGGGTGTTGAGGCCCACGACCTCGCCCTGCGTGTTGACCAGCGGGCCGCCGGAGTTGCCGGGGTTGATCGAGGCGTCGGTCTGGAGCCAGGAGCTGTATTCGCTCGAGCCGGGCAGGTAGCGCTGCGTGCAGGAGATGATGCCGATGGACACCGATCGGGAGAGGCCGAAGGGCGCTCCCATGGCCATGACGAAGTCGCCCTCCACCAGGTTGGTGGACACCCCGAGGCGTGCGAAGGGCAGGGGCTTGGAGTCGGCGGGACGTTCGAGCTTCAGCAGGGCGACGTCGGTGTCCTTGTCGGAGCCGAGGACCTTCGCCTTGAAGGCCTGTCCGTCGGAGAGCAGGCAGCGCACCTCGGTGGCCTTGTCGACCACATGCCAGTTGGAGAGCAGTTCGCCGGTCTCCGAGACCAGCACGCCGGAGCCGGACACCTCCTGGGCCTGTCGCTTGCCCCCCTGCATGTCCTCACGCACGCACTTGATGAACACCACCGACGGGAAGACCCGATCCTTGGCCTCCCGGACCACGCGGCGGAAATCGAGGGTCTCCATGCCCTTGGGCAACGCGTCCTGGGCGAGGGCTCCGGGAGCCGGGAGGCAGAGGGAGAGAGGCAGCGCGGCGAGGGTCTGGAGAAGGCGGTTCACGTATGGGCCGAACCCTACATCCCCGTCCCGCCCTGTCGAGTTGGAGGGCTCCATCGGCCGGCGTGGCGCGCAGAAATCAGTCGCTCCCGGGACGGTTCTCTGGCAGTTCCATGGGTCCCGTGGGGCGCCCCGGGAGCCGGTTCGGGGAGATCCGCGACGATCGGGAGCGCCGACGGTCCGTTTTCGACGATGAGCAAGACCAAAGCCGCCGCGCCCACCGCCGCCGCCCCCGCACCCAGGCTGAAGCTCGGGTTGCCCAAGGGGTCGCTGCAGGAGGCCACCCTCGAGAAGTTCGCCAAGGCCGGATGGAACATCTCCGTCTCCAGCCGCAGCTATGAGCCCTACGTCGACGATCCCGAGCTGCAGATCCGCCTGATCCGCGCGCAGGAGATCGGACGCTATGTCGCCCTGGGTTACCTCGACGCCGGGCTCACCGGCGTCGACTGGATCCATGAGAACGGCGTGGCGGGCGACGTGCACGAGGTCGGCGAATTCGTCTTCAGCAAGGCCACCCGCCAGCCCACCCGCTGGGTGCTGGCCGTGCCCGAGGAGTCGGACATCCGCACGGTGAAGGACCTCGAGGGCAAGCGCATCGCCACCGAGGTCGTCGGCATGACCCGCCGGTGGCTTCGCAAGCATGGCGTGAAGGCCGAGGTCGAGTTCTCGTGGGGCGCCACCGAGGTGAAGGCCCGCGAACTGGTCGACGCCATCGTGGACGTCACCGAGACCGGCTCCTCGCTGCGGGCCAACAAGCTGCGCATCGTCGACACCCTGCTGGTCTCCACGCCGCGGCTCGTGGCCAACAAGGCCGCGTGGAAGGACCCGTGGATCCGCTCCAAGATCAAGACCATCGCCCTGCTGCTCAAGGGAGCCATCGAGGCCGAGATCAAGGTGGGGCTCAAGATGAACATCCGGGAGAAGGACTTGCCAAACCTGTTGCAAAGCCTGCCCTCGCTCCGTAATCCTACCGTCTCAGGTTTGAGTCAGTCGGGCTGGGTAGCCGTGGAGACCATCATCGACGAACCGGTGGTTCGTGAGTTGATCCCTCGTCTGAAGGCCTTCGGAGCCGAAGGCATCATCGAGTATCCGCTGAACAAGGTGGTCTACTGACAACGACGACTCAAGACCGACACTGATATGGGTTCACTCAAGAAACGTCGCAAAGCGAAGATCAACAAACACAAGCGTCGGAAGAAGCTCCGGCAGAACCGGCACAAGAAGCGTACCTGGCAGAAGTGACGCGTCCGCTCCGGTCGTTTCACCCCACTCCCGCTGTTCAAGGGCGCGGCTCTGGTCCCACGACCGGGCCGCGTTGTCTTTTGCATCGGGAGCGTTTCGGGCCGAGAATCCGTTCGTGAAGTCCGTCGTCCGATCGGCCTTGGCGGTTCGCCGTCTCATGCCGGCGATGCTCGCGGTGGTGGTCGCCATGATCGCCGCCGGTTGCCGGTCGTCGGCGCCCCCGGTCGCCGGCCATGCCCGTCGCGGCGCGGTGGTCGCGACCAAGGGGGCCGGACAGCCGGAGTGGGAACGGCGCGCCGAGGCGCATGCGGCCTTCGCCGCCGGACTGGTGCGGGGCATGAACGGCGACGCCGAGGGCCTGATGGCCTATTTCGAGCGCGTCACGGAGAAGGACCTCTCGAACCATGAGCTGGTCGCCGATGTCGCCCGGCGATTCCTCCAGCAGGGCAAGGTCGACCGGGCCCTGAGGCTGCTCGATCGCGTTTCGGGCCTCCCCGGCACCCCGGGGGAACTCCATGCCCTGCACGGGGTGGCGCTTGCACAGTCCGGGCGGACCGACGACGCCCTGGAAGCCTACCTGCGGGCCGCCCGGAAGCCCCCCGTGGCGGTGGCGATCTACCAGGCGGTGGTCCGCATCCTCGCGCAGGACCGCAAGCGAAGCGCCGAGACCCTGCCGATCCTCGCGCAGGCCCAATCCGGCTTCTCCAAGGATCCGCCCGCCCTGCTGGAGATCGCCGACCTGTACCGGCTGGTGGGCACGGCCGACGCCCGGCTCGAACCGCGGACCCGGGCCGCGATGATGGAGGTGTTGGCACGGGTCCGTGACCTCAAGCCGGAGGATCCCTCGATCCTGCTGCGCGTCGCCGACCGCTACGGCCAGGCTGGCCAGGCCGATCTCTCCGAGGCCGTCCTCCGTGAACTTCACGAACGCGCCCCGCGCAACCCGGCGGCCCTGTCCCGGCTGGCCGAGCTGTACCTGCGTTCCGGGCGCATCCCGGAGGCCAGCCGACAGCTCGAGGCGCTGCGCAAGATCGATCCGGCCAACCCGGTCACCTACTACTTCCTCGGGGTCGTGGCCCTCGAGGAGAAGCAGTTCGAGCGGGCCAGGAACCACCTCGAGCGTGCCATCCTCCTCAATCCCGCCCTCGAGCCCGCCCACACCGACCTCGCCGTCGCCCTGCTCAGCCTGGAACGCCCCGAGGAGGCCTCGGCCGTGCTCGACCGGGCCCGCCGCGAGATCCCGTCCTCGTTCCGCCTCGAATACCTCTCGGGCGTGGCGCGATCGCAGCTCAAGCGCTACGAGCAGGCCTTCGAGGCCTACCAGGCCGCCGAGAAGCTGGGCAGCACCAATCGCCCGCCGCTCACCGACCACCGGTTCTACTTCCAGGTGGGGGCGATGCTGGAGCGGAAGGGCGACGAGGCCCGGAGCATCGAGTACCTGGAGAAGTCGCTGGAGCTGAAGCCCGACTTCGATGAGGCGCTCAACCATCTCGGCTACCTGTGGGCCGACAAGGGCACGAACCTTGCCCGGGCGCGGGTCATGATCGAACAGGCCCTCAAGGCCGAGCCCGAAAACCCGGCCTACCTCGACAGCATGGGCTGGGTGCTCTTCAGGCTGGGCCGGCATCCCGAGGCGCTGGAGTGGCTGGTCAAGGCGCGTCAACGGTCGACCGAGCCCGATGCCACGGTGCTCGACCACCTGGGCGACGCGGCGGCGGCGTGCGGCCGATGGGACCTCGCCCGGGAGGCCTGGCAAGCCTCGCTCAAGATCGAGGCGTCCGCGGCCATCACCCGGAAACTGGCCGAAGCCCCGGCTCCTGCCGTGAAGTGACCCCGGGAAGCGTCGGGCAATCCGTTACGGGGTGGAACCCTCTTTCCCGCCCCCCTTTGGCCCCCTTCTGGCCCCCTTCCGGCCCGGGATCGGTCTCCGAGGCACCAGACCGCCGGAGGGTCTCAGGCCCCTCCCCCTTCGCGACGGCACCGGTCCACGAAGGCCTCCTGCAAGCGGGCCTGACGGGAGTCGATCGGGACCGTCGAGGCATCGAGGCGTCCTGCGGGCACCAGGCCCCGCGTGCTGAAGGTGAGGAAGATGCCCTGCGACGCGGCCAATCGCGAGGGAGGGGCCCCGGTCTCGGTCACGGTCCACCCCAGGTCGTGGGCCGAATCGATCACGGCGCCCCGCGTGACGCCCGGCAAGGCGCCCAGCCCCAGCGCGGGCGTATGCAGCGAACCCTCCTCCCACCAGAAGACGTTCCCGCTGGAGCTTTCGGTCACCCAACCGTCGGTGTTCACCAGCAGGGCTTCGTCGAATCCCTCGGCCTCGGCCTCGGCCCGGGCCAGCACGTTCAGGAGCTTGTTGGCCGACTTGTGGGCCGACAACGGATCGCCGGCCGCCACGGCGAAGGTGCGACAGACCTTGAGGCTCAATGGCGGCCAGCCGTCCTTGGGCATCGCCGGGGCGGGATGGAGGGTCACGACGAGGCGGGGAGAATCGGCCCCGCGCGGGGAATACCCCCGCGGCCCGACCCCTCGGCTCAGGTGCAGGCGGACGGTGGCCTGCGGCGATCCGAGCCCGGCGGTGAGGGCGCGGATTCCGTCACGGACCTCGGCCTCGCTCCAGGCGATGCGGATCCCCAGAAAGCGGGCGCCGCAGGCCAGCCGATCCCAGTGCTCCCGCCAGCGGAAGAGGCGTCCGGACTCCCAGGGCACGCTCTCGAAGAGGCCGTCGCCGTAGAGGAATGAACGGTCCGAGACCGGCACCACGGCCTGCCCGGCGGGAATGACGCGGCCATCCATCCAGACGCGTTCGCTCATGTTCGCCTCCGATCCGCTTGGCCCCCGGGCACGGGGTCTGGCTTCCCGAGGGTGGGCCCACCGGCCGGATCGAGGGCCCGCATCCACCCGGCGGCCTTGGCCAGCGTCTCGTCGTATTCGGCCTCGGGCACCGAATCGGCCACGATGCCCGCCCCGACGTGGAACCATGCCCGGTCGCCCAGGGTCAGGGCCGAGCGGATGGTGATGCTCACCTGGCTCTCGCGGTTGAACCCGAGGTAGCCAAGGCAGCCGGTGTAGGGCCCCCGGGCTACCGGCTCCAGGGCGTCGATGATCTCCATGGCCCGGATCTTCGGCGCGCCGGTGATGCTGCCGCCTGGGAAGCAGGACCGCAGCACCTCCAGGTGGGAGAGTTCCGGGCGGATGCGTCCCTCGATGGTCGAGACCAGGTGCTGCACCTGGGCAAACCGCTCGAGCCGCACCAGCTCGGGCACCTGCACCGACCCGTAGTCGCATACCCGGCCGAGGTCGTTGCGCAGCAGGTCGGTGATCATCACGAGTTCGGCCATCTCCTTGCCGCTGCGCTGAAGCTCGTACATCCACTGCGCGTCGCGTGCCGGGTCGGCGCTGCGTGGCCGGGTGCCCTTGATCGGCCGGGTGACCACGTGGGAACCGCTCAGGCGCAGGAACAGCTCGGGCGAGGACGAGGCGATCGAGAAATCTCCGCCGTCGAGGAAGGCCGAGAACGGGGCGGGGGAGACTTCGAGGAGGCGTCGGAACAGCGCCCAGCCGCCGGCCGTCCAGGGCGCGGAGAGCCGCTGCGACAGGTTCACCTGGTAGATGTCGCCACTCCGGATCCATCGCTGGGCGGCCTCGACGGACTTCAGGAACTCCGCGCGCGTCACCGACGAGACGATCCCGGCGCCATCCGGGGCACGGCTTTCCGGACTTCCGGCCAATCCGGTGTCGCACCTGCGGATCGGCTCGAAGGACGACGAGGACGAAGAGGAGGAAAAGGCCTCGTCGTCGACCGGCATCGCCAGGAGCCCGCGCCACCAGGCCAGGTCGCGGCGGGCGTTGCGCTCGCTGCGCTCCCCCCGGAGGCCTAGGCCGGTGGCGATGAGGGTGACGGTCCCGAGGCGATGGTCGAAGACCGCCAGGCTCCCATGGAAACCCACCTGGCAGTCCGGGACCTCGAGGTCGTGCACCGCATGTCGGGAGAGACGGGGTTCGACGAAGCCCTTCAGGTCGTAGCCCCAGAACCCGAAGAGGCCGCCCAAAGGAAAGGGCAGGTCCACCTCGTCGAGGATCTCGCAGCGGCCGGCCAGGGCGCCGAGGATCGCCCAGGGGTTGCCGAACTGGACCGCCTGGGAACCGTCGGCGTGGAGCGTCTCGCAGCGGGAACCGGTCGAGCGGAAGGTGAGGAACGGGCGCGCCGTGACCAGGGAATAGCGGGCCGAGGCCCCCTCGAAGTGTCCCGTCCTGAGCACCACCCGGCCGGGTTCCCCGTGCAGGAGGGCTCCGAGGGATTCCGGGGTGTGCGGGGTTTCAACCGTCTCGAGGAGGGTGCGCATCGGGGGAGGGCAGCGGACGCTTCCCGGAAACCGTGGCGGGCCCGCCGCCGGCGTCAATGACCCATCGGTGGTGTCCTTGGGGGGGCGTCCCTTGTAGACTCGAAGACCGGAGGAACCCCAATCGGGCTCCTCCGGTCTTCAGGACGGCGCGGGTCGCCCGGGTCACTTGCCGGCTTCGATGCCGAGCAGCTCGACCTCGAAGATCAGCGTGGAGTTGGGCCCGATGGCCCCTCCGGCCCCCTGCTCGCCATACGCCAGCGCGGAGGGGATGGTGAACTGGAACTTGTCGCCCACCTTCATGAGCTGCACGCCCTCGGTCCAGCCCGGGATCACGCCGTTGAGCGGGAAGGAGATGGGTTCGCCCCGCTGCACCGAGCTGTCGAAGACGGTGCCGTCGATCAGCGTGCCGTGGTAGTGCACCTTGACCGTGTCGGTCGCCTTGGGGCTCTTGCCGCCGTCCGGCCCGGCCTTGATGAGCTTGTACTGGAGGCCGCTGGCGGTGGTCTTGACACCGTCCTTCTTCGCGTTGGCCGCCAGGTAATCGGTGCCTTTCTTGACGTTCTCCTTGGCCGCCACGGCCTGCGCGGCCTGGCGTTTCTCCATGAGCGACTTCTTGAAGTCGTTCATCACCTTCTCGAGCTCGGCGTCCTTGAGCTGCAGCTTGCCGGTCATGCCGTCGACGAGGCCGGCGGCCAGCGCCTTGGTGTCGAGGTCGAGGGCCTGGCGGGACATGCTGGCGGCGATGTCCGCCCCGATGGCGTAGCTGGCGCGCACCTTCTCGGAGGTCAGGTCGAGCTTGTCCTGGGCGAGGGCGGCCGTGGCGGCGAGCGTGGAGGTCATCAGGAGGCGAAGGAAATTCTTCATGGATGCAACGGGAAACCGGACCTCGGGTCCGGCATCGGTCGAGGGAACCTGCGGGACTTCGGGCGTCCCGGGAAGGAAATTGCGCGGCAAAATTGGGGTTTCCGGAGCTTTGGGGGGCGGGCTTCCCCGGGGAGCATCACCGGGTTGGACCCCAGGGTGTCGGCTGCGGGCGGATTGCCTGCGTCACGGGGCCGCCGACGGGAACGGGGGCTTTCCCAAGCCGGCCTCAATCGACCCGGCGGGTTCGCTTCCGACCTAGTGGCTGCGCTTCTTGGTGAAGACGTGGGTCGAGTGGCCGAAGAACACCTCGGCACCTTCCATCAGCGTCTCGCTCAAGGTCGGATGCGGGTGGACGATGGCCCCGAGGTCGTGGACCGTGGCCCCCATCTCGATGGCCACCACCCCCTCGCCGATCAGTTCGCCGGCTCCGTGGCCGACGATGCCGACGCCCAGGATGCGCTCGGTCACCGGGTCGATGATCAGCTTGGTCGAACCGTCGGTCCGGTCGTAGGTCAACGCCCGTCCGCTGGCTCCCCACGGGAACTTGACCACCTGCACCTCGATGCCCTTGGCCTTGGCCTCGGTCTCGGTGAGCCCGACCCAGGCCACCTCGGGATCGGTGAAGACCACCGCGGGGATGAGGTAGTCGCGGTTCACGGCCTGGCCCTCGCCGGCAAGGTTCTCGACCGCGATGCGGGCCTCCTTGCTGGCCTTGTGCGCCAGCAGGATGCCGCCGGCGATGTCGCCGATGGCGTAGATGTCGGGGTCGGCGGTGGCCATGCGCTCGTCCACCCGGATGAACCCCTTGTCGTCGCGCTGGACGCCGGTGTTCTCAAGGCCGAGGTCCTGCCCGTTGGGCACGCGTCCCACGGAGACGAGAACCCGGTCGTACTTCTCCTCGAGCTTCTGCCCGTTGAACTCGGAGGTGACCTGGATCTGCTTCCCGGAGGTCTTGATCTCGAGCACCTTGGACTTGGTCCGCACCTCGTGGAACGCCTTCTTGGCGTAGGCCGCCACCGGGCGGACCAGGTCGGGATCCGCCCCGGCCAGGATGGCCTCCATGGCCTCGATGACGGTGACCTTGGAGCCCATCGACGCATATACCGTGCCCAGTTCCATGCCGATGTAGCCGCCGCCGATGACCAGCAGTTTCTCGGGGATGTCGGCGATCTCGAGGGCCTCGGTCGAGGTCATGACCCGGGGGTTGCCGAGGTCGAAGGCCTTCGGCAGGGCCGGCCGCGATCCGGCGGCGATGATGGCCTTCTCGAAGGTCACGTAGCGCTGGCCGGTCGGGGTCTCGACCCGTAGCTTGCGCGAGGATTCGAAGATCGCCCGGCCGTGCAGCACCTCGACCCCGCGCATCTTGGCGAGGCTGGCGATGCCGGAGCCGAGCTTCTCGAGGATGGAATCCTTCCAGGCGCGCAGACGGTCGAGGTCGATCGTCGCCTCGCCGAAGCTGATGCCCCGGTGGGCCGACTCGCGGGCCGCCGTGATCATGTGCGAGGCGTTCAGCAGGGCCTTGGAGGGGATGCACCCCCGGTTCATGCAGACGCCCCCGAGGCGTGGGTCTCGCTCGATGAGCAGCACCTTCTTGCCGAGGTCGGCCGCGTAGAACGCGGCGGCGTATCCCCCGGGGCCGGCCCCGATGACGACGAGTTCAGTCTGGATCGCTTCCATGGTCGGTTCGGGTTCTCAGAGCTTGGCCGCCGCTGCCGGGAATGTCTCGATGGCCTGCACGAGGTCCACCGCGAATCGGGCGGCCGATCCGCCGTCGATCACGCGGTGGTCGTAGCTGATGGTCAGCGGCAGGATCGGGCGGGCCTCGATCTTGCCCTCGGCGGTGACCGCGGGCTTCAGCGAGGTCTTGCCGAGGCCGAGGATGGCCACCTCGGGCTTGTTGATGATCGGGGTGAAGTGGGAACCGCCGATGGCGCCCTGGTTGGAGACCGTGAAGGATCCGCCCTTCATGGAATCGGGCGAGAGCTTGCGGTCGCGGGCGAGCGCGGCGATCTCGGACAGCTCCTTGGCGATCTCGAGCAGCGACTTCTTGTCGGCGTCGCGCAGCACCGGGACCAGCAGGCCCGCGTCGGTGTCGACGGCGATGCCGATGTGGTAGTAGTGCTTGATGATCAGGGTCTCGGCGACCTCCTGCAGGCTCGCATTGAACTTCGGATGCTTCTGGAGGGTGGTCACCAGCGCCTTGATGAGGAAGGGCGTCGGCGTGAGCTTGGCTCCGGCCTTCTCGTAGGCGGTTTTGAACTGCGCCCGGAGCGCCTCGATGCCGCTCATGTCGGCGTCGGCGAACTGCGTGACATCGGGCAGGGTGACCTTGTTCTCGACCATGCGTGCCGAGATCACCTTGCGGAGCTGGGTCAGCGGTTCGCTGGTGACCGGTCCGAAGACGGCGAAGTCTTGGTTGACCAGCGGGAAGCTCAAGCCCTGTGGGCCCTCGGCGTACTTGCCGGCGCGGGCCACCTTGGCCTCGAGCTTGCCGACGTAGCGGGCAAGGTCCTCGATGACCACACGCCCCCCGGAGCCGGATCCGCGCACGCGGCTCAGCGGGATGCCCAGTTCGCGCGCCACCTTGCGCACATAGGGGCTGGCGGCGGGCACGGGGCCGTCGTCCTCGGCGGCGGCCGGGAGCACGTCGTCCTCGTCGTCGTCCTCGGCCACGACCGGGCGGGCGGCCTTCGGTGCCGACGACTTCTTGGCGGCGGGCGCGGCGGGTGCGCCACCGGCCGCCCCCCCGTCGCCCTCGAGGCTCAGGAGGACCGCACCCACGGAGATGGTGTCGCCCTCCTTGACGGAGATCGCGGTGATCTTGCCGCCGGCCGGGGAGGGGATCGGCGCGATGGCCTTCTCCGATTCCAGTTCGAGGAGGGTCTGGCCGGCGGTGATGGTGTCGCCCACCTTGACGAGCACGCTGACGACCTTGCCGCTGTCAGCGCCTTCTCCGACCTTGGGAAACCTTACGTCCATAGATTTTGACGCGGCAATGTGTGGCAAGTGCTCTCCGGGGTGAACTTGTTTTTTTGCATCGACCCAGCGGACGGGATTTGACATCCGCCGAGATACCCGGTTGGGAGGTTCGGCTTGGAGGCCCCGGGGTCAACCCTTAGCCTTGCCCCCCTTGAAGATCCACTACCTCGGCGCCACCCGCACCACCACGGGCTCCATGTACCTCGTGGAGGTCAACGGCCACCGTGTGCTGCTGGAATGCGGCCTCTACCAGGGGCGGCGCGAGGAATCGATCCACCGGAACCGCGAGTTTCCCTTCGACCCGGCCACCTTGGACGCCGTCGTGCTGAGCCACGCCCACATCGACCACGCCGGCAACCTGCCCAACCTGTGCAAGCAGGGCTACCAGGGCAACATCTACGCCACCTTCGCCACGCGGGACCTCTGCGCCGTGATGCTGGAGGACTCGGCCCGGGTGCAGTTGGCCGACAGCCAGTTTGTCTCCAAGCAGCGCGCCAAGGCGGGGCAACCCCCGATCGAGCCCCTGTACAGCGTCGAGGATGCCGAGCGGGCCACCCGTCAGTTCGTCGCCATCAACTACGGCCGTCGCATGCCGCTCGTGGACGGGGTGACCCTCGAGTTCCGCGACGCCGGCCACATCCTGGGATCGGCGCAGGTCATCCTCGATGTCCGCGAGGGGGGTCGTCACTTCCGGTACCTGTTTTCCGGGGACATCGGCCGGCCGAACCAGGAGATCCTGCGCGATCCCGAGCCGGTCGAGGACGTCGATTTCCTGCAGGTGGAGAGCACCTATGGCGACCGGGAGCACGGCGACGCGACCTTCTCGCGCGATGAACTCTGCCGGGTGGTCTCCGCGGCCCTGGCCCGCGGGGGAAAGGTCATCATCCCGTCCTTCGCCGTCGGCCGGACCCAGCAACTGGTGTACGTGCTGAACCAGTTGACCGAGTCCGGGTGCCTGCCCGAGGTGCCCATCTTCGTCGACAGTCCCTTGAGCGTGAACGCGACCGAGGTCTTCCGGCTGCACCCCGAGTGCTTCGACACCGAGGCCTACGAGCACCTGCGGACCAAGGGCAACCCCTTCGGCATGGACCACCTGCTGTACATCCGGGAGGCCGCCCAGTCGAAGAAGCTCAACGAATTCGAAAAGCCCTGCATCATCATCAGCGCCTCAGGCATGGCCGAGGCGGGGCGGATCCGCCACCACCTCAGCCACAATCTCGGCGATCCGCGCAATCTCGTCCTCTTCGTGGGCTACTGCGCCGAGCATACGCTCGGTCACCTCATCGCGTCCGGCCGCAGCCCGGTCAACATCTTCGGCACGCCGCACGAGGTGAAGGCCCAGGTGGCCCGTATCGATGCCTTCTCGGGCCATGCCGGAAGGTCCGAGCTGCTGGACTACGTGCGGTCGCTCTCCGGACCGTTGAGGAAGATCACGGTGGTCCATGGCGAGGAGTCCTCGTCGCTGGCCTTCGCCGAGGCGCTTTGCAAGCTCAAGCCGCAGGCCGAAGTGGTGGTTCCCAAGCGGGGGCAGGTCGTCGAGTTCTGAATTGGAACGATCCGGTCCCGCTCCCGTGGGGTCGTTTTTCCTGGGCCTCGCGGCGGTTTGGGATTGTCTCCCGCGCCCGGGTCCGCTTCAAACCGGGCGTGCAATCGAAGTTCAAGCCGGTCGACGGGGCGGTCGTGGCTCCGCAGGGGTTCCTCGCGGGCGGGGTCTTCTGCGACATCAAGCGTCTGGGCACCGGCAAGGGCTCGGACAAGGGGCGCAAGCGGGACCTGTGCCTGCTGGTCAGCGAGACCCCGGCGGCGGTGGCGGGCCTATTCACCACCAACCAGGTATGCGCGGCGCCGGTGAAGGTATGCGTGTCGCGGGTGGCCAAGGGCGTCGCCCAGGCGGTCGTGGTCAACAGCGGCAACGCCAATGCCTGCACCGGACGCCAGGGCATGAAGGATGCGCTGGCCATGACGGCCCTGGCCGAGGAGACGCTGGGCCTTTCCACGGGCCGCGTGCTGGTCGGCTCCACGGGTCGGATCGGTGTCCAGTTGCCCATGGCACAGGTGGCCGCGGGCGTCGCCGCCGCGGCCGAGCTCCTCGGTTCCACCCCGGATCATGCGGCCCATGCGGCCGAGGCCATCCTGACCAGCGACTCCCGGCCGAAGACGCTGGCGGTCGAATTCAAGCTGGGCGACCGAATCGTCCGCATTGGCGGCATGTGCAAGGGCGCGGGCATGATTCAGCCCGGCATGTCTCCCACCGGTGCCCGTCCTGCGGTCGCCCCCGGCGGGGCGGCCCCAGGCCTGCACGCCACCATGCTGTGCTTCCTGACCACCGACTGCGACATCGCCGCCAAGCCGCTCCAGGCCGCCCTCAACGAGGCCGTGGCCTCGAGCTTCAACCGGATCACCGTCGACGGGGACATGAGCACCAACGACACCGTGCTGGCCCTGGCCAACGGCCTGGCCGGTAACCCGGCCATCCGCAAGGCCTCGGGACGGGACTTCGAGATCTTCCAGGCGGCCCTGTCGCACGTTTGCCTGGCCCTGGCCAAGTTGATCGTCAGCGACGGCGAGGGGGTGCATCGGGTGGTCACCGTCCGCGTGGAGGGGGCCAAATCCTTCGCCGATGCCGATGCGGCCGCCCGCGCGGTGGCCAACAGCGCCTTGGTCAAGACCAGTTGGCATGGGGGCGATCCCAACTGGGGGCGCATCATCGACGCACTGGGATACAGCCCGGCGACGATCGTCGAGGACAAGGTGGACATCGGCTACGTCACCCCGGGGTCGCGCAAGGTGCTCTGGAGCCTGCGACGGGGGCAACCGACGCGCACCTCCTTCGCCGACCTGTGGAAGGCGGTGCAGGCCGACACGTTCGAGCTGCGCATCCGGCTGAACCTCGGCAAGTCGTCGGCGGTGATGCACGCGGCCGACCTGACCGAGGCGTACGTGGACTTCAACAAGGGCACCATCGCCGACCCCAGCCAGGCGGGTTCTCTGGGCGGTTGAGCCCGGACCTTCGGTGGCCTGGCCACGCGGCAGCCCACGTGGAGGGCCCGCTCCCCACGGGTCTATCCCGCCTCCGTCGCCTCCGTGGCCGCGTCGGGATCGGTTCGGCGCGGCCGCTCGCCGAAGAGGGCCGTGCCCACCCGGACCAGCGTGGCGCCCTCCTCGATGGCCACCTCCAGGTCGCCGCTCATGCCCATGCTCAAGACGGGCAGGGGGGCTCCCAGGAGGTCGCTGCACCGGTCGCGCAACTCCCGGAGCCTGCGGAAGACCGGCCGGACCCGCTCGGGATCCACGGCATACGGGGCGATGGTCATCAAACCATGGACCTCCAGCCGGGACAGCGCGTTGAGCTCGAGGAACTCGGCCAGCAGGCGATCGGGATTCCACCCGAACTTGGAGGACTCGCCCGCCACGTTCACCTCGAGGAGGACCGGCAGCGACCTGGCCTGCTTGACGGCCTGTTTGTGGAGTTCCATGGCCAACGCCAGCGAATCGACCCCCTGGACGACCCGGAAGAGCGACACCGCATCGCGGGCCTTGTTCGACTGGAGGTGACCGATGAAGTGCCACTCGAGGTGGCCGGGACTTTGCGGGATCTTGACCTTGGCTTCCTGCATCCGGTTCTCGCCAAAGAGCCTCAGGCCCGCCGCAGCCGCCTCGGCCACACGGGAGGGCGGCTGGTGTTTGCTCACCGCCATCAGGCGGACCGAATCCGGCTGTCGACCGGAGCGCTCGCAGGCCGCATCCATCCGTGCCCGGATCCGGGCGAGGTTCTCCTCGAGTTCCGACATGCGGTGAACCTATCACGGCGCCGTCGCTGGAGGGATGGCAAAACGGCCGGATCCCGGCGGATCTTGACGAAGGGCCTCCGGCCGCTGCGGACGTGGGGTGCGATGCGGATGCTCCGGCCGTGAACGCCAAGCCCGCTCCGGGTGGGGGATCCTACTTCACGATGGCCGGCAGGGCGGACATCGAGGCGATCGGGCATCGACCGCCGCTGAGCGGGAAGGTGCGCAACCCATGGCTGTCGGTGTTGAACAGCGTGGAGTCGGGAACCTTGCCTCGAACCAACTGGCTGCGGAACGGATCCACGCCGGGGTGGATGAAGCCGCACGCCAGCGCGGTGAGCACCTGCTCGACGGGGTCGGCGGGCACTAGGCCAAGTTGGTCGACCAGTTCCAACTGCTCGTCGTAGGACTTGTTGCGGGTCCCCTTGACGAGGAAGTAGATCGGGATCTTGCGGGGCGTGTTGATGTCGCGTCGGGTGACGCTCTCAAGCTTCATGATCCAAGGCAGGTCCGCCATGTCCATGGCATCCCGCCGTAGCGAGGCGAACCGCTCCCGGAACAGGCGGTTCATCAAGTCGATCGCGTCGAAATCGCTGATGCCCCCCGGGATCTTCACGTAGAAGTAGTCCTGCGTCATCTTGGCCGATTCAATGATCGCCAGCGCCTTCTCCCGCTTGTCATTGCCGGCCGCCTGGCTGATCGGTGCCGACATGATCTTCTGGCGGCTTCCGCTGGAAAGATCCACGAGCGACGGCGCCGGCACCTCCTGGATGATCCCGTCGACGAGATTCACTTTCCCGGGCACATTCAATGCGGCAGCCGCCGCCTAGGCAGCTCGCAGGTAGCCGTATTGCTGGCTCGCCTCTTGGGGAGATTCAGGCATGATGGACTACCAAGGTTGGACGTTTTGAAGCCGCTGTTGTACTCGTATCTAATTGTCTTTGCTCGTCAATTTCTGTCTTTGCTCGTCCATTTCAACCGGCGAATTTCAACGGGTGAAATTTTAAACTGTATTCCTAACCGCGAATTCCGAGCGGTCAATGCCGGCGGGGACGTGCTGTACCGGATCACCGTCAGGCCCTCCGGAACCCGACCGGTCCCGGGTTCCGCGCAAAGCGCCGGCTCCCCGGTCGGTCCCCTCCACCGGGGGGGTGCTACGGCAGATCCCGCCT
>VHCX01000009.1 GCA_016871615.1 Verrucomicrobiota bacterium
GATCCGCTCTCGGGTCACTTGTTCGTCTTTACCAACTCACGGAAGAACCGCATCAAGATCCTGTTCTGGGACAACACCGGTTGGTGGGTGTGCGCCAAACGCCTCGAGGCCGGGACGCTGGCCTGGCCGGCATCGCCGAGCCCCTCGATCGAGCTCTCGAGCGAGGAGTTGACCCTGCTTCTCGGTGGTATCGATCTATCAAAAACGCACCGGCGACCGTGGCTCCGGAAGGGCTCGCAAACCGTGCCGGTGAGCGGACTATCCAGACATTGAACTGACCTCGAAAACGGGGCTGTCTTCCGGAGCCGAAAACCTTCATCAAACCCAATAACCACGGGCTTTTTGGCAGCGATATTGCTATGACAATCGCGTGGTGATTGCCCCCGATTCAACCCCTGCGAGCCTTGAGCAAGCGCTCGCTCTATTGGGGGAGTCTCGTCGGCAATGGGATGCCGAAAAGCGCCTGCTCGAGCTCCGCATCCAGTCGCTGGAACATCGCCTCTTCGGCACCAAGTCCGAGAAGGTGGCCTTCAAGGACAAGCAACTCGCGCTGATCGACGAGGTTTTCACCCATCCGGAACCGGCTGCCACCGAAGATGTCGTCGTCGTTCCCGACATGGGGAAGCGGGCCGCCAAGAAGCCGGTGCGCAAACCGTTGCCCGAGCACCTCGAGTGCGTTGAGATATCATCGGGTTCCCTGCATTTGGCCTGTAGTTGGACCGCAAAACTGTCAGGAAAAGAGGGTGGTGGAGGGGAGTAGAGACTTGGTGAGACTTGTTGATTTCCGTGGAAATCTGTGATTTTCACGTGGTTCACTGAGTGAAATCAGTTCAAGCCCGACCGTCGGCCCGGCGGATCAGTGCGATCCCCACCGCTTGGAACAGGAAGTTGGGGATCCACAGCAGGTATTGCGGATACAGGTGGGGCTTCGTGTCCAGCGACTGCGCCACGATGATGAAGGAGTAGTACAGCAGCAGGAGGATCAGGGCCATGGCCACGCCGATGTTGGTCTCGCGCCGATGGGCCCGGATCCCCAGCGGGATGCCGACCAGGGTGAAGCCGAGACAGGCGAACGAGAAGGCCGCCTGACGGTGGATCTGCACCTCGATCGGCGTCACGTCGACCCCTTCGGCACGACGCTTGATCCGCTCCTCGAGAAGTTGGCGCATGGACATCTCGCTGAGCTTCGGCGGGTCCGATCGGGCCAGTCGGAAGTTGGCGATCGGCTCGATGCGCTCCTCGGCCGAGATCCCCTGCCATCCGCCGGCCATCTGCACCAGTCCCTGGAAATTGCGCAGCGACAGGGCCGCCGGGAACCGGTTGCTATCCCGCCGCAACTCGGCCTCGGGGGCGAAGAGATCGAGGTAGCAGGTGCCGTTGGTGAAGGCGAAGATGCGCACATCCCGCAACACGTCGCCGTCCACCTTGCGCGCATAGAGCGTGACCGAGCCCAACTCCAGGTAGCGACCCTCGCCCAAGGCCAGCGTCGCCTGGCTCCGCAGCACCGAATCCTTGAGTTCCTTGAAGGCCACCCGCGACCTCGGGCCCACCTCGCCGATGAACCAGAAGCAGACTCCGCACAGGCCGAGCGACAGGACCACCACCGGGACGATGGCCGAGGCGAGGCTGATGCCACCGGCCCGGATCGCCGTCAGTTCCTGGTCGGCGCTCAGACGGCCGAAGGTCAGGAGCGAGGCCGTGAGCATCCCAATCGGCAGGGCGAACGACAGGACGAATGGCACCAGCAGGACGAGGGCCTTGAGGAGCATGCCGGCCGAGGTCTTCGGGCTGGCCAGCAGGTCGAGCACGTCCTTGAGCACATTGCCCAACAGCAGCACGAACGCGAAGACCCCGACGGTCACCACGAGGGTGGCCGTCACTTGTCGGAGCAGATGGAGGTGTAGGGTCTTCAATCGATTCGCCGGATCGGCACGCCAGACGCCGCCCCGCGACCGGAACCCTGAACCGACCCCGACCCTGGGCGCAACGCGGACCTCCGCCCGTCCCACACGGCGCCGGACAGGCTGGCCCAAACCCGTGCCCCGGGGCACCTTGCGTCCATGCCCACCGCACTGGCCGTCTTCGCCCATCCCGACGACATCGAGTTCCGCGCCGCCGGCACCCTGCTGCTGCTGCGGGACCGCGGCTGGGAGATCCACTATTGCAACCTCTCGAGCGGGGACCTCGGCAGCTCGGTGCTCCCACGGCGCTCCACGGCCCGCACCCGGGCCCTTGAGGCCAAGGCCGCCAGCCGGAGCCTCGGCGCCACGTGGCATCCGCCGATCGCCAACGACCTCGGCATTTGCTATACGGACCTGAACCTCCGCCGGGTCGCCGCACTGATCCGCGAAGTCGAACCCGGGGTTGTGCTGACCCACCCGCCCGTGGATTACATGGAGGACCACACGGAGACCTGCCGGATCGTGGTCACCGCCGCCTTCGCCCGCGGGATGCCGAACTACCGCACCCGGCCCGCGCGCCGGCCGACGCTGCAGCCGATGACCCTCTACCACAGTCTGCCCCACGGGCTCCGGGACCCCCTGCGGCGCCCCGTCCGGCCCGAGTTCTACGTCGACACCACCTCGGTCCAGGACCGCAAGCGCGATGCGCTGGCCTGCCACGCCAGCCAGAAGGAGTGGTTGGACGTGTCGCAGGGCATGGAGAGCTACCTGCGATCCCTCGACGAGGGCGATGCGACCGTGGGCCGGTGGTCGGGGCGATTCCGCCGGGCCGAGGGCTGGACCCGCCACCTGCACCTCGGCTTCGGGTCCGAGGCGGATGATCCCCTGCGGGACGCGTTGGGGGCGGAACTTTGCCGGGGTGCCCGTCGGCGGGGGTGAGGCCCCGACCGACCGCCCTCAAAGCCGGGGTCCGCTGCCGCGGGCCGCAACCGGCCGTCCGTAGAGGCGGGCCAACGCCGCGGCGGAAGCCCGGCAGACCCCGCGCTCGGTGATCAGGCCCGTGATGAGCCTGGCCGGCGTCACGTCGAATCCGTCGTTGCGTGCCGGCGTGCCCTCCGGGGTGAGGCGCACCTCCACCCGACGTCCGTCGGCATCGACGCCCGTGATGTGGGTCACCTCCCGTGGCGAACGCTGCTCGATGGGGATCCCGCGGACCCCGTCCCGAAGCGTCCAATCCACCGACCCCCCGACGAAGGCCACGTAGAACGGGACGGCATGCTCCCGGGCCGCGAGGGCCTTGAGGTAGGTGCCGATCTTGTTGGCCACGTCGCCACGGGCCGTGACCCGGTCCGCCCCGACGATCACCACGTCCACGAGGCCATGCTGCATGAGATGCCCCGCCGCGTTGTCCGCGACCAGGGTGTGCGGCACGCCGCGCCCGCCGAGTTCCCAGGCGGTGAGCGCCGCGCCCTGGTTGCGGGGCCGTGTCTCACTGACCCATACATGGATCGGCAGCCCCTCCTCGTGGGCCCGATAGACCGGCGCGGTGGCCGTGCCCCAGTCCAGGGTGGCGATCCGCCCGGCGTTGCAGTGGGTCATGACCCGCAGCGGCTGGCCGGCCGGCCGATCCCGAAGCAGCCTCCGAAGGATCGCAAGACCATGGTCCCCGATCGACCGGTTGATGGCCACGTCCTCGTCCAGGAGGGCCGCTGCGCGGCTGTAGGCCGCGGCGACCCGGTGCCCCGGCGGCAACGGTCTCAGGTGCTCCCGCATCAGGTCGAGGGCCCACCGGAGGTTCACCGCCGTCGGGCGCGTCTCGAGCAGGGTCGCGTGGGCCGCCTCCAGCGCCGCGTCCGACGGGTCGGCCCGGAGGGCCAGGGCGATGCCGAAGGCGGCGGTGACGCCGATCAGGTTGGAGCCGCGCACCTGCATGGTCCGGATGGCCCGGGCGGCCTGGGCCAGGGTCCGGAGGCGGACCGTCCTGACCTCATGGGGCAGCAGCGTCTGGTCGAGGATCAGCACGCTCACCCCGTCCGGCGCGAGCCGGAGGGACTTCTGGGAGGCGACCGGGGATCTCACAGTCCCAACCTCCGTCGGCTGGCGGCCAGCGCACCGGGGTCATCGACAAAGGCCCGGAGCCGAAGCAAGCGCTCCCCGGCGGCCCGCAGCGTCTCCTCCTTCTTGGCGAAGTGGAACCGGAGGAACCGGTGCTCGGGCTCCCGGAAGAAGCTCGAGCCTGGCACCCCCGCCACGCCGATCTCCCGGATCATCCACTCGGCCGCCGCCACGTCGGTCGCGAAGCCCAGGGCCGAGATGTCGACCAGGACGTAGTAGGCCCCCTGCGGCTCGGTGAAGGGCAGGCCCGTCTGGCGGAGGCAGCCGATGAACACGTCGCGCTTGGCGGTGTAGGTGGCCAGCAGGTCGCCGTAGTAGGCGTCCGGCAACTCGAGCCCCGCCACCGCGGCCTCCTGCAGCGGCGCCGCCGCCCCCACGGTGAGGAAGTCGTGGACCTTGCGGGCCTGCGCGATCACCTCCGGGGCCGCGTGGACGTAGCCCAGGCGCCATCCGGTGATCGAATAGGTCTTCGAGAGCGAGTTGCAGGTGATGGTCCGCGCCATGGCCCCGGGCAACGACGCGGCGTACACGTGCCGGTGGGGCTCGAAGACCAGATGCTCGTAGGGCTCGTCGAGGATCACGAAGGCGTCGTGCTCCTCGGCCAGCGCCAGGATTTCCATCAGCTCGGCCCGCGTGAACACCTTGCCCGTGGGGTTGGAGGGGTTGCAGACGATGATGGCCTTGGGCTTGCGGGCGAAGGCGGCGGCCAGCTCGGCCGGATCGTACCGGAAGTCCGGGGGACGCAGTGGCACGAAGATGGGCTCGGCGCCGGATAGGATCGCATCGGCCGCGTAGTTCTCGTAGAACGGCGAGAAGACGACCACCCGGTCGCCCGGATTGCAGGCCGTCATCATGGCCACCATCATCGCCTCGGTGCTCCCGCAAGTGACCACCAGATGACGGTCGGGATCGACCTCAAGCCCGGTTTGCCGGGAAATCTTCCGGGCCAGGGCCTCCCGGAACCTCGGCGCCCCCCAGGTCACCGCGTACTGGTGGAACGGCCCCCGGGTCGCGCGCTCCAAGGCCGCCAGGAGCGCCTCCGGCGGATCGAAGTCGGGGAATCCCTGGGCCAGGTTGAGGGCCCCATGGCGGGTGGCCAGGCGGCTCATTCCGCGGATCACGGACTCGGTGAACACCTGGAGGCGGGAGGCGGTGGCGGGCATGAGGCTCAGGCTCGAGACTGGCCAAAGACCCCACCGGGACGCGAGGGGATTCCTGAGGCGGCTCCATGGCGGCGCAGGACCTTCCTTGAAACCGCCTCCACCTGGGTGCACGAACGATGCAGCGGGATCGGTCGTGCCGGCTGCGTCTTCTTCCGCAATCGCTTCGTGGCTCGCTCATTTCGGGCCTTCCATCGACCCGCGCCTCGCTCTCGCCTCGTCTTGCCAAAGAATCCGCCGCGCCCCCCCTTTCCTCCCAACTGAATCGGTCCGGCTGAAGCACGCTGGCAGGTGTGAGCAAGTTTCCGGGCAAACGGATTGACGACACTACCGCTGGGGGGTTACCTCAATCAAGGCTACCGCCGGTTGATTCTTCGGGACGAATGCTCCAACAACTATGCGCTGTCCCAAATGCGGCGGTCAGGATGACAAGGTCATCGACTCGAGGTCTTCAAAGGAAGGCGCGACGATCCGGCGTCGTCGCGAGTGCCTCGCCTGCGCGCAGCGCTTCACCACCTATGAGCAGATCGAGCACGATCCGCTCATGGTCGTGAAACGGGACGGTCGGCGGGAGATGTTCTCGAAGGAGAAACTCCTCTCCAGCCTGCAACGGGCCTGCCAGAAGCGGCCCGTGTCGGAGGACGACCTCGCCACGGCGCTCGAGCGCATCCAGGGGGCCCTGGCCGAGAGCGTCGATCGCGAGACCACCTCACGGGCCATCGGTGAGCGGGTGATGCGCGAACTGCGCAAGCTGGACCCGGTGGCCTACGTCCGGTTTGCCAGCATCTACCGCAACTTCGAGGAGGCCACCGACTTCGTCAGCGAGGTCGAACGCCTCGGATCCCTGCCGATCGACGACCAGCGACAGCTTGAGCTGATCGCCGAAACGGAAGCCGCCGCCAAGGCCAGGCGCAACCCATGATCGCCCTCCGGGACGAATTCCTGCTGGTGGCCCAGGAGGGGGGACAGTTCATCCCCTGCTCCGTCGAGCACCTGACCTTCGAATTGGCAGGCGCGGCGGCCCAGCAGGTCGATCCGGAGTGGATGCGCCAGGCTGCGGCCGGGGTGCTCCATTACTTCAAGGACGAGTTGGGCAAGAGCCATGTCACGGTGGCCGAGTTCACGGCCGCGCTCTCCAAGGTGTTCCAAGGCCTGGGACTGACGGCCGAGGTGCAGTCGATCGAACCGGCGCCCGCCGGGCCCGCCGCCACGAAGCCGCCCCTCCAGCCCATCGAGGCCCTTGCCACGGGCGAAACTCCGCCCACGCCCACCCACGCCACCCTCCCGGTGGTGTGGCGCGGCGATCTCCGCGCCATCGCGGTCGACTCGGTGCAACTCGGCGAACTGGCCTTCCAGCAGGCCCTGCTCACCCAGTTGGCCACGGCGCTCGAGGCCGGGCCTCAGACCGTGGAATTCTCCGGCCTCCGGGGCTGCGTGAAGATGATCACCGGCCGCAAGATCTGGTGCCCGGAGTGCCGCCGCTGGTCCGACTGGATCGTGGACCTCCTGCGCCTGTGGCTCAGCGAGAAGGCCGCCGACCGCCAGGTCGCACTGGTGGTCCACTGAGCCGGAACCCTACTCCGATCCCTCTTCCGGTTCCTCTTCCGGTCCTGCCCCACCTCCATCCGTCCGCCGCAATAACCGCCCCGATGACCGCCCCCGGCTCCGACTCCACCATGCCCGGCTCGACGGACGACCCGTCGTGGGATATCATCCGCTGGAAGCAACTCCCCCTCGGGCTCATGAACGAATACCGGGTCCAATTCGACGTCTTCGAAGGGCCGCTCGACCTGCTCCTCCACCTCGTCAAGAAGCAGGAGGTCGACATCTACCAGGTCAACCTCACCCGCATCGCCTCGGAGTTTGTCGCCTACATCGACCAGATGCGCGACCTCGACCTGGAGGTCGCTGGCGAGTTCCTCGTGATGGCGGCCACCCTGATCTACATCAAGAGCCGCGAACTCCTGCCCGCCGACCAGAAACCGGACTCCCAGACCGACGAGGCGGACGACAAGGACCCGCGCTTCGAGTTGATCCGCAGGCTCGTGGAGTACAAGAAGTTCAAGGATGCCGCCTCGGACCTCCAGGTCCTCGAGCATCGCATGGACCAGGTCTACGGACACCGCTCGGTGACGGTGGTGCCCGAGGGAACGGGCCCGAGGCGCCGAGAGGCCGTGTCGGTCTTCGACCTCATCCAGGCCGTCAGCGTCATCCTCAAGCGCTTCCACGAGCGGGACGATGTCCGGGAGATCCAGGCCGACCCCTTCACGGTCTCCGAGAAGATGGCCGCCCTCCGGACCCTGCTCCAAGAACGGGGCCGCTTCCGCTTTGGCGAACTCTTCGCCACCGCCCGGAGCCGCAGCGAGGTTGTCGTGACCTTCCTCGCCCTGCTCGAACTCACCCGCCTGGGCCAACTGCTCGTCACCCAGGCGGAGGACTTCAGCGAGATCGACGTCGAGGCCGCCGAAGGGGTCGGTCCTCACTATTGACACAACCTTCCAGCCATCCTGGCCTCTTCCCACCCCGGAATCCGGCAAAATCGGGGGCTCATCCAGGGACAACGGCTCTTGCTTTCGTCGACAGCGGGACGCATTGTACAGGGCCGATTTCGGGAACACCCGCATGAATGCGGCCTCTAAGCCATGAGCGAACCACTGGAGATCAACCTCGACCTCGACAAACTATTCCAGCCTGCCTGGGCCACCTCACCGACGGACCCCAACAAGTATGCCCGGTACGATGGCACCGAAGGGGAATCCCGGGGGGACCGGCGTTTCGGTCGAGGCGACCGCCCTCCCCGCCGCGACGGCGGGTTCGGCGGGCCCCGCGGAGGTCCGGGCGGCGATCGTGGACCCCGTCCCGGGGGCTTCGGCGGACCCGGCGGACCACGTTCTGGCGGTGACCGGGGCCCGCGCCCCGGAGGCGATCGCGGACCGAGGCCCCAGGGTCAGGGTGGCGGCGCACCGGGCATCGCCTGGGATCCCAAGGGCGGCCCCCGGCGCGATGGTCCGGGCCGGGGCCCGCGTCGTCCGGACTTCCGTCCGGAGCCCCTCATCCCGGTCGAACTCACGATCACGCCCGAACCGGGTGGCGTCAGTTCCCTCGCCCGGCAGATCAAGCTCAGCGGCCGCGCCTACCCGCTCTTCGAGGTGGCCGGTCTCGTGATGCAGAAGCCCGACCGCTACGCGGTGGGCTTCAAGGTCATCAAGCGCCGCGACGAGGCCGCCAAGAAGGACGTGCCCGTCCAACCGCTCTTCGTGTGCAGCCTCGACGACACCCTCTGGCTGAGCGAGGCGGCCGCGACCGACCACGCCCTCAAGGCGCATTTCGACACCTTCTACCAGACGCAGAAGCTCCCTTGCGACCCTCCCAAGGGCGTCTGGACGCTCGTGGCGCAGTGCGGGATGACCGGCGAACTGCTCGGACCCCCGAATTTCCACGGGTACCAGGAAAAGTTGCGCAAGCTGCACGCCGACCGCTTCTCCCGGATGAACTTCGACGCGTACAAGAACCGCGTGAAGATCGTCAAGGACGAGGCCGTGGTGAAGCAGTGGACCGAGTCGGTCAGCTTCCGCTTCGAGTACACGGCGCTCAACGTGCCGGAGCCCAAGGTGTTCCAGTCCATGGACGAGGTCCGGGCCCACTTCATCGAGGTCCACCAGCCGACCATCATCCGGCAGGTCGATTCCTTCGCGCCGAAGGCCGATGTCAAGCTGCCCGGGCCGCTGCAGACCCTGACGCGCGTCGCGCTCGACAAGGAAAAGCGGTTCCCGATCCGCATCGCCACGGCCCTCAGCGGCACCTTCGCCTCGATGGGTCTCCAGTTCTTCAAGCGTGACAAGACGGTGGTCCACGTGGCCGTGGCGCGCCCGCATCATCTCGACATCGAGACCAGCGTCGTCTCCGAGACCACCCGGAAGATCATCGAGCACATCAACGCCAACGTCGGGACCAACCGCAAACGCTTGGTCGAGACCCTCGCGCCGAGCCCGGCGCCCGCCGAGGCCCCGGCTGAGGGTGGAGCGGCCCCGGCGCCGACGCCGTTGACGGCCGAGCAGCAGGCCGTGCTCAACGACCTGCACTGGCTCATCCATCAGGGCCATGTCATCGAGTTCGCCAGCGGCATGCTCGAGACGGCCAAGAAGCCGGCCCCCCGCCCGGCCCCGGCCCCGAAGCCCGGCCGGAAGGCTGACAAGCCCGCCGGTGACGCGGCCGCGACCCCGGCGGTCGAGGCTCCTGCGGCGATCCCATCCGACGAATCCATCCCGGCGGCCGAAATGGCGGCGACGCTGGCCCAAGAGGCGCCGGCCGAGGAGTCCTCGACGCCCGCCCTGGGCCAACCGGCGGCCGAAACGGCGGCCGAGCCCGCTGCCGAGGCGGCCGCGGAGAATTTGCCGCAGACGGCCTGAGCCGGGACATCCGAACCGGGAACGGCACCCCTCCGGGGGTGCCGTTTTCCTTGGAGCCCCCAACGAAACGGACCATCCGCGTGACCCTGCAGGAGGAAATCCAACGCCGGCGCACCTTCGCGATCATCTCCCATCCCGACGCCGGCAAGACGACCCTCACCGAAAAACTCCTGCTCTACGGCGGCGCGGTGCAGCTGGCCGGCTCGGTCACCGCCCGCAAGAACCAGCGCGCCACCACCTCCGACTGGATGGAACTGGAGAAGAAGCGCGGCATTTCCATCAGTTCCACGGTGCTGCAGTTCGAGTATTCCGGCTACCGGATCAACCTGCTCGACACTCCCGGCCACAAGGACTTCTCCGAGGACACCTATCGCGTGCTCACCGCCGTCGACGCCGTCATCATGGTCATTGACGCCGGCAAGGGCGTGGAGTCCCAGACCCGCAAGCTCTTCGAGGTATGCGCCCGACGCGGCGTGCCGATCTTCACCTTCATCAACAAGCTCGACCGGCCGTCCCGCGACCCGATCCAACTGATGGACGAACTCGAGGCCGTGCTGGGCCTCCGTTCCTGCGCCATGAACTGGCCTCTGGGCAATGGACCTGAATTCCGGGGGATCTACGACCGGGCCGAGAAGAAGGTGCACCTGTTCGAACGCGTGGTGGGCGGCATGTATCGGGCCCCGGTCAACGTGACCGGGCTCGACGACCCGATCGTGGGCGAGAAGCTCGATGAACTCACCTACGCCACGGTGCGCGAGCAGATCGAGATGGTGGAACTGGCCGGGGCCTCCTTCGACCATGGCGAGGTTCTGGCCGGAAGGCTTACCCCGGTGTTCTTCGGTTCGGGCGTGAACAACTTCGGCGTCCAACTGCTGCTGGACCGCTTCCTGCAATATTCGTCTGCGCCCCGGGGCCGTGCGGTTGCCACGGAATAGCCGGGAGTCCCGGAGTCCCCCAGTCCCCGGCCCCCAAGCGACCTGGAATCACTCCGGGGCTCGGCACGGGCCGTCCGCGTTCAACGCGACGATGCCTTCGATCCCGTGGCCCGGGATGGCTTCAACGGCTTCGGGGACTTCTTCGGGGTCTCGCCAGACGTGGACGCCCGGGCGGGTTTCGCCCGACCGGCGGCCTTCGGGCCACGGCCCGGGAAGGTCAATTCGGCGATGCCGGATTTGTCGAGTTCACCCAAGCCGGCGGCGACCATCCGCTGGTACTGGCCCAGGGCGGCTTGGGCGAGCGGAAGCTTCACCCGGGCCTGCTTCGCGAGTTGGACGGCGATGCCGGAATCCTTGGCCGCATGGGCGGCGCTGAAGTAGCAGGCGTGGTCGCGCTTCTGCATGTCCTCGCCGTCGGTCTCGAGCACCCGCGAGTTGGCCCCGGTCTGAGAAAACACCTCGCGGAGCATCGCCAGGTCGAGACCCAGGGCGGCCCCGAGGCCCAGGCCCTCGGCCAGACCTGCGGTGTTGATGTTCATCACCATGTTGACCAGCGCCTTGACCTGCGCGGCGGTTCCGGCCGGACCGATGCGCCGTCGCGAGGCCGAGAGTACGGCCAACACCGGTTCGGCCCGCTCGCAGGCCGCCGCCTCGCCACCGATCATCAGATAAAGGGTTCCCTGCCGGGCCTGGGTGATGCTCGAGGCCATGCAGGCCTCGACGCTCTGGGCCCCGACGGACTTCGCACGGGCCTCCACCGTGACATGGGTCTGCGGGCTGACGGTGGCGCAATTGATGAACAACCGCTGCGCGGCCCCCTTCAGCAGGCTGTCGCCCTTCGTCGCGAACAACGCCTCCATGGCCGCGTCATCGGTGACGACCGTGATCACCACGTCGGCCAGGGCCGTCACGGCGGCCAGACGTGCCGGTGCCTCGCACCCCAGCTCGGCGGCCAGCGCCTGGGCCTGCTTGCGACG
The DNA here is from genome assembly GCA_016871615.1 of Verrucomicrobiota bacterium. GTDB lineage: Bacteria > Verrucomicrobiota > Verrucomicrobiia > Limisphaerales > UBA9464 > SXXZ01. Next base: position 11,498 of record VHCX01000009.1, read on the forward strand.
AAGGTCATGCACGGCGGTGACCGCGAATCCTGATTCCTTGAGGCGGCGGGCCATGTTGGCCCCCATGCGTCCGACTCCCACACAGGCGATTCTGAGGCTCATGAGGGTCTGATTCCCGGTCTTCGATCCTGGATCTCTGGTCTCGTCCCTCAACGCTCGTTCCGCACCCCTGCGGTGACCCCGGAAGCCGTGGCCCGCGGATGCGACAGGTCGAGGAGGTCGATCAGGACCCGCTCGGCCTCCCGGAGATTCACGTCGGCGGCAACCCCCTCCTCCTCCTCCTCGCCGTCCTCCTGTCCGGCCTCGCGCTGCCGGCGGCGCTCGGCGGCGGCATCCTTCCCGTTGCCGGCCTTCAGGGCGCGTGCGTCGCGGGCGGTGGCGGCGACGACCGGCTTGGCCGCCTTGGGCTCCGGAAGCCCGGCCTGGGAGGCGTTCTTGAGCGTGATCTCGTAGGTCAGGGGTTCGGTCTCGTTGCGACCCCGGATCTCCGTCTTGCGCACGGCAGCGCGGTCCCGGTCGGCGTCCATTTCCTGGCGACGCTTCTTCTCGTTCAGCGACACCGTCCGGTCGGCCAATTGCTTGCGGTAGCGTTCGATGTCCTCACCGATGTAGGCGTAGTCCTTGTCCTTGGACACCCGGTCCCCCGACCGCTTCTGAAGTTCGGGAAGAGCCCGGGTGAACCGGTCGGTCTTCTCGAAGCGGATCGGCGGGATGGTGTTCCATGGCAGTGCATTGCTCAGGGCGGACTCCCCGATGTCGGCGAAGTTGTTGATGCTCGGAAGCACCACGTCGGGCACCACCCCCTTGAGCTGGGTCGAGGAACCCGAGGGCCGGTAGAACTTGCTGATGGTGACCTTGACTTGGCCAGGTTTTCCCGCACCGCGATAGAAGGGTTCGAGGCTTTGGAGGTTCTGGACGGTGCCCTTGCCATGGGTGGAGCTGTCGCCCACCACCACCGCGCGCCCGTAGTCCTGAAGGGCACCGGCGAGGATCTCGGACGCCGAGGCGCTGAAACGGCTGGTGAGCACCACCAGGGGGCCGTCGTAAAGGACGTTGGCGTCGTCATCCTCGAGGATGCGCTGCTGGCCGAGCGAATTGACCACCTGGACCACCGGTCCGGTCTTGATGAAGAGCCCGGTGAGGCTGACGCATTCCTCCAGCGAGCCGCCCCCGTTGCGACGGAGGTCGAGCACCACGCCGTCGACCCCCTCGGACATGAGCTTGCGCAACAGCTTCGCGACATCCGCCGTCGGGCTCTTGGTCACGCCGTTGCCGCCGATCGCGCCACTGTAGAAGGCCGGCAGGTCGATGACGCCGATGCGGTTGGTCTTTCCCGGGCCGCCGGGCATCAGGACCAGCTTGGCCTTGGCCTCCTGCTCCTCGAGCGGGATGGTGTCACGGGTGATGGTGACGCTCTTCCGGGTGCTCAGGTCCGCACCGCTGGGGATGTAGGTCAGGGTCACCTTGGACCCCTTGGGCCCCCGGATCTGCTCGACCACCTTCTGCAGCTTCTCGTCGATGACATCCACCGCTGCCTGACGGTCCTGGGCCACGGCCACGATCTTGTCGCCCGCCTTGAGGGACTTGCTCTTCTCGGCAGGGCTGCCCGGCTTGATCTCGGTGATGGTCGCATAGCCGTCCTCGCTCGTGAGCACGGCCCCGATGCCGACAAAGGACAGCGTCATCGACATGCTGAATGCCTCCTCCTCGCGCGGCCCGAAGTAGTTGGTGTGAGGGTCATAGGAGTGCGCCAGCGAATCGAGGTACCACTGGAGCACCTCCTTGGACTCAAACTGCTTCAGGTTGCGCATCACCCGGTTGTAGCGGCGGGTCAGGGTCTTCACGATCTCGTCGTGGCGATCTCCCTGGAGGTTCGCCTCGAAGTAGGTCCGAAGGTCGCCGGGCCCACGGAACTTGCCGGCCTCGGCCAGCTTGGCCACGACGGGCGATCGGTTGGTGGACAGGTGCGCGTGGAGACGGATCTCGAGGTCGGCCAGGTAAAGGTCGGCCACCTTCTTGCCTCCGGAAAAGAGCGGCTTGGCGGGCTTCTTCGCCTCGGCCGGCTTGGGTGGATTCGAGGCGGCCGCATTGGTGGCCGCACCCGGGGCCTCCGCATCAGGCGGCTGGGTCATCAGGATCCACACATTGGTGGCCATGGTGGCGAAGTCCCGGTTGAGCTTCTCGGAGAGGTACTCGAAGCGCAGGCGGTCCTTCCAGAGACCCTGCAGCTCGGCCTGATCCCTGGGGCGGGCGGCCTCCTTCCGGTTGAGGAGGATCCTCGTGTCGGCATCGAAGGTGAACTTCTCGGTCTTGAGCAGCGACTGGACGAGGGCGTATTGCTGGTCGATCCGCTGAAGATAGCGGTTGAAGATCTCGTAGGCCGGACGGGTGTCACCCCGGCGGAGCGTGAGGTCGTCGAGCTGGTGGCGGTAGGCGGCAAACTCCTCGTAGTCGGCCGACGTGAAATACAGGCGCTGCGGGTCGAGCGATTCCAGATACCGCTCGAAGAAGCGCTCCGACACACGGTCATCGAACTCCTTCCGGAGGAAATGGGTCCTCTCGATCATCCGGGCCGCCAACCGGGCGATCTCGCCGCTGGACTCCTCCGGGGCGAGGGTCTTGGGATCGGTGAACTTCGAGGGAAGCACCCCGGTGTCCGGAGTGGCGGCATGGAGCGCCGGCGAGGGCGCGGCCAGATCGCCCGACGATTTGCCCGAACCTTTGGCCGCGGGGGAGTCCTTGGCGAGGCCACCGAACTGCAGGCAGAGGCAGGCCAGAAGCGACAGCACCCTATGTTTCATAACGGTTACTATGGTTTGAGACTCGGGGTTTGCCAACCGAAGTTGCGGGTGCGGAGCCGGCGTCGAACGGGGGGTGGGACTCGCGATCCCGGGACGCCTCAGCCGCCCGAGGGCGACCGCGGTTTCCAGACATAGCGGAACATCAGCACCCGCAAGGCCGCCGTCAGGGGGATCGCCAGGATGCCGCCGAGCAGGCCACCGAGAAGCGTGGTGCCGACCATGACCGCGATGATGATGGTCAATGGATGCAGCCCCACCCGGTCGCCCATGATCTTCGGCGAGATGACCAGGCCCTCGAGCGTCTGGACCACGGCGAAGACCGCCAGCACCTGGGCCGGCAGGACCCAGTCGCCCGAGCTGGCGAAGCCCACGACCAGTGCGGCGACACAGGTGGTGATGGCCCCGAGGAACGGGATCATGGTCAGCACGGTGGCCATGAGCCCGATGATGAAGGCGTAAGGCAGCCCGATGAGCAGGAAACCCAGCGTGTAGAGCGCCCCGTCGCAGATGGCGACCAGGAGCTGGCTGCGGAAGAACACGATCAGGTAGTCGTTGATGGACCGGAGGATGAACACCAGCTCGTCCTTGAACTCCGAGTTGCGCACCGGCAGGTAGTCGGTCCATTCCCGCTCGATCCCGCGCTTCTCGAGCAGGAAGTAGAACGCGTAGACCGGGACCAGGAACAGGCCCGCGAGCATCCCGAACCCACCGCTCACCTTGCCCAACTGTTCCAGGAGCCAGGATCCTCCCGCCGGCAGAAGGTTGACCAGCCAGGCCGAGGCGGCCTTCAGCGACACGACCGCCTGGGGATCGGGCGGCCGGGAATCGCCCACGGTCGGGGTGGGATCCGGGCCCCGGTTGGTCGAGGCACCCGTCGGGGGCAGGGCCGAGCGCAGCTCCAGCAGCTTGCGGACGAGCACCGGCGGGTTGGTGCTCCAGGACTCGACCTCGTGCTGGAAACGCTGCCGGTATTGGGGCACCCGCTCCGCGAACTGCCGGGTCTCCCGGAAGACCTGCGGGATGACGCTGGCGAAGACACCACCCATCAGGACCAGCGCCGTCGCGAAGACCAGCGCGATGGCGCGGGCCCGCGGGAGCCCACGCCGCTCGATGAGGTCCACCAGCGGATCCAGCAGATAGGCCAGCACCCCCGCCAGCGCCAGCGGCCACAGGACCGGAGAGAGCACCCTGAGCACCTGGCCGATTCCCCAGATGGCCCCGGCGATCAGGGCCACGAGCACGGCGACGGCCAGGGCCGTCGCGATGCCCCAGAGGAGGCGGACCTGGGTCGGGTGCGGAGGCGGCAGGGAGGGGTTCATCGGGGCGCTGCAGGTCGGGGTGTGGAAGTGACCCGGCGGGTCGGACTCAGGCCATGGCACGGGCCTTGTCGGCGGCGGCGCGAACGGCCCCGATCAACGCCGCCCGGACCCCACCCTTCTCGAGCGCGTGGATGGCCTCGATGGTGGTGCCGCCGGGGCTGCACACGGCATCCTTGAGGGCCCCCGGATGCTGCCCGGTCTCCAGCACCATCTTGGCGGCGCCCAGCAGGGTCTGGGCCGCCAGGCGCTGGGCGACATCGCGGGGCAGTCCGGCGGCGACACCGCCGTCGGCGAGCGCCTCGATCATCAGGAATCCATAGGCCGGGCCGCTGCCGCTGACGCCGGTCACGGCGTCCAGGAGTTTCTCCTTCACCTCTAGGGCCAACCCCACGGATCCGAGGAACGACTGGACCTGCCCGGCGTCGGCCTGGGTCGCGCTGGTCCCGACCGAGAAGGCCGAGGCGCTGGCCCCGACGAGGGCCGGGGTGTTGGGCATCACGCGGACGATCCGGAGGCCTTTCGGCGCGGCCCCTTCCATGCGGGCCAGGGTCACCCCGGCGGCGATGCTGACCACGAGGTGCCTGGACACCTCCCAGAGGTGCGACAACTCCGAGAGGAGGCCCACAACCTGGTCGGGCTTCACCGCCACCACCACGAGGTCGGAGGCGGTGACGACCTCGGCGTTGCCACCGGTGACCCGGGCACCGGTGGCCTGGGCGAAGGCCTCGCGGGCGGCCGCGACCGGATCGCTGGCGATGACGTTCCCGGCGGGCACCACCCCGGCCTGGATCACCCCTCGGGCCAGCGCCGTGGCCATCTTGCCGGCTCCCAGGAAGCCGATCGAAACACGATTCATGCGCCCGTGTTCCTACCAGCCACCGCACGGGCCGGACATGGGAAAATCGACGGACCGTCTCCAATCGGCACCCGGCCGCCCGGAGGTCACCGGCGACCGCCGCCCTGCTCAGCGGGGCTCGCCGCTGCGGGCCTTGACCCAGTCCCAGTCGGTCGTGGGAGTGGCCGCGAAAATGCCCCCCGCCCCGCCCCGCACGTTCGGACGCACCGTCCCCTCGGGTCCAAGCACCTGCCAGCGGTGGCCTTCGGCATGCCCGTCGAGGTAGGTGAAGAAGGCCGAGCCCGAGTGGTAGGAGGCCGGCAGGTTGCCCCACTTCGGGGCCTCCTCGAGTCGGTTCATGAAGAAGCCGTCGTTGATCGTGTCCGGGTGTTCGTCGAGGAAGGCGAAGAGCGTGGCCGGGGACCCCGCGTCGGAATCCTTGAAGACCTGGCGATACGACGGATTGAAGCGGTTGGTCAGCTCACCCGGATCGCCCACCAGCGAGTTGAGCGCATAGCTGCGGATGCGCAGGCCGTTGTCGGCCCGGGACTGATCCGACGGGCAGCGGAACACCGCCGTGCTGGAGAGATGACGCGACAGCAGCCCGCTGGCCAGGAGCGCCAGGTTGGTGTTGCCGTCGCTGCCCGTCCAATCCATGACGTTGTTGGCCCAGGAGTTGGTGCGGGCGCGCGTCTCGCCGACCCCGTGGTTGTTCACGTACCGGTCGCGGTGGTCGTCGGAATAGATCTGGAGGGCCGTCTGCAACTGCTTGGCGTTGTTCAGGCACACCATGCCGGCCGCCTTGGACTTGGCCCGGGCCAGCGCCGGCAACAGCAGGCCGGCGAGGATCGCGATGATGGCGATGACCACCAGCAGTTCGATGAGGGTGAAACCGCGGGAACGCATGCCCCGACGCTGGGCCTTGGCGGCCCGCAACGGAAGCCCCAAGCGCAGGCCCTGTCTCCGCGTTCACGCCCGGGATGCACGACACCCCGCAGGACCGCAAGGATCCATCGCCGACGGAGCTCTCCTGCCCGGCCCGTGGGCCGGCACCGGCGGACCGGCCGTCCACGGATCGCCTCAGCGCCGGGCGGCGGACACCCCGTTGGTTGCCATCGCCGTGGGGCCAGTGAGCCAGCGCGCCGGGTCCGTGTCGCCGCGGATCCAGTCGACGATGAGGCCGATGTCCCGCTCCGTGAGCCGGCCTTCCTTGAGATAGGAGGGCATCCGGTCGTTCCTCGAGCCGTAGAAGTCGACGTGGGTCGGATCGCCAACCAGGCGGATCATCCAGTCGCGCGAGGCCCAGCCGGTGAGGGTCGGTGCGGTCGCCTCCTCGTCCGGTTTCCGGAAGGCATGGCAATCGGTGCAGCCGAAGGTGGTGGCGACGTGGCGACGGCCCGCCTCGACCAGGGTCGTGCGATCGGCGGCTCCCGCCCGGTCGGCCGGCAGGTCGGCCTCGGCGACCACCGCCGCGATCATCGCCTCGAGCGCCACGGGCTCCGAGGCCTGGAGCTTGGGCAGCTTCTCGCGGACATAGCGCACCATCTTGCCGGCCCGGAACTTCGTGCCCCCGTAGTAGGCGCTGTTGGTGATGGTGTCGGCCTGGAGCAGGCCCCGGAGCCATGCGGCGGACCCGAATCCCCGGAGGTCCGGGGCGCTCGGGGGCTCGGCCGACACGATGCCCAGCCCGTCATGCCCGCCATGGCGGTGGCACGATGCGCAGTGCTGGGCGAAGAGCCGGGGGCCGACCGTCGCCGGGTCCTGCTTCAGCAGCGACGCCGCACCGTCCCGGGGAATGCCACCGGCGGCCCGGATCAGGGTGACCATCCGGTCGGCCTCGGTACGGGCCTGGGCCACGGCCGCCTGGAAGCCCGGGTTCGCGGCGTCGCTCCGCAGCGACTGCACCGTCAGCAGGGTGGCCCCGACGAGGATCGCCGCCAGGAAACCGAGGTTGAACCGGTGTCCGAGACGCCAGTTGCCGAGGAGGGGCATGGCCGAGAGGACGCCCATCACCAGGCCCGGGATGACGATCGCGCCCACGAGTTCGCCATGATGACCGAACCACTGGGTGAGGAAATCCAGCTTCAGGAACTCGAACAGGAACAGGAAATACCACTCGGGGCGGGCCGCATTGAACGGCTGGGTTGGGTCGGCCGGGGCATGCAGCTCGGCGCCGTGGTGGCGCTCCGTGAGGTAGACCACCGTCGCCAGCACCGCCAGGCAGGCCACGCCGTCCATCAGGACCTGGTCGGGCCAAAACCGCGCCTCGGGCTTCCGGTACGGCTGCTTGGCGGTGATGCCATGGCGCCGGAACAACGCCACGTGGGCGGCGATGGCCACGATCATCAGGCCAGGCAGCACGCCGGCATGCAGCGCGAAGAAGCGCGTGAGGGTGTGGTGGCCATAGTCCGCGCCGCCGACCACCAGCTTCTGCAGCGACGGGCCGATGACCGGGACGATGCCCATGAGGCTCGTGGCCACCTTGGTCGCCCCGAAGCCCTTCTGGTCCCAGGGCAGCAGGTATCCGGTCAGGCCCAGCCCCAATGTGAGCATCAGCAGCACGATGCCGAACCAGTAGTTCACCTCGCGCGGCGCCTTGTACGCCCCGTCGATGATCACCTGGAGCAGGTGGAGCACGAGCAGCACGTGCATGGCCTGGGCCACGAAATGGTGCAGCCCCCGGAGGAACCATCCGCCGGTCATCTCGTGCTGGATGTAGTACACGCTCTCCCAGGCCGAGTGGGCGCTGGGGCTGTAGGCCATCCAGAGCACCACCCCGGTGAGGATCTGGACGAAGAAGCAGAAGCTCAGCGTGCTGCCCCACACGTAGCGCCACCGCGCCCCGCCCGGGATGCGCTCGAAGAGCACCTCGTGCAGGAGGCCCTGCAGGCCGGTCCGCTGTTCGATCCAGTCGATGAGCTTCTTCATGTCAGCGCCACCTTCGCCTGGATGCCTGGGCGGAAATTCTGGAACCGCAGCCACACGGACCCGCCCCGCACCTCGACGGCCAGGGTGTCCATGGGCCTCGGGCTCGGTGAGCGGGGATCGTTGATGGAGCCATCGACCGCGAAGGTGCTGTCATGGCAGGGGCAGAAGAACGCCCTTCGGTCGACCTGGTAGTCGACGAAGCACCCGGCATGCGGGCACACCGAATGGAGCGCGACGACCTCCGCCGGGCCGGTGCGGCGCAGGTACACGACCCCGACCGGCACCGCCGACTCCCGCGTCCAGGCGTCCGAACGCGACGTGACGACCGAGATCCGGACCGGCGTGCCGTCGGCGGGGATGCTGGCAACCTCGGCCACCTGGATCCAGTCGCCGCCGCCGGCACCCCGCGTCAGCGGATCCAGCCAGGCGATGAGGCCCGAAACCAGCGGTACGGCCCCACAGCAGGCGCCGACGGTGCACGCGGCGGCTCCGGTGAGGAACTCACGACGATTGCGTGAAGGGATTCCGGGATCCGACTCCATGGAGTTGACGAAGCCCCGGCCCTCCCGGGGTTCGGGAGGCCGAAACCGGCGCATCCTCCCCCGGCCTGCGGATTTTTCCAGCCGGAACGCAGGGTTTTTGAGCTGGCATGGATTGGCGCTTGACTTGCCCGGATGATTCGGGCTTTTAGGCCGGGTTCTTTGACCGGGCCGGCCGATAACCGGTCGGCCCATCATCAAAACACCTTTGGAAGTGCGGGAACGCCGTGGGAATCGGCGACGGTTGCGCCACTGTATCAGGCTACAACCCCCCTGGTCGGACAAGACAGCCACTGGACGCAAGTCTGGGAAGGCGGGGGAGAGGATCGAAGCCTGGAGTCAGGATATCGCGCCAGGGGTGCTCGTCGGGTCCCGGCCCCGTGCCCGGACCGCTTCGCCGCCAAGCGAAGGATGAGGCCAGCCATGCCGGCTCGTTTTGCCGGCGTGGGAACATTCCAGAATGTCTGACGCCTTCATTCCCTGTTTCGCCGGTGGATGGATGGCGTCGTTTTCGTTTCAGGCACCCGGTGTTTCACCGGAGGTCCGGGGCGTGCGCGCCCCCGTTTCCGGCCTGGTCTCCATTGACCCAACCCGCCCGCCGTGGAACCCGGCGGGCGATTGCCGTGACCAGAGACCATGCCGAAGCCCACCCAACGTCCGTCGCCGATCCAACCGCCATCGAGCGGGCCCACGCCCGCTTCCCTGAACCCCGGTCCCCTTCGGACCGCCTCCGCCGCCTTGCTGGGCCTGATCCTCGCCACCCCGCACCTGGAGGCGCAGCACGCCTCCACGGTCGTCGACTACCGACCCGGCACCGGATTCTCCCCGGGCTACACCAACGCCGCCGCCGCCCTGGGCGCGCCCTCCCGCGTGACCCCGGGCGACTTCGGGGGGCCGGTGACGCCCTTCGCCCCGCCCTACACCCGCGAGCAACTCGTGAGCATCGGCACCGGCGGCTCGTTGACCCTTCGGTGGGACACCCCGATCCGCAACGCCGCCGGCAATCCCTTCGGCCTCGACTTCACGGTCTTCGGCAGCACGGGTTTCCTGATGACCAATGAGTTCGACGCCAACTGGAACCCCATCGGCGCGCCGGCCACCGACGGATCGCTCTTCAATCCCAACCCGGGCACCCAGCGCCTCAGCGTGAGTGCCGACGGCTCCACCTGGTATGTCCTCGACCCGGCCCGGGCGCCGAAGGTGGACCACTACCACCCGACCGACGGTTCCGGGGACTTCGGCATCCCGATGAGCCTGTCCCTCCAGCCGGCGGACTTCGCCGGCAAGACGCTGGACCAGATTCGTGGGTTGTATCGGGGGGCGGCCGGCGGCGCAGCCTTCGACCTCGACTGGGCCCTGGACGCCACCGGCAAGGCGGTGACGCTGAGCGAGGCCTCGTTCGTCCGCATCGATGTCCTGACTGGCAAGGCCGACATCGACGCCTTGTCGCTGGTGGCCACCGTTCCGGAACCCGGGACGTGGGGGTTGATGGCCTCGGCTCTGGTCACCGGATGGCTGGGTCGCCGCATCGCCCGGAGGCACCCGTGAGCGACCGCAGGATGCCAGGTGCCGATGCCCTTGGGTTCGGGCCGATCCCGGCGGCAACCCGGCCGACCGTCGACGATTCCGTCTGCCCGTTGTGCGGCGGCGCCAACTCCTGCGCCCGGGCGGACGGGGGCGATCCCTCGCCGGGGCGCTGCTGGTGCGAATCGGTCTCCATTCCGGGCGAGGTGCTGGAGGGCATCCCGGCCGCCTCCCGGGGCCGGCATTGCCTGTGCGCCGAATGCGCCTCAGGGCCTGGGCCCGTCCAGGACAGTCCGGACACCGGGCCGGACACCTACCTCACCGAGGATGGGCGGGTGGTCTTCACCCGTGCCTTCCACCTGCGCCGGGGCCACTGTTGCGGCAGCGGTTGCCGACATTGCCCGTTCTAGTCGGCCATTCCCAACGAGGCGCCCCCTGTCGATGGTTCCCCTGCTCCCAGTCCGCATCCGATCGCTCGTCACCGCCACGGCCATGGCGGTGACGGCGGGTGGGGCATCGGCCGGCCCGGTCGGGGCGGCGACCGTCGAGGAGACCTTCGACACGCCGCCGGAGACCCGGGGATGGACTGTCTGGGGCGACGGAGCCCCCTTCGCCTGGGACCCTGTGGGCCAGCGCCTGGAGGTGGACTGGGATTCCCGCCGGCCGAACGGGTTCTTCGCCCTACCCCTGCCCTCGCCGCTGACGGCATCCCACGATTTCGGCTTCGCCTTCGACCTGACCCTCGGCTCGCATGCGGTCGGGGTGCTGCCAGGGCAGCCCGGCACCTTCCAGATCGCGGCCGGGTTGATCCGTCGGGCGGATGTGCTGGCCACGAATTACTCCCGGGGAGCCATCCCCGGGCCGAGGAACACCGTCGAGTGGACCTGGTTCGGCGAGGCGGGCGCCGTCTCGGCCTCGGTGTCCCCGGTGATCATCCCGTCCGACGGGCGCCTGCCCTGGGGCTATGCCGACAGCTTCGTCACGCTCGAGCCGGGTCGGCGTCACCGCTTCGAGCTGAGTTACACGGCCACCGATCGCACCGCCCGCCTCCTCATGGGCGTCGACGGCCAAGCCGGTCCCCTCCTGCAGGACGTGGTCCTCCCCGCCGGCTTCACCCGCTTCGAGGTCGATGCCTTCGCCATCTGCAACTATTCGGGGGCCGGCCAGCACCCGCAGTACGCCGGGTCGGTGTTGGCCCGGGGCTGGATCGACAACGTGAGGCTCACGCTTCCGGATCCACCGGCGCCGCGTCTTCGGCCCCTCGAAGGCGGCGGGGCCGCCTTCGAGGGGCTCGCCGGGTGGCGCTACCGGTTGGAGGCCTCGGGCGACCTGGCCCGGTGGGACCCGGTGACGGAGGTGCGCGCCGGGCAATCCGGCACGCTCGAGCTGAGGGACCTCCGGGACGGATGGTTCCATGTCCAGGCCTACCGGGTCGTCGCCTTCCCGCCATGAATCCCGACGGGAATCCACGCCGGGCGCCTCGGGCGGGCGCCTTCACCCTGGCCGAACTGCTGGTGGTCCTCGCCATCCTCTCCCTCTTGGCGGCGTTGATACTGCCCGCCCTGAGGAGGTCGCGTACCGCCGCCCGGGCCACCGTCTGCATCTCAAACCTGCGGCAGATGGGACTGGCCGCCCAGTTGTACTGGGACGACCACGGCGGCATCGCCTTCGTCGAGCGCGGGGCCCGGACGAACAACGGATGGAACTACTGGTTCGGCTGGCTGGAGGACGGACCGGAGGGATCGCGACGCTTCGAGCCAGCCTCCGGGGCGCTGTGGCCCTACCTGAGGCACCGCGGCGTCGAGGTCTGCCCCGCCCTCGACCGGAGCGATCCCGGGTTCAAGGGCAAGGCCCGGGGTGCGGCCTTCGGCTACGGGTACAACCTGAGGATCGGCACCCGGGGCGTCTCCGGCATCGCCATGGCCGGCGTGCGCGCCCCGGCCGAATGCGCCGTCTTCGCCGATTGCGCCCAGGTCAATGATTTCCAGGCCCCGGCCTCACCGGACCATCCCCTGTTGGAGGAATTCCATTACTTCGACCTAGAGGGACCGACCGTGCACTTCCGGCATGGCCTGCGCGCCAAGGCCTGGTTTGTCGATGGCCACGTGGCCGGCCACCCCCCGGCCGAAGGCTCCGAGGATCCGCGGCTTCCATCCGCCCACGTCGCGCGGCTTCCGGCGTCGTTGATCCTGCCGTGAGCCGGGGCGGCACTACTTGAGGAACACCCGACGGCCGCGACGCTCGCCCTCGGCCCGCACCAGGTCGGGATGATCCTTCAGCCACTTGACGACCGCCCCATAGGAGGCGCCCGTGGCCTCGCTGATGGCGACCTGGCTCAACCCCTTCGGCGCCTTCCGGAGCGCCTCGGGGATGCGGACGTCGAGTTCGGAGTCGCTCAGCCTAGGACGGCGATCCTCCCGGGGGGCATCACCGAGACCCACCTCGATGCCCAGTTCACCGCAGAACTGACGGAGCTTGGCGTCGATCGCGGCGATCTTCGTCTCGCAGGTACGTCGCTCGGCGATCCACGCCGCGAGGTCGTTGCCCGAGATGCGGGCCAGTTTGGCCTCCAGATCGCGTTTCTGCGCTTCGATGATTCTGTTGATGTCGCTCATGGTGTGGCGTTCGAGGGTTCCAAATCCCGGGATCAGGCCGGTGAGGATGGCGTTGAGTTCGGCCCTGGCCTTGTCCCTCGGTCCAGAGCCGGAGAAATAGGAGAAGAGCAACCGGTGGAGATGATGCTCCCCGAGCGAGGTCAGCGCATGCCTCCACTGCAGCGTCAGAGCGGAGAATTCGGCGGCGATCTGATCGGTGGTGGGCATTTGCAGGGAATCGGTATTCATGACCCCGTCCGAAGCCTCCCGACCACGGGAGGATCCTGACCAAGGATTCTTGATTCTGCGGCTTGGGCGATGGCAATTCAAGCCCTGCGACCGCTTCGCGCATCGCGCGCACGGCGCCCCCCAGGTCGCGCGCCCTGATCCATGGGGCGATTCCGGCCAGGCCCCCGGGGTCCCGCGCCCCGAAATGGCGCACGGGGTGCCTCCGCGGTCCGGAGACACCCCGTGCAGAGATCGATCCGCCGGGATCGGCCGGCGCATCAGGCACCGGTCACTTCAGGACGGCCTGGTGGAACTCGTACCAGTCGTCGAGGTCATTGAGGCTGATCGCGTCGGGCTTGACGGTGCCGTTGTCGGGGATGCCGTTGGCGGCGAGGATCGGTTGGCGCACCTCGGGCGTGTGGATGTAGCCCGCGATGGACACGTTAAGCTGGTGGATGTTGCCCGGAGTCAGGTTCACGCCGGGCTGCTTCTGGATCCATGCCTCGAACTGGGGATAGGTCGGACGCTGCTCCACGATGAACGTGCGGACGGCCTCGGTGTCGAGACCCAGGGCGCCGAGCACCATGGAGTCGTACCCCTTTGAGAGGGCCGGATAACCCGGGGCGATCTGTTGGCGGGCCTCCAGGGAGGCTTTGAGCCAGAGGCGCGGGAGGTGGAGGACACCCAGCGGGCCGGCGACGCCGGAGCTGATGAGGGGAACGTAGGTGGTGCTCATGGATGGAGGTGATGGTCGGGACCAGAACCTAGGAAGGGCCGGGGGATGGGGTCAAATGGCTTTCTTTCCCGACTCCGGCCAACCCGGGCAACCGGGATGGCACGGGCGTTGCCATCGGGCCACCTGGGGCCGATCCTGCGTCCATGACTCTCTTCGAGCGAATCATCGCCCGCCAGATCCCGGCCAAAATCCTCTTCGAGGACGAACACGTGCTGGCGTTCCATGACATCCAGCCGCAGGCGCCGGTGCACGTGTTGGTCATCCCCAGGAAGCCGATCCCTCGGATCGGCGAGGCGCTTCCCGACGACCAGGCGCTGCTCGGCCACCTGCTGCTCAAGGCGGCCGAGGTGGCCCGAACCCTGGGCCTTGAGACCAGCGGATACCGCCTGGTGATCAACCACGGCCGCGACGGCGGCGAAAGCGTCCCGCACCTGCATTGCCACCTGCTCGGCAAGCGACCGATGAGCTGGCCACCGGGCTGAACCCTGTCGGATCAGGCGGGCTTGGAGCATCCCCGCGGTGGGGCGCTTCCACGATGGGTCGGTGGAGCCACGGGTCCTGAGGGAACACGGCCTCCGTCCGCCCTTCAAAGCCTGTCTGATCAGACAGGCTCTCAGCAGGTCCCGAAACTCAGCAGGTCCCGAAGCGGTACTCGGTCCGGCTGTTGAAGACCTGGCCCGGCCGCAGCACGCAGGACGGGAATCCGGGATGATGGATCGCGTCCGGGAAATTCTGCGTCTCGAGGCAGAACCCGCCATGGGTGGGAATGGGCACACCTCCGGTGCACACCAAGCCCTCGGGCGCCCGGTTGAAGGTCCACAACTGCACGCCGGGCTGGCTGGTGTGGCACTCCATCGTGCGGCCCTGGCTGCGTTCGACGACGCGCGCGGCCAATCCCAGCGACTTGCCGCCGTGGCGCAGGACGAAGTTGTGGTCGTAGCCCGGCGGGGTCAGGCCGGTCTTCATCCCGCGCCCGCCGATGGCGGTGGGGCGGGTGAAATCGAGGGCCGTGCCGCGGACCGGCAGCAGCTTGCCGGTCGGGATGAGCGTGTCGTCCACCTCGGTGAACTGGTCGGCGGCGATCTCCAGCTCATGCGAGAGCACGTCGCCCCGCCCGGCGAGGTTGAAGTAGCTGTGGTTGGTGAGGTTGAGGATCGTGGGCGCGTCGGTGGTGGCGCGGTAGTCGATGCGCCAGACGTCGTCGCGGGTCAGGGTGTAGGTGACGGTGACCGTCAGCGCGCCGGGGTAGCCCTCCTCGCCCGCCGGGCTGGTGTACGAGAGGTCCATCGAGACCGCCTCGTGCGTGGTGCGGACCTCACCGGCGATCCAGAGCTTCTTGTCGAAGCCCACCAAGCCACCGTGCAGGTGGTTCGGGCCGTTGTTCACCGCGAGCACGTACTCTTTGCCGTCCAGCGTGAAGCGCCCCTTGGCGATGCGGTTGGCAAAGCGGCCCGCGATGCAACCGAAGAACGGGTGCCCCTCGAGGTACCGGCCCAGCGTCTCGAATCCGAGCACCACATTGCCCGGCTTGCCGTGCCGATCCCGGGTGTGCAGCTCGGTGACCAGGAGCCCGTAGTTGGTGAACTTGAGCGTGGTGCCGTTGGGGTTGCGGAAGATGAAGCGATGGGCTTCGCGGCCATCGGGCAGCGTGCCGAAGACGGAACGTTCGGAGGTCATGGGGGCGTGGGAACCTGGGTGCTTGTGGCCACCGCCGGTCGACACCGCATCGGATTGGCAACCGGCGGCCAGCAGCGGCAACGCACCGATCATGGGCAGGGCCTCACGGCGGGAGATGGGATCGTTCATGGTGGGAAGATGGATCGATGATCCTCGAAGGCCTGCGGAAGGCAATCTGCGTTTGAGGTCCTGCGGGTCTCGACGGCGCGGGCCACCACGGACCAACGCGAGTCGTCACACGACGCACCGACACGAAGGCCGGAGCCGCCCATCCAGGGCATGCTCCGGTCGATGCCGGGGGTGGACCCCGTGGATCGGGGTTCAACCGGGGCGCACCCCGGGTTTCAGCGGATGAACTCGTTGAAGATGGCCTCGAGCAGTTCCTGCCGGCCCGACTCGAGCCCGGAGACGTTGCCCAGGGCCAGCGCGTGCTTCTCGCAGTCGGCGAAGGAGGCCTTGCCGGCCTCGATCCGGGCACCGATGCCGGAGTCCCACGTGCGGTAGCGGTTCTTCACGAAGCCGTCGATGCGGCCGTCCTTGCGGATGGCGGCGGCGATCTTCAGGCCGCGGGCGAAGGTGTCCATGCCCGCGATGTGGGCGATGAACAGGTCGTCGGGCTGAAAGCTCTCGCGGCGCACCTTGGCGTCGAAGTTCACGCCACCGGTGGTGAAGCCGCCGTACTTCAGCACGGTGAGCATGGTCTTGGTGGTGAGGTACAGGTCGGTCGGGAACTGGTCGGTGTCCCAGCCGAGGAAGTAGTCGCCCATGTTGGCGTCGATCGAGCCCAGAGCACCGGCGGCACCGGCCACCTCGAGCTCGTGCTCCATCGTCTTGCCGGCAAGCCAGGCGTGGTTGACCTCGATGTTGAGCTTGAAGTGCTCGAGCAGGTCGTACTCGCGCAGGAAGTTCAGGCAGGAGGCCGCATCGCTGTCGTACTGGTGGCGGGTCGGCTCCTTGGGCTTGGGCTCGATGTAGAAGGGGTTCTTGAAGCCGATCTTCTTCTTGTAGTCGACGGCCATGTGCAGGAACCGGCCCAGGTGGTCGAGCTCGCGCTTCATGTCGGTGTTGAGCAGCGTGGCGTAGCCCTCGCGGCCGCCCCAGAACACATAGCCCTGGCCGCCCAGCTCGTGGGTCCATTCCATGGCCTTCTTGACCTGAGCTGCGGCGAAGCAGAACGCGTCGGCGTTGCAGCTGGTGGCCGCACCGTGCATGTAGCGCGGGTGGACGAAGTTCTGGGCCGTGCCCCAGAGCAGGCCGATGCCGGTGTCCTTCTGGAGCTTCTTGAGCTCCTGGCCCACCGCGTCGAACTGGGTGTTGGCCTCCTTGAGGTTCTTGCCGTGGGAACCGAGGTCGCGGTCATGCCAGGCGTAGTAGGAGACACCCAGCTTGGTGGCGAACTCGAAGAACGCACGGGCGCGGGTGATGGCATCCTTGGTGGAGCATTCGCCGGTGTTCCAGGAGCGCTCGGCCGTGCCCCAGCCGAACATGTCGCCGCCGGTTCCCCGCATGGTGTGCCAGTACACGGCCGCGAAGCGCATGTGGTCGCGCATCGTCCTGCCTTCGACGACCTCGTCCGCGTTGAAGTGCTTGAAGGCCAGGGGATTCCTGGAATCCGGACCTTCGTAGGCGATCCGGCCGATCTTCGGGAAGAACTGCTTGCTCATGTTGGTTCGCTGAATGGACCCGGCAGGCTACGCACGGCCCCGGGGCCATGGAAAGCCGATAAGGATCCGCACTGGCGGTGCGGTGTGCCGGGCACGGCGGGCGGAGACGGCGGTGCCATCAGGGGCGCGCGGGATCGAGCAGCAGGTGCCGCACGCGCTCGGCGCACAGCGGATGGTTGTGGCCGCTGTGGCCGCACGGGATCACCGTCTCGGGGACGCCCTCAAGATGGCTGCTCCGGTAGGGCACGACCCCATCGCTCGACGCCTCGGGTGTCCCGCACCCCTCGAGACATCCGATGATGCTGGCCACCCGCACGCGCGGATCCATCGGCAGCTCCTGGAGCAGGCGGGCCGTGTCGCCGTCCGGCTGGAGGGAATCGATGCTGCTGCCCGGCATCAACCGGCCCCGCAGGGTCAGGGCATCCGGGTTGAGGGTGACCAGGCCTGCGGTCGTCTCGAGCGCGGTGATCGGCAGACGCGCGACGTACCGCGCGAAGCGGCCCGGCCAGTCGGTCGCCAGCGGGCTGCCACCATGCGGGACGCAGATGAAGACCACCTGCCCCACTCGGGGATTCGGCTCGAAGAAGAACATGTCGCGGACCAGCCGCCGTTGGGATTCCTCCAGCCGCAGGGCCTCCACCGGCCGGGTGAAGTAGCGCCGGTAGAGACCTTCGCCTCCCCGGACGATCTGCAACCGGGACAGCAGCCCTCCCATGCTGTGACCGACGAGGATCATGCGGTGGAGGTTGGTGTGCACCCCGTCGGGATCCATCCGCCGCTGCCAGTCGGCCAGGCTTTGGCGCAGCCGTGTCGAGGACCATTGGACCGGGGTGCTGCTCGGATACTGGAACACCAGGAACTGGTACCGCCGGCGGATCTCCGGATCGGCCAGGAGCGCGGCGTGGAGGAACCGCCAGGTGTTGGGCTCGCTCAACAGGCCATGCACCAGCACCACCGGGATCCGGTCGGTGTCCGGGGTCTCCAAGGCGTGCAGACCGGTGTCCTCGGAGAAGCGATCCCCCTGGAGGAAGCGCCTCAGGCCGAGGCTGAGGAGGTTCTGGCGGTCGAGTTCACGGGTGCGGACGGCGAAGGGGGTGGCGAAATCGCCGGCCAGCGGCTGGGAACGTCCGGCGATCTCGAGGAACTCGGTGCGCCTCCGGTCGTGCAGGCGGAAGGCGACGGTCCGCATCGGCGCCGGCGGGCCGAAGTCGACCGTCAGGGTCAGGGGAACCCAGGTGCCCGGCGGTGGGCCGAGGCCTCCAGACGCCGCGGCAAGGCCCGGACGGGTCGGGGCGGTCCCGACCTTTCCGACGCAGGCCGCCCCCCACCCGGGCACCGGACCGATCGCCGGGCCATCGCGGATCCGGAACCGGTCGACCGGCACCACCCTCTGCCACGGGGTCGGATCTTCGCCGGAGGCCGGAAGGGGTTGCCGATCCCACTGATACCGGCGGGTCGGCCCCGGGACGAAGGCGGGCGCCTCCGGGCGGGAATCCCAGAGGGCGCTGCCATGGCGATCCAGGAGCCTCGACAGCGCGAAGTCCTGCGCCCGCCGGGCGAAGTGGCGATCCTCCTCCTCCTCCTCGCCGCCCGCGCCGGGATCCAACCCTAGGTCGGCCGCATGTTCGGCCGCACACAGGTAGAACCCGTCGACGTCGCCCGCCCGGTCCCCGCGCCGTTGCGCCTCCATGCCGGCGGCCAGCGCCAGTTCCACCAGTGCGCGCCGCCCCGCCGGTCCGGTCAGGGCCGGCTCCAGATCCCGCAGGGCCGCCGCGGGCCGGGCGCGCCAGAGGCTGCCCCAACCCCGCGCATCGAGGAGCGCCTGGCTGGCGCGGCTGAATTCACCGGGGCCCCAACCGGGCGTGGGCCCGGGTCGAAGCGGCTGGACCGGGACGGCCGAGAAGGGGCTCGCGCACCCGGCCACCCACCAGAGCAGGACCACACACCAGGCGGTGTGGCGTCGGGAGGCGGTCGTGGGAGGCATCGGTCCTTGTCTAGCCGGTCCGGTTGCCCGGGTTCAAGGCGGTCGAGGCGGGCCCGGGGCGCGCCGGCTCCGCGGGACGATCCCGCCAGTCGAAGACCAGCTGCCGTCCGCGGGTCTCGACCAGGCCGCCGACCCCGGATCCCAGCAGGCGCAGGGGGCGATCCACCAGCCGGTGCCGCGCCAGGAGCCAGCAGGCCAGCCGGTACAGGTCGCGGGCCTCGGAGACGGGCTCGTCGAAGGAGTACTGTCGGGTGAGGGTCGAGAAATCCCCGTAGCGCACCTTCACCTGCACCGTCTGCGCGGCCAGTCCATGCCGTTGCAACTTGGCGGCGACCTCGGCCGCCTGCTCCTTCAGGATGGCCCGGAGGGTCGGCCTGTCGGCGGTGTCGGCCGGGAGGGTGGTCTCGCTGCCGATGCTCTTGACCGTGTCGTCCTGGGAAAGCGGACGCTCGTCGATCCCGAAGGCGAAGGCGCGCAGGACGGGACCCCAGGATCCGACCAGGGCCTTGAGGTCACCGGGATGGTCCTGGAGGTCGCCCACCGTGCGGATCCCGGCCCGGAGCAGCACCTCCTCGGTCACCCGGCCGACCCCGTGCAGGGTGCGGGCGGGAAGCGGGCGGAGGAAGGCCGCACGGTCGCGGTCCGGGATCAGGATCAGGCCGTCTGGTTTGCCCCAGTCGCTGGCCACCTTGGCCATCAGCTTGTTCGAGGCGATGCCGATGCTGGCGGTGAGCCGGCGCGCGGCACGGATCCGGGCCTTCAGCGCGCGCGCCCAGCCGACGGTGGCGACCAGGGCCTCCTCGGAGTCGGTCGCCAGCCGCAGGCCGGAGGCGTCCAGGTAAGCCTCGTCCACCGAGACCTGCTCGATCTCGACGCCGCTGGCGGCCACCAGCCCGAAGATGGCCCGGGACTCGTCCCGGTAGCGGTCCATGCGGGGCGACAGGAAGATTCCCTGCGGACAAAGCCGGCCCGCGGTCCGGCTGGGCATGGCCGACCGCACCCCGAACCGCCGCGCCTCGTAGCTGGCGGCACAGACCACGCCCCGGGAGGCGGGCGACCCACCGACGATCACCGGCAGGCCCTGCAGCTCGGGACGATCGCGCTGCTCGACCGCCGCGAAGAACGCGTCCATGTCCAGATGGAGGATGACCCGTGGCGTCTCCATGTTCGGGGGGACCATCCGGGCCGGGCCTGCCCTCCCCGGGGAAGTGGCCGGACCTCAGCGCTTCTTGGAGCTGAAGCCCTTGGGCAGGTGCGGCGCCCCGGGATCGGGCTCAGGCCCGGTCTCGGTCGCCGGCGGCGGGGCCTGGGGGATCTCGGCATCCTCGGGGACGCCGAGGCGGGCCCGCGCCTTCTTGGCGGCACCCGTCTCGGGGTACTCGCGGAGGATGCGCTCAAGCAGGGCCAGCGCCTTGTCGGGTTGGTTCATCTTGCCCGAGTACAGGTTCGCCAGGTGGATGGCGGTCCAGCCCCACTTCTCGCGGCTCAGGCGCTTGGTGAGCACCTCCTCGAGTTCCAGGGTGGCCGCCACGTAGTTGTGGAGGTCCTTCTCGTAGATCTCGGCGATGCGGATCGCGGCGTACTGCTCCGACGGATTCTTGTCCAGGTACTCGCGCATCTGCCGGATGGCCTCGAGATGGTTGCCGTTGGCCCATTCGGCCTCGGCCGCCTCGTACTCGGCGTCGGTCGCGGCCGGGGCGTTTTCCGACAGCACCACGTCGCCGGTCCGCCGGGATAACCAGCGGGACACCTCCCAGCCCAACAGTCCGGCCAACCCGAGCAGGGAACCCACGAACCCGGCCAGCCATGGAAAGCCCGAACCCTTCATTGCCGGGGCCTTCCGGGCGGGTCCTGAAGCGGGCGCGTTGCTGGCCGTTCCCGTGGCGAGGGCGGAACCGTTGGTTGCGGAACGGCCTGCGCCCAGGTTGGTCTCCGACCCGGCGGGGCCTGGCGCGTTGGTCCTCGAGGCGGCCGGGGTGTTGGTCGACGGCTCGGATCCCGGATCCACGGCGGCCTCGGCCGCGGCCCCAGGCGCCTCGAGCCCGGCCCGCCGGACCTCCGCCCCGGCGTAGCCCGCGCGGAAACGCTGCAGGCACAGGGAGGCGGAAAGGAACAGCAGCACCGCGGCGAATCCCTTGATCCAGGAGCTCATCGTTGGGGTCGTGGTACCGCCCCGACGCCGATTCGAAAAGGGGAAAGCGACGCGCCGGCCGGGGTGGTCGGCCTTGGCTTCCCGGCGGCTTGGGCTTGAATCCCGGGCCCGGTTCAAGGCCTGCTGCGTTCTCCAGACCATGGAATGGTTCGAGACACCCCAGCCCTCCTCCCCGGCCGAGCCCCTCGCCTGGGACGAGGCGTTCCTCGAGCGGGCGGAGGCCGGCCGCGGCGGACCGGCCCTTTGGTTCTGGGAGGCGACCTCCCCCTGCGTGGTGCTGGGGTATGGGCAGCAGGCGGCGATCGAGGCCGACCTTGACGCCTGCCACCACCACGGGGTGCCGGTGCTGCGACGGTGCAGCGGCGGAGGGGCCGTGCTGCAAGGCCCCGGGTGCTGGAACTACGGACTGGTGCTCCGCGTCGCCGAGACCGGACCGCTGTCCACGATCCCCGGGGCCAACGCCTGGATCATGGAACGGAACCGGTCCATCCTCCAGAGCCTGCTGGACCGGCCGGTCACGATCGAGGGCCACACCGATCTCGCCGTCGACGGCCGCAAGTGCTCCGGCAACGCCCAACGCCGGCGGCGCCACCACCTGCTCTTCCACGGGACCATCCTCCACGGCATCCCGCCGGGGTTGATCTCCCGCTTCCTCCGGTTTCCATCGGCCCAGCCCGACTACCGCCGGGGCCGTCCCCACGCCGAGTTCGTGGGAAATGTCCCGACGGACCCGGACGCGTTGCGGGATGCCTGGATCCGCGGCTGGGAGGCCATGCCGGCAACCGGACCCTTCCCGGCCGGGGAGACCCTCGCGGCCATGGCGGAGCGCTATGGCGATCCGGCGTGGCATGCACGGCGTTGAAATCCTTGGGCCCCTGTTGGGCTTCAGCCACCCGCCACGATGCGGACGATCTCCAGCCGGTCGCCCGGCGCCAGCGGCCGTTCCGGGAACTCCGACGGGGCCACCGCCTCGCCATTGAGCTCCACCACGACGCTGCGCGGGGGGAGGCCGCGCCGGCGGAGGAACTGCTCGAGCGTGCACGGGAACTCGGCCGGAACGGGCTCCCCATTGGCGATGACCGACATGGGCGCAGCGTGGTGCCGGCAGACGGGATGTAAAGTCTTCCGGAAAGCCCCCCCGGCCTTCGGCTCCTTCCGCCCCGCGCCCTGCGCCACGGGCCTCCAGATTTCACTTCGGGCTTCCCGGTCCACCCACTAGCGTTGACGCGTGTCGCAGGATCCAATCCTCTCCCTCGACCTGCCCGGAATCCCCAAGGTGAAATCCGGGAAGGTCCGCGAAGTCTTCGATCTCGGGGACTCCCTGCTCTTCGTGGCCACCGACCGCATCTCGGCCTTCGACTGCGTCATGCCCAACGGCATTCCCCGCAAGGGCGAGGTCCTCACCCAGATCTCCTACTTCTGGTTCGACCAGACCGAGTCGTGGCTGCCGAACCACCGCCTACTCAAGGCCGACGATCCCCTGCCCGACCGCCTGAAGCCCTTCGCGGCCGTCCTGGACCGCCGGAGCATGGTCGTCCGCAAGACGAGGCCCCTGCCGATCGAGTGCGTGGTGCGCGGCTACCTGTCGGGCTCCGGCTGGAAGGAATACCGGAAGTCCGGATCGGTGTGCGGCATCGCCCTGCCACCGGGACTGCAGGAGTCCTCCGAGCTTCCCGAGCCGATCTTCACGCCCGCCACCAAGGCCGAGTCGGGCCATGACGAGAACATCCCCTTCGACGAGGCCTGCCGCCTGGCCGGACCGGAGATCGCCCGGCAGGCGCGCGACCTGAGCCTGCGGCTCTACACGTTCGCGCGGGATTACGCCCGGACCCGCGGCATCCTCATCGCGGACACCAAGTTCGAGTTCGGGATCGTCGACGGCCGACTGATCCTCATCGACGAGGTGCTCACCCCCGATTCGTCCCGGTTCTGGCCGGCCGACCAGTACGCGCCCGGACGCGGACAGCCGAGTTTCGACAAGCAGTTCGTGCGCGACCACCTCGAGTCCCTCGACTGGGACAAGACCCCCCCGGCGCCGGCGCTGCCCCCGGCGATCGTGGCCCGAACCCAGGCGAAGTACCTCGAGGCCTATCGACTGCTCACCGGTTCCCCGCTCTGAACCGACAGGCCGCCCCGACACACCCCACCCCCCCCCCCTCCCCTCCCGGACCCATGCTCAAGGCCTCCCACCCGACGGATCCCCTGCGGACCGATGGCCGATTCGCCATCGTCTGCTCGCGGTACAACGCCGAGTACACCGAACCGATGCTGGCTGCGGCCCGTTCGATCCTCGAGGCGGCCGGGGCCCGCGAGGTCGAGGTGGTCCGAGTGCCCGGGGCCTTCGAGATCCCGGTCGCCGCGGCGGCCCTGGCCCGGCGCCGGACGCGCAGACCCCGGGCCATCCTCTGCCTGGGCGTGATCTGGCAGGGGGAGACCACCCACGCCGACCAGATCGGCGGCGCGGTCACCCGGGCGCTGATGTCCATCGGCCTGGACACGGGGATCCCTTGCATCCACGAGGTGCTCACGGTGACCACCCGGGCGCAGGCGCGGGCACGCTGCCTCGACCCGGAGACCAGCCGCGGGGTCGAGGCAGCCCATGCAGCGCTCGAGATCTCCGAGGCACTGGCCGGGATCGCCGGCCCTTCCCGGGGTCGGCACACGGCCTGAATCACCCCACGACCATGGCCGCAATCCGCCCCCATCTGCCGCCGGACCGGCTGACCCTGGTGCTCGCGCTGGCGGTGCTCGGCTTCGATCAGGCCACCAAGTGGCTGGTCCAGCGGTCGATGGAGTTCGGCGCCGAGCGGACGATCCTCGAGGGCTTCTTCAAGCTGGTGCACTGGGGCAACACCGGGGCGGCGTGGAGCATCTTCCGCCACCACAACGACTGGCTGGCCGGGTTCTCGGCCCTGGCCATGCTGGCGCTCTGGCGCTGGCGCCGGCACTTCGAGTACGACCGCCGCCCCGGTCAGGTCGCCCTCGGCCTGCTCTTCGGCGGCATCGTGGGCAACCTGCTCGACCGGATCATCCACGAGCACGTGGTCGATTTCCTGCGGTTCTACTGGATCCGCCGCAGCGGCTCAGAGGTGGGTTTCCCCGCGTTCAACGTGGCCGACTCGGCGATCTGCACGGCGGTGGCCATCCTGATGATCCTCGCCTGGAGCGCGGAGCCACCCTCCACGGCGGGCCGGCCGGTCGGCGGCGGCTCAAAGCCATGAAACCGGTGCTGCTGACCGGACCCACCGCCTCGGGCAAGTCGGCGGTGGCCATCGAGCTGGCCGAGCGGATCGGCGGCGAGATCGTCTCCGTCGATTCGATGCAGGTCTACCGGGGCCTCGACATCGGCACCGCCAAGCCCTCCCCGGAGGAGCGGCGACGCGTCCCGCACCACCTGGTCGACGTGGTGGGCCTGTCGGAACCCTTCGACGCGGCTCGGTTCGTGGCCACGGCCCGGGAGGCGATCGACGACCTGTCGGTCCGGGGGCGCGTGCCCATCCTGTGCGGCGGCACCGGCCTCTACATCAACGCCTGGCTCGGCGGACTCGGCTCGGCCCCGCCGCCGGACCCGGCCTTGCGCGCGGAACTCGAGGCGACCGGGACGGATGCCCTGCTGGACGAACTGGCGCGCAAGGATCCGGCGACCCTGGACGAGATCGACCTTCAGAACCGCCGCCGGCTGGTCCGGGCCGTCGAGGTGATCCGCCTCACCGGCCGGCCCTTCTCGCTGCAGCGGGCCCGGTGGCCCGAGCGCGGCGGCACGCTGCTGGCCGGCCGCGCCTTCGGCATCGGGCGGGATCGCTCGGACCTCGTGGAGCGCATCCACCGGCGGGTGGACCGGATGTTCGGGGAGGGCCTCGTCGTGGAGACCGCCCGGCGGCTGACCGAGGGGCTGCGGGAGAACCGGACGGCGATGCAGGCGATCGGCTATCGTCAGGTCGTGGAGCATCTCGAGGGACGACGCACCCTCCGGGAGACCCGGGAGCTGGTCCAGTCCAAGACCCGCCAGTTCGCCCGACGCCAGCGCACCTGGATGACGGGCCAGTTGGATCTCGAGTGGCTGGAGGTCCGCCGGGACGAACCTCCGGGGCACACGGCCGACCACATCGCCCGGCGGCTCGCCGAAGGGTGGCCCCGGAGGGGATGCGCCGGAAGATGACCCGGAAGCCGCACGGGTCGAACCCCCTGCCCGTCCTGGCGGTCAGGGCTCGAGCACCCGGAGATCCACGATCTCGCCCGGCAGCACTGGGACGTTCGCAGGCAGGGAGACGAGGATCGGAAGGCCGTTCTCGGGCGCGGAGCGGGTGTCGCCCCCGGGCCCGGAGGCCGAGGAGGTCCTTGGCAACAACGACGGGAAGATCGGCTCCAACTGCGCGCCGACGCTGAGCACCTCGCCGACGCCCACCTCGCGGTTCCGGGCCCGGGACCGCACCTCGATCCTCGTCCCGGGACGGGCATCGATCTGCAGCGGCTGGCGGAGGAAGGCGACGACCCTCGAGGGCTTCTCACGGGAGACCGTCAGGATGGGTTCGCCGGCCTGCACGGTCTCGCCGGTCCAGCGGTGCACGATGCTCACGACCCCGTCGAACGGGGCCACCAGGTCGATCGGCATCAACTGGGCCTCGATCAGGTCCAGCGCGCGGGATTCCACCTCGATGGCGGCCAGCGTCGAGGAGGACTCCTGCCCCTCCGGCCGTCCGGCCGCCATCTGCTGGAGGCTGGAGCCGACCTGGTTGACCAGCGCCTCCAGTTCCTGCACGGCGGCCTCCTCGATCGCGGCATCCCTCCGGGAGATGTCGAGATCGTCCTGGCTCAACACCGGCAGCGCGCCGGAGGCACCCGGGGTCGGGACGCCGGAGCGCAGCTTCTCCAGACGCGCCAACTCGAGCTGCCGATAGGCGCTGCGTGCCTTGGCCGAAAGCCAGTCGACACGCTTGGACATCCAGTCGAGCCGGAGACCCTCGAGGTTCACCCGGCTGTTCTGCTTCCGGAGTTCGGAATCGTTGCCGGCCCGGATGAGTTCGATGCGCGCCTTGCTGAGGGAGATCTGGGCCTCGAGGACCCGGGGTTCCACCGTGATGACGCGGGCCAGCACCTGGCCGGCGACCACCCGCTGCAGGGCGTCGACCTGCACCTGGGCGAGACGACCCGGCCCGACGCTCGAAACCACCCCGCGCACCGACTCGGCCTCGCCCACGAGCGCAGCCGGGCCGACATGGCCCTGCCAGAGCCACAGGGTGGCTCCGAGCACCACCGCGAAGGCGAGGTAAGGGACCACCTGGATCCGGAATTCCCGGAACCGGGTGCCCGGCGGGGTGGGGATCGGTGGCAGTCCGCCACCTGGCCCATGGTTCGGTTGGTTTGGCATGCGACTAGACTTCCGATTCATCCTCCGCCTTGAGGCTCGTCACCCGGGACACCCCCGGGAAGGCCTTGAGTTCCGAGACCAGTTCCCCGGCCCGGGAGGCATCCCTCAGGAGGATGCGGTAGGAAAGATCGGTTCCATCCGACGCCGCACCGGCCCTCTGGCTGGCCAGATGGCTGCGTCGCCCGTGCCTCTCGAGCAACCCGGCGAGGCTGGGCAACTCGTCCAGCGGGCGGCCCCAGTGCAGGTTGAGGATGAGGTCGTAGCGGTGCCGGGCACCGAACGAGGTCCAGTGGAGGTAGAGCATGATCGCGGCGAAGACCAGGCAGCCCAGGATCGCCGTGCTGAACTTGCGCGTGCCGGCGGCCATGCCCGTGGTGATGCTGGCGAGGATGTAGGCCGTGTCGAGGGTGTCGCGGAGGATGTTCCGGAAGCGGACCACCGCGAACACGGCCATCATGCCGAAGACCATCAATAGGTTGTTGAACATCACCGCCATCACCAGCGCGACGATGACGCAGAGGATGACGAGGGAGTTGACGAAGGACCTCGAGTAGCTCAGGCCCGAATGGCAGATCATGTATACCCAGGCCACGACATGACCGCAGAGGAAGGCGATGAGCAGGCCCAGCACCATGCCGCCCAGGTCGTCGGGCGCGGTGCCGAAGTCACCCCGGATGAAAAGGTCCGCAACGTTCATGTGGCCAGGAGGCCGGGTTGTCCCAGCCGGTTCGCGAGGCGAGAGAGTCGCGCCTTCCGACGCTCCACCGCCAGTCCAACCTCGGGAAATCCTGCGCCCGTCGCGGGATCCCTCAGGAAATGGTGTTCACCCTTCACCGCGATGCCATCGGCATACTTGGAGGCCGATCCCGGCCGCAACCCGAAAACCCGGACCATGTCGGCGAACCAGTCCGGGAAGCGGCCGGTGAACTTCAGCTCGAGGACCACGAGGTTGCCGAAGACCGGGGTCGGATCGTCCATCTCGGCGGCGAAGCGGGCCGTGAACTCCGGCGAAATGAGCACGTTGCGGTCGAAGGTGACCCGGACCGAGTTGTCGTTCGGGCTGATCCAGGCCTCGCGGTCGTAGGAGACGTGAGCCACCGGCATGGCCCGCTGGTCGCCGGCCAGCTCGATGAAGCGCTGCACCGCCACCAGTTGGCGCGCATCCTGGGTGACGAGTTCGGAGGCCTCGGGCAACTGTCCGGCCAGCACCGCCTCGACCGCGGGCCGGCGCACGCCGCACCGCTGCTTGAGGATGGCGTCGTTCATCCGGCGCTTGATCTCGAAGAACACCGGCGCCTGGGGGTTCTGGGTGTCGGCGTAGAAGCGCAACCGGAGCTTGTAGCGGTTCTTGTCGCCGTTGATCGTGCCCCGGTAGATGCGGAGGTCCTCGGAGTCGAGATAGAGGTTGTGGATCGAGTAGGAGAGGTTCGGGCGATGGGCGCCGTACTCGTCGATCTCTAGGTACGACGACACGAAGTCCCGCAGGGTCAATGCCAGCGCCTCGGGAATGACATACTTCAATTCCCACCGCTGCATCTGCATGTTGTCGGCTGACATCGTACGGTTCCAGACGCCCCTCTCCGGCTCAGGAATCCGGGCAGGCTAACCGATCGTCACCAGATTGTCACCAAGGCTGACGACCAGACACCAGACCCTTTGGGGCTGCGCTCCCCCGGGGCTTGCGTCTTGGAACCGTAAAACCACTAGCAAGTGCCGTGCCTGAGGCTTCACTCCTGCCACCTTCGGCATCGTCCGGCCGGCATCAGTCCTTCCAGGCGTTGAGGACCGGGTCGCCATCGCCCCTCCGGTACTGGAACGGAACGCTGTCGACCACCGCCTCGATGAGGGCCGAGAAGCGCAGGCCGCGCTGCCGGACACGGGCCTCGATGGCGGCCAAGGCCGGGCGATCGTAGTATTCCAAGCCACGGCCGAGGGCGTAGGTCAGCACCTTTTCGCTCAGGCACCGGATGAAATCGGCTTGGCGGGCCTCGGAGAGCACCCGGCTGAGTTCCTGATGGTCGCTGAAGCGCTCGCCCGAAACCAGCTCGCCCCGCGTCTCGACCGGGGCGTCCCCGTCCTGTTCCCGGTAGCGTCCCACGGCGTCGAAGTGCTCGAAGGCGAAGCCGAGCGGATCCATCTTGGCGTGGCAGGAGGCGCACATCGGGTTGTCGCGATGGGCATCCATGCGCTGCCGGAGCGTGCCGTGGGTCTCCTTGGACTCGAGGGCGGGCACCCCGGGCGGGGGCGGCGGCGGGGGCGAGGCGAGGATGTTCTCGAGGATCCACTTGCCCCGCTTGACCGGCGAGGTCCGGTTGGGGTTGGAGGTCAGCGTGAGCACGCTGCCATGGGTGAGGACCCCGCGCCGGCCCGTGCCCGCGAGCGAGACCTTCTCGAACGAGGAGGCCCCCAGCGGAGCCGGCAGATCCCGGAGGCCATAGTGCCGGGCGAGGCGGTCATTGGCGAAGGTGTAGTCGGCCGTGAGGAACTCGGTGATCGGCCGGTCCTTCCGGAGGATGTGCTCGAAGAAGGCCTCCGTCTCGGCGCGCAGGGCGGCCCGGAGCGGCGGGTCGAAGTCCGGGAAGAGCCGGTCGTCGGGGGCGACGATGTCGAGCGTCCGCAGCTGCAGCCATTGGCCGGCGAAATTGTCGACCAGGGCCCTCGACCGCGGATCGGCCAGCATGCGACGGACCTGGGACCCGAGGTTGCGCCGCAGACGCCCCTTCCTGGCGAGCGTGAAGAGTTCCTCGTCCGGCATGGTGCTCCACAGGAAGTACGACAGCCTCGAGGCCAGCGCATGCTCCGACACCCGGTGGATGGCCCCCGGGTCGTCGGGATCGGCCTGCGGCTCGCCCCGGTAGAGGAACTGCGGGGAGACCAGCACGGCCGTGAGGACCTGCTTCACCGAGCCCTCGAATCCCTCGCCCTCACCCTGCGCCCGCGCGAAGAGGGTCATCAACCGGTCGATCTCGGCCGTGGTGGCGGGCCGGCGGAACGCCCGATCGGTGAACCGCTGAACGATCTCGCGGGCCACCCGGTTGGTGGTCCCGGGCGAGGGCTGCCTGAAGAAGATCCGCCGGTGCATCGCGTGCAGCGGAGGCACCTCGTCGGAATACGGACCCTTCACCTCGATGAACTCCACCTGCAGGTTCCGGTCCTCGATCTTCTTCTCCTTGAAGGTCTTGCCTCGCGCGTTGGTGCGCACCAACTCGGTCTCCCGGTAGAAATCGTTCAGGAACGCCACCGACAGGCGATGGGTTCCGGCCTCGAGCCGCACCCGGTGCTCGTGGAGCTTGGGATTGCCACGTCCGCGGCGGACCTCGATCTGCTCCAGCTCCCGGCCATCGGCCCTGAGGGCCATCTGGACCTTCTCGTCGCCGGCCTGGTCCCCGTAGGCCTGGACCCGGAAGAGGTAGTCGCCGCCGACCGGGGCCGGGTAGGCCACCGACATCTCGCCCCGGGTCGAGAGCGTGGCGAGGGCCCCGCTGCCGGCATGTCCCTCGATGCGCGACGGGGCGAAACGGGTCGTCCTTGGGGGGATCGGTCCGGAGACGATTCCCCGGTCGAGGATGTCCTCGGCCGCCTGGAGGTACTTCTCGAGGAGCATCGGAGGGGTCGAGAGCACGTCCCCGATGTTGTCGAAGCCGTAACCGACGTCGTCCTGGGGGAAGTCGGCCGCGGGCTCGAAATCCACCCCCACCAGGTCGCGGACGGTGTGGTTGTACTCGACGCGGTTGAGACGGCGGAGGGTCACCCGGCCCGGGTCGGGCCGGTCGGGATCGACCGGGAAGAGCGTGCGGTCGATCCATCCGGCCAGGTGGCTGCGCTCCTGGGCCGTCGGCTGGACCTTGCGTTTTTTGGGAGGCATCTCGCCCGAACGCACGGTCTGGAGCACCCGCTCCCAGGTGCCCCGGTCGCCCAGCACGGCGACGAGGTTGGTGTGCCGGTCGAAGTTCACCCCGCCCTTCGATTCAGAATCCCCGTGGCAATCCCAGCAGTGCTCCCGGAGCACGGGCAGCACGCCCTCGCGGAACTGCCGCTCCACGGCCGGACGGTCCACGGCGAGGTTGGCCCGCGGACGCTGCCGGGCCGCCCCGGCCCAGACGGCCAGCGCCACGGGGATCAGCCACAGGAAATGAAGTTTTCGGATCATGCGCTTCCGTGGGACGCCACAAAGGGCGGCGTCCATTCATCGCAACCTCCGCGCAACCTCGCGGGGCGTCAACCACCCGGACGAGTGGAACCCGGGCTGCGCCTCCCGACGGGCCGGGCCGGGCCGGAGGGCCGGAGCCGACGCAAGCCCTCCAGGGCGGCCTCGCCCCCCCCCGATTCGCGCGCCGCCGCATAGTCGGCCAGGGCCGATTCGGTCTCACCTAGGAGTTCCCGGGCAAGGGCCCGGTCCAGCAACAGGGCGACCTCCGGGCGATCGGCCGGCATGCGTCGATCGATCTCGGCGATGGAGGCCCGGAGATCCTCCTCGGCCTCCGCGCGCCGGCCCAGGCCCTTCAGCGCCCGCGCCCGCCGGATCCGCCAGGTGCCCGGCAACCGGGAGGACCGGATCTCGGCCTCGATCCATCCGAGGGCCTTCGCCCATTGGCCGTCGTCCAGCAGCGCCTCCACGCGCTCGACCGCCAGGATCCCGGCTCCGGTCCTTCGCCGGCCCTCCTCCAGCCCGGTGATCCGGTCGCGGGCCAGTCCGAGTCGTCGCTGGAGCCCGCTGCGCTCCAGGTAGGCGGGGACCAGCGAGGGATCGCATCGGAGGGCCTCGTCGCAGTCGGCCAGGGCCTCGCGCCAGGATCGTCGCGCGGCGTGCGCCTCGGAGCGGATCATCAGGAAGGCCGCCCGCTCCGGACCCGCCAGCCCGGGCCGCCGCAGTGCCTGACGCAACGTCGACATCGCCTCGTCGACGCGGCCGCGGCGAAACTGGACCTGCGCCAGTTCCCGGAGCAGCAACGGATCGTCGGGATGCAGGCGGGCCGCCCGGCGCAGGTCCGTCTCGGCCTCGGCCCACCGCCCCAGCGTCCGGTACTCGATGGCCCGCTCCAGCAGCAGGTCGGCATTCTCGCCCCCCTCGGCCATGCGGCGCGACAGCTCCTCGATCTCGTGCTCCGGCCCCTCGTGGGCGAGGGCTACGAGGACCAGCCAACCGGCGAGGGCCGCGGCGAGGAGGCGCATCAATCCTCCATCCAGAGGCGTGCGTCCAAGCCGAAGTCGATCGCCCCGTCGGAGTGGGCATGGCACTCGATGGCGAGCACGTTGACGCCGTCGACCAGGTGTCGGTGGGCCGGTCCGAGCGGCAGGTACACGAACCCGGAATCCTCGCGTGGCTTGACTCCCTGCGCGTTGCGGCCGGAACTGCGGCCCACGTTGGCGCGGGCCACTTCCTGTCCGTTGACATGCACCACGATCCCGTCGGCATAGTCGACCCAGAGGCCGAGTTCGGTGACCTTGTCGGCCTGGGGCACGGTGAACTCGCGCCGAACGTAGAGGGAGGGCCGACCCGTCGTCGACGAAGGGTTCGCAGGCTTGAGCCGACCCCGACCCAGATCGAAGGGCGGCTGTCGGTCCGCCCAGCCGGCGGCGTCGAATCCCGCCCGGGTCCACGCGGTCCCCTGCGGATGACCGGAGGCGAGCTGGCTCCAGGTCGAGCCCTCGGGGATGAGCACCCGGTAGTCGAGCGGGGGCGGATGGGGAGTCTTGGGTTCCTTGGAGGGGGCCTTGTACTCCGGGGGCTGCCACGGCAGGGCCAACCTGCGGACGAGCCCGCCCCCCTCGCGCTTGACCAGGCTGAACCGGTCGCGTTCGAGACCGTCCCGGTTGATCATCCGGCCCACGAGGGTGTCCCCGTTCACATCGACGACGAGCGACCCGTGTTCGAGGATCGTCCGACGCATCACCGGCGAGGTGCCCACCCTGCCGAGACCGGCCCCCGAATGACCGGCGACGACCTGGACGGTGCCCTCGTGGGCCCGGAGGCCGGGACGTTTCTGGTAGGGCCCGTCGCCGGAGGGGTCGCCGTCGCCGTCATCGAGGATGAAGTTCTCGGCCACGGTCGCGCTGGTGGAGTAGGCCCCGTCCATGAGCATGGAACGCTCGTAGATGTGCGAGTGGCCCGTCAGCACGAGGTCCACCCCGCCGGATTCGAGGATCGGCAGGATGTGGTGTCGCATCTCGATGAGGTCGGCCTCCTTGTCGCTGTCGTGGCTGCCCTTGGTGTAGGGCGGGTGATGCCAGAAGGCGACCAGCCAGTCGGCCTTGGCCTTCTCGAGGTCGGCCTTGAGCCATTTGGCCATTGCGCCGGCGGGCTTCCGGTCGAGGTCGTGGGAATCGAGACAGATGAAGTGGAGGTTCCCATGGTCGAACGAGTAGTAGGCCTCGGTGCCCGAGGCCAGGCCGCCGGACTCGCCCCGGGTGGGCACGAGGTAGGCGTCGTAATAGGGGCCGATGCCGGTGCTGCCCTTCGAGGTGTGGCCTTCGTGGTTGCCCATGGCGGGCCAGCAGACCAGATGACGGAGGGTGTCCGCGTAGCTCTCGAAGAACCGGCTCTGGAACTCGACGTCCCGGCCGGTCCCGTAGGCCATGTCGCCCACGTGGATCCAGAAGTCGAGCGGCCGGCCGTCCTCACGCACCCAGCGCAGCATGCCTTCGTGCACGGCCCGTTGGGCCTCGCGCCCGGTGCCGCTGTCCCCCAGCACCCAGAAGCGGTAGGGCCGCACCGTTCCGGCCTTGGGCTGCGCACGGAACCGGTGGTCGGCCGATTCCGGGGTCAGGCGCCGGTCGCCGTCGAAGATCGCGTAGTAGCCGACCGCATCCGGCTCGAGGCCGTCGATGCGGGCCTCGTACTGGAAGGTGCCGACCGGGGCGCTGTGCAGCTTCGGCAGCGCGAGATTCTCCGGGGTGCGCAGCGCCTGCCACCGTGCCGGCACGGCCTGCCCGGCGGCCCCGAGGCTGGCCCGGACGACCAGGTCGTCCTTGCCCACGACCCGGTCGAGACGGTCGGGACGGGTGCCCCATCGGAGCACCGGGCGTATCGGCCCCTCGGTCCGCCACAGCACGTGGACCCGGTCGGGCCCCGAGGCCTGGACATAGGGCAGTCGTGCCATCGGCGGCTCCGGGTTGGCCGCCCGAAGCCTGGGCCGACCCATCAGGTCCATCAGGACCCATACGCCCAAAAGCACCAGACTCCGCAGGGAGATGGCGGCTCGTCCTGAACCACGGGCACCCAAGGGCAGGCACCACCGCATCGTGGAGTGTCTCATGATCCTAAGGCCTTCGTGTCGTTGGTCCGGCCGGTGGCCAGGCGCTTCCCGAACGTTTCCAGCCGGGCCTCCCAGGTCGCCCACGTGGGCTGCCAGGCCTCCCCGGCAAACCGCTCCCGCGCCGCCGGGAGGGCCTGCTGAAGGGCTTCAAATTCGCGCCGCGCCGCCGCGGGCTCCCCGTCCTTCAGCAGGTACCCGATCCATTCCAGCCGATTGCCGGGATGGACCGGTTCCAACTCCACGGCCTTGGAAAGATGCTGGCGCGCCTTGGACCGGCTGCCGAGCCCGAGGGGCGGCGGCGGGCACTCGGCGTACAGCATGCCCAGGGAACGGTCCGCCCCGGCATGGTCGAAGGCCGGGTCCAGCAGCCGCGAGGCCTGCCAGGCCGACTCCATGTCCCGGACATGACCCAGGGCCCGGAGCGGCTGGGATTGGGCGAGGATGCCAAGGTTCATGGCGAGGTAGTAATGGCACCCCGCCTCGGCCGGGAAGGTCTTGAGGGCCGTCCGGCAGGCCTCGACGCCTTCCTGGGCGACCGAGATGCGCACGGGCTTGGAGGCCAGCGCCTCGCACCGGTCGAAGCAGGCGCGGGCAAAGGCCCAGGCGAGATCGGGCCGGCCCGGCGACTGGCGGTGCAGGGCCTTGGCCGCCTCGTAGGCGCGGGTCGCAGCGACGCTCGTGGACATCCCGTATTGGATCCTCCGGAGGCCCCGCGTCATGCCCTCGTCATCGCGGGATCCCGCCACCACCTGCGAACCGGTGGCCAGTCCCACGACCAGACCCAGCCCGCAGACCAGCCCGAGCCCCGTGCGGGGCGCGCGTCCAGGGTGCGACGAGACGAACTTCGTCAGGAAGGCGATCATCGTAGCAAGAGTGCCCGCGCGCATCCTTGCCGGCAAGTCACGTTCCGGTGCCCGTTCCCGACGAGACGGGCCCATCGGTCCGCACTGCCCGGGCAACCCGGGCATCCGGGGCGAACCGCCGCCGGGTCATTCCTCGACCAGTTGGAAGAAGCCCGAGGCCCGGGTGGGATCCAGCGACAGGGGCACACGGACGTTGCCCGTGGGAGTGATCTCGGGCTGCAACCCACTGTCACGCCACGACGCCTCCGAACCACCGAGCGAATCCGAGGTGCGGACCCGGAGACGCCGGTCGCGAGCCGAGACCACCTTGCCGGACGAATCCACGGCCTCCAGCTCCAGGCGCCACTGCGAGCCCGACACGGTCTGGCCCACCACCCGGCCGCCGAGCACCCGTCGCCGCTGGGCGATGCTCAACTGGCGCGCGCTGAAGCGCACCTCGGTGACCGGCCGGGCCTCGACGGTGGCGATGAGCGAATCGAGCGGCACGGTGCCGAACCGCAGCTCGGTGGTCCCGGCCTTGGCCTTGACCCGGAAACCCGCCTCAAGCCGCACCGAGGTCCCCGCCGGGGCCGCCTCGCCCGCCGGCCTCCAGAGGACCGCACCGACCCGACCCTCGGCCGCATTCCTGCGGTTTTCGAGGAACGAGGCGTTGCCCGGGGTTCGGAGTCCCACGAATTCGAGGGCCGCCGGGTCGAACTGGAGGTTGAACGAGAAGGCGTTCTCGTTGCCGACGCCCTCGAGGATCACGGGCACCCAGGCCTCCTCGCCCGCGACCAGGTCGCTCCAGCCATACGCCAGCGAGCGCACCGGTTCCGCGGTGCGGTTCCACGGCAGCGACTTGGCCACGGCGGAGCCCCGCGATCGGTTCAGAAGGTAGTTTGGCCCGCCCGAGGCCGGATCGGCGGCGGGCTGCAGGGGATCCAACTGGGCCACATACCGGGCCACCTGGACCAGGTCGGCCAGGTTGATGGACCAGTCGCCCGACTCGGAGCGGGGCGCGCAGTCGATGCGCCGCCGGGTGACGAGGTTGGTGTCCACCGTCCCGGCCGCCAACTGCGCGGCGATCGAGGTGATGTCCAATACATCCACCGATCCGCTGCCGTTGACGTCGCCTTCCACGGAGTCGGCCAGGATTGCAAGGGCGCCGCCCTCGGCGGCCACCGGGGCCTGGGTGGCATTGGTGTAGGCCACCCGGAACGCGAGGTCTCGGTTGGTCACCTGGAGTTCGGCATCGGGAACGACCCGGACCGGCACCCAGAGCGGCGGGACCACCGGGACCCCCGAGGTGCCGAGATTGCGGATGATGCCGATGGACTCGGCCGTCTGGGCTTGGAACGACAGGCGGGCGATCCGGTTCGTTCCCCGTGGCAGGCCCTGCGTGGGGTCCTTCTGGGCCAGCAGCACCTGGAGTCGGAACCGGTTGCCACCGACCCCTCCGTTGGCCGGCGGCGCCACCAGCGAGCCGAGGCGTCGGACGCTCAGGGTGGTGGTGGCATTGAGGGCGGGGTCGAGGGTGAGGGTCAGGATCGACTCGTCGGTCACCAGGTACGGCGAATCACAGGCGAGGGTGAAGGAGACCGCCGACTCGTCGCCGAAGCCGACGAGGAAAAGGGGCAACTCCACGGCGCTGCCCGGGGAGACCAGGGTCTGGGTCGGCATGCGGAGCACGCGGTCCACCCGCAGGGCGATGGTCCTCGACACCCCGGTGGTGCCACCGATGGCATTGGTGGCCACGAGGCGGTAGATGCCCGCGTTGGTCGGGACGGCGCCGACCAGCCATCGTGGCGAGTTGGTCGCCTGGACGAGGACCTGGTAACGGGCCGGCACCGCACCCGAGGCCGGGGAGACCTGCCGCTCCCATCGGAATACCGGGGCCGGGAAACCGGAAACGGTCAGGTAGGCCGAGAGGTCCACCGTGGAGTAGGCGATCGCGGCGATGGTCAGGTCCACGCCGGGGACCGACCCCGGAACCCAGGATCCACCTCCCTCGACCGGAGCGGGCGGCGAGGCCGGGACACCGAGGTCGGCGGCGGAGATTAACGTCACCGGGAAGGCGACGATCTGCTCGGTGCCCGCCAACTCGACGCCACCGGGAACGGTCAACTGGACGGCGCGGACGCGGTAGATGCCGGTCATCGAGGGCTGGAGGGCGGACGTTCCCACCGAGAACGACGCGCGGCCGCCGCCGCCGGTGAGGTCGAGATCGAAAAAGCCCCCCGGTGCCCAGACCGCCGGCAGGGGCGGCACCGTCACGGGGAATGTCGCGCTGGCATCCCGCCAGGATCCCAGGACATCGTCCCAGCGCTGGAGTTGAACCCGTCCGGCCAGCGAACCGGCGAGCTGGATCTCCAGGGACGCCGCCGTGCCCGACGGAGCGAGGATGTTGGTCCGGGACAGCGCCACGGTGGCCGCCAGCACAGGCGTGAACCCGCCGGAGACCGCCGTGCCCCGGGAACGGTCCGCAGGCAGGCTCGAGCCGGTCAACGGGTTGGAGACCCGCACCGAGTAGGAGCCGATCTGGACAAAGCTGAAGTTGGTCAGGGCCAGCGTGCCATTGGTCGCCTTGGCGATCTCCGATCCGTCCTTGAGCCACTGGTAGGTCACCGACGGGCCATGCGCCGAGATCACCGAGAACACCACGTTGGTGGATCCGGCGGCGACCGGCCCGAGCAACGAGGGCACCGTCGGGTTTGGCGACACCGCCGAGGAGACCGCGGGCGTGGTGATCTCCGGGAAGATCCCGACGGAGACCAGGTTGGTCACGGCCTTGCCCAGGGCGTTGCCGACGACGACGAGGTAGTTGCCCGAGTTGGCGACGGCGAGCTGGCGTAAGGTCACGACCACCGATTGCCCGAGCACGGACGCCGTGGCGTTGGTCACCGGCGTGTCGATCGCGGACACCGGGTCGCCGGTGCGGGCATCATAGACCGTGACGGTCGGTTGGGGATCCCCCTCGGCCCGGACCACGAAGGCGAGGCTCAGGGCGGGATCGGCCACGGCGAGAGCCGTCCCGGAGGAGCTCTCGCCCAGGGGCACGGCCAGGGGGGCCGGCATTGCCCGGAACGAGGCGGCATCGATCGAGACCTCGGCCGGGGAGTCGGCGATCCGGACCAGCACCGACCGGAGGTCGCCACCGAACGCGTTGATCGCCTCCGCGTCCATGCGGAACCATCCGGACTCGGAGGGTCCCACGGTCAACGAGACCTGGGCGTTGGTGGCACCGGGGACAAGCACCCCGTTGCGTCGCCATCGGTACTGGACCGGAGGCGCGCCGTTCTGCAGACCCACCCGGAAGGTCAGGGTGCGGCCGCGGTCGGTGAAATGGGCCGCGGGATCGAAGTCGCGGACGCCTGCGGCCGAGGTCTCCCGGATCAGGACGGCTTCCAGCACGGGGCGCTCCCGGGACACCAGCACCAGGTTGTGCTGTGAGCCGGCGGCGATGTCCACGACGTTGACCAGGCCGGCGGGAATGGAGGTCTGCCCGGACCCGTTGTGGCCCCAGGCCGTGACCGTCCCATCGTCTTTCAGGGCCAACGTGTGGGCCCGGCCGGCGGCGATCTTGACCACCCTCGAGAGCCCGGCCGGGACGCTGGTGCGACCGTCGGCGGCATTTCCCCACGCCACCACCGATCCGTCGCCGCGCAGGGCGACTAGGTGCGAGGCACCCGCCCTAAGCGAGACGACATTGGTGGCGTTCAGCGGGACGGACACGACACCGGAGGCGTCGGAACCCCAGGCAACGACCTGGCCGTTGGCCAACAGCGCGGCACTGAAGAACTCGCCGGCCACGACCGCCACGGCGCCCGTCACGCCCGACGGCACCAGGCGCTCGCCGAAGAGATTGTCACCGCCGAAGGCCGAGACCGTCCCGTCGGCACGCAGGGCCAGGACATGGGTGGAACTGACCGAGACGGCCACGTACCCGCCGAAGGGATCGGCATCGGTCGCTGGCAACCCTGCCGAGATCCGGTCGCCGAAGAAGGCCAGATCGCCGGGGAACTGGTCCCTGAATCGGCCCGAAGGGATCGGTGACGGGGCGTTGGTGGGCCTGCGGATGAGGGCACCGAAGAGGTTCCCGAAGTCGACGCGGTCGGAGACCATCCGCCCTGCGGCATCCCGGAGGGCGACATTCCAGGAGGTACGATCGGCGTGATCCTCGGACCCGGGGCCGTATTGGACCACGCCGTCGGGTCTACCGGTCAGCAGCGCCGGGCCCCGCAGGAGGAGTCGGCTCCCCGCATAGTTGGTCCCACCCAGGAGAATGGCGTCGCGGAGCACGATCCCGGAGACGAGATCCCCGGCGACGACCGAGTCGACATCGTTGGCCGTGACGCCCGGCGGAAGGTCCGGTGGTCGGTTCAGACCTAGGAATCCATCGCCCCAGGCCACCAGCGAGCGGTTGCGGACCTGGCCCTGGAGCGCTGCGGCCGCGAGGAACGCCCACAGCACGACGGCAGCCGACCACCTTCCCCGACCCGACGGACGCGAAGACATACATTGGATCCCATCGACGGATCCCGCGACGACTTGAATCGCCACCGCCCACGCGGTCCGCAGGTCCGTGCTCGCCGCCTTTGACAGGCCGCCGCCCGCCCTCGCACGCTGAAGGCATGTCGTTCGCCTTCCGCTTCCTGGGAACCGGCACCTCCCAGGGGGTGCCCCTCATCGGCAAGGAGTACCCGGAGGCCTACCTGGCCAACCCAAGGAACCATCGGTTGCGCGCGTCGATCTACGTCGAGACCCCGTCGGCCCGGGTGGTGGTCGACACCACGCCCGATTTCCGCACCCAGATGCTGCGGGAGAAGCTCGGCCACCTGGACGCCGTGATCATCACCCACGCCCATGCGGACCACATCATGGGCATGGACGATTGCCGCCGCATCTGCGACCTGCGCGGGGGGCCGCTGCCGGTCCACGCCACCGAGGAGACCTTCCGGTCGCTGCGCCGCGTCTTCGACTACGCCTTCGGCGGACACCCCATCCCCTTCAGCTACTTCCATCCCCTGCCCCGCGTCATCGACGGTCCATTCGAGATCGGGGACCTGCGGATCGTGCCGTTCCAGTTGCCCCATGGCCGGATCACCACCACCGGGCTGATCTTCGAGCAGGGGGGCACCCGGCGCCTGGCCTACTACTGCGACTGCAAGGAGGTGCCCGCGGCCGCGGTCGAAGCGGCGGGCCGGGTCCAGGTGGCCGTGCTGGATGCGCTCCGCCCGGAACCCCATCCCACGCACATGTGCCTCGACGAGGCGCTGACGACGGCCCGTCGGATCGGGGCGGACCAGACCTACCTCACCCACCTGACCCACCACTACGACCACGACCGCGACCAGGCGGAACTGCCCCCCGGGGTGTCTCTGGCCCATGACGGCCTGAGGATCGTCCTCGA
This sequence comes from Verrucomicrobiota bacterium, assembly GCA_016871615.1. Taxonomy (GTDB): domain Bacteria; phylum Verrucomicrobiota; class Verrucomicrobiia; order Limisphaerales; family UBA9464; genus SXXZ01. The sequence goes on from VHCX01000009.1 coordinate 51,355, forward strand.
CTGAGCCGGGCCAGGCCGGCCCCGGAACGCGACCATGACCCCGAAGAGCCCCCGACCCGCCGATGCGAACGACCAGCTCGAGCGCGCCGCCCGCATGACCTGGGCCTACCGCACGGCCTGGTGGCTTTCGAGGCAGGTGGCCCGATGGGTCTACCGGACCCGCGTCGAGCACGTGGACCGGATCCCGCCGCTCGGCCCGGCCATCCTCGCGTCCAACCATGCCAGCCTCGCCGATCCCCCGCTCATCGGCGGATCGGTGCCGCGCGCGGTGTGTTTCCTGGCTCGGGACACGCTCTTCCAGATCCCCCTGTTGGGCTGGTACATCCGGCGCCTCAATGCGGTGCCCGTCAACCGGGATGGCGGCGGCGGCGCGGGCCTGAAGGCCATCCTCGACCGCCTGCAGGCCGGGTCGGCGATCCTGCTCTTCCCGGAGGGAACCCGGTCGGCCGACGGGCGGCTCGGACCCGCCAGGTCGGGCATCGGCCTGACGGTGATCAAGTCCGGCGCCCCGGTCATTCCGATCCGGCTGCACGGGACCTACGAGGCGTGGGGACGCCACCGCCGGTTGCCAGGGCCGGGACGTTTCCGGGTCGTCGTCGGGGAACCGCTGCAGTTCGAGGCCCTCCGGGCCGAGGCACGGACCTGCGACAAGGACCGGCTCAAGGCGATCTACCGGGAGGTCGCCGACACCATCATGGCGAGGATCGCCGAACTCTGAGCCCCCGGGGACCGTCGCCGCCGCGTCGACGTGCCGGGTCCCGGTCAGCCCTTCACCTGGTCGAGGGCCCAGTTGACCTCGGCATCGGGCACCCGCTGTCCCCAGAACACCTTGCCGATGCACTCGGCCAGCACGAAGTGGATCTCGCCGGCGCTGACCTTCTTGTCCAGCCGCATCGCCGAGACGAGCCTGTCGCGCCGGTCCTCGGCCAGCTTGATGGAGGTGGGCAGGCCGACCCGCTCGAAAAGCGCCTTCAGGCGCTGGACATCGGCCGCGGGCAGGCCCGTGCGACGGGCCGAGAGATGCGCCGCGGCCACTTGACCGATGCTGATGGCCTCACCGTGGAGGAACTTCCCGTAGCCGGAGGAATTCTCGATGGCATGGCCGATGGTGTGCCCGAAGTTCAGCGTCGCCCGCAGCCCCGTCTCGGTCTCGTCCTGCACGACGATCTCGGCCTTGATCGCGCAGCAACGGGCGATGATCGCCGACAGCGTGGTCGCCGACCGGCCGAGAATCTGGTCCAGCTGCTTCTCGAGACGCTGGAACAGGGCCGCGTCGTGGATGACGCCGTACTTCACGATCTCGGCGACGCCCGAGCGGAACTCCCGGTCCGGGAGCGTGCCCAGGGTGTCGAGGTCGCACAGCACCAGCCGGGGCTGGTGGAACGCGCCGACGAGGTTCTTCCCCGCCTTGAGGTTGACACCGACCTTGCCGCCGACCGAGCTGTCCACCTGGGCCAGCAGCGAGGTGGGCACCTGCACGAAGGCGATGCCCCGGAGGTAGGTGGCCGCGACGAAACCGGCAAGATCGCCAACCACCCCGCCACCGAGGGCCACGATGAAGCTCTTGCGCTCGATCCGGTGGGTGGCGAGCTGGTCGTAGCACTTATGGACGGTCGCCAGGCTCTTGGCCGACTCGCCGGCCTCGACCGTGATCAGGGTCGGGGTGAATCCGGCCACCTTGAGCGACTTGATCGCCGCCTCACCGTAGTGCTTCCCGACGTTTGCGTCGGTGATCACGGCACACCGCGTCCCGATCTTCAGGCGCCGGCAGCGCTCGCCGAGGGTCGCGACGAGCCGGGTCCCGACTTGGATTTCATAGGAACGGTTCCCCAGCGGAACCTGGACGGTTGGCATGGCCGGCGAGCATGCACCCGCCGGGACCCGGAAGGCAAGGCGGTCGGCGGATACCCCCTCGGGGGCGGGGGCCCGCGTCCACGCCGACCCGGCCACGGGGACGGCTGCATGGTCCCGTGGTTTTGGCGCTCCGGGTTATGACGCTCCGGGTTTTGCCTTGGGTCGCACCGGAGGGTGTCGGATGCTCCCGCCCGGATGTCACGATGGTTGTCCTCGTCCGGTGCCGCAGGCGCCGCCACGCTGCTGAGCCGGATCCTAGGCTTCGTCCGGGAGTCGGCCTACGCCGCGTTCATGGGCACCGGGCCGGTGGCCGACGCGTTCTTCCTGGCGTTCCAGATCCCGAACCTCTTCCGCCGGCTGCTCGGCGAGGGGGCCCTGTCGTCGGCCTTCATCCCGGTGTTCAAGGAGACCGAGCGCCGGGAGGGGGTAGCCGCCGCCTGGAAGGTCGGGCTCGCCTGCACCTGGGCCGTGCTCCTGGCCTGTTCGGTCGTCTGCCTTGCGCTGCTGGGAGGGGTGAGCCTGATCGTCGCCTTTTCGAGCGTCGACACCGACACCGAGCTGATGTTCCGGCTGATGCGCTGGATGCTGCCCTACCTGCCGCTGGTGTGCGTGGCCGCGGGATTCATCGGCATGCTCAATGCCCGCAACCACTTCTTCCTGCCCGCCCTCGGCGCGACCATGCTCAACGTGACCATGCTCGCGGCGGTCTGGTGGCTGGCCCCCCGCTTCGGCGTCGAATTGCGCGATCAGGTGTACGCGTTGGCCGTCGGCGTGGTGGTGGCGGGCATCGCCCAGGCCGGGTTTCAGGTGCCGTCCCTGCTGTCGGAAGGCTTCCACTTCCGCTGGCTGAGCCCATGGAAGGAACCGGCGGTGCGCGAGGTGGCCCGGCGCATGGCCCCATCGGTGCTCGGTGTGGCCGCCTTCCAGGTCAACACGGTCCTCTGCCAGGGCTTCGCCTACGGCCATGGGCGGGAGATCATCTCGTCGTTCAACTACGCCGTCCGGCTGATGGAACTCCCCCAGGGCGTGGTCGGCATCTCGCTCGCGACGGTCCTGCTCACCGAACTGAGCTCGCTGGCCGCCGACCGGAACTATCCGGAGTTCCGACGCACACTGGCCGAGGGTCTCCGGCAATTGGTCTTCCTGACCCTGCTGCCGCTGGCGATCCTGCTCACCCTCTCGGAACCCATCGTGCGGCTGCTCTTCGAGCGGGGCGCCTTCGGCCCGGCTTCGACCGGCCAGGTCAGCCTGATGATCCTCTGCCTGAGCCCCAGCCTGTTGGCCTTCTCCCTCAACAACATCCTCGCCCGCGCCTTCTATGCGCTGGGTGACACCCAAACACCGATGCGGATCAGCCTGGCGGCCATCGTGACCAACCTCGTCGCGGCCTTCGTCTCGGTCAGCCTGATGCCGCGGACCGGGCTGGCGATCGCCAACTCGGCCAGCTCGATCTTCCAGTGCGTGTTCCTCCTCTACGCCCTGAAGCGCAAGCAGCCGAAGTTCGACCTCACCGCCTTGGTCGCACCCCTGCGACCGATGGGCCTGGCCGCCCTCGCGGCAGGCGGAACCGCCGCGGTGTCCCTCTGGGCCTGGGACCGGTGGGTTGGCCACGCCGGCCTGGCCCGGCGCCTCGGGGCCACCTTCGTGCCCATGACCCTGGCCGCGACCTGCTACTTCGGCATGGCGATGCGCCTGGGCCTCCCCGAAGCCGCCGACGTGCTGGCGGTCCTGACCCGCCGGTTCGGCAAGGCCCGACCGGAGGCGTCGCCACCGGTTCCCCCGCAAACTTCCGGTTGATCCGCCCCGGGCCCGGGGAGTAGCGTTTTTCCCAGATCCACCGGTGAATCCCCAGCGTCTCCCCGCCCTGGTCCGCGGCCATGAATGCCCGGCTTGGCGGAGGCGTCGGCCCTGCCGGAACGTTTCCATCCCATGAGCCCAACCATCCCCTCCGCCAGCGCTCCGGTCCTCAATCGGCGCGGCTTCCTCTCCACCTCCGGCACCGCCCTCGGCGGTGCGATGATCGGCGGCCTCGCCATCGAACGCATGGCCTTCGCGGCCGCAAGCTCCGAGATCAAGATCGCGCTGGTCGGCTGCGGCGGTCGCGGGTCCGGTGCCGCCAACCAGGCCCTCAACGTCCCGGGCGTGAAGCTCGTGGCCGTGGCCGACGCCTTTCAGGACCGCCTCACCGGCGCCCTCAACAACCTCAAGTCGTCGCAGGCCGCCAAGGTCGATGTGCCGGCGGGGCGCCAGTTCGTCGGGCTCGACGGCTACAAGAAGGCCATCGCCGTGGCCGACGTGGTGATCCTCGCCACGCCCCCGGGATTCCGTCCGCAGCATTTCGAGGAGGCCGTGCGGCAGGGCAAGCACGTGTTCATGGAGAAGCCCGTGGCCGTCGACGGACCCGGCGTCCGCCGTGTGCTCGCCGCCGCCGAGGAGGCCAAGAAGAAGAACCTCAAGGTCGGCGTGGGCCTGCAGCGCCATCACCAGCCGGGCTACCTCGATACGATGAAGCGTCTGCACGACGGCGCCCTCGGCGACATCTACCTCGTGCGTGCCTACTGGAACGACGGCGGCGTGTGGGTCAACCCCCGCAAGGACGGCCAGACTGAACTCGAATACCAGCTGCGCAACTGGTACTACTTCAACTGGCTGAGCGGCGACCACATCACCGAGCAGCACATCCACAACCTCGACGTGGCCAACTGGGTGAAGAACGCCTACCCGGTGAAGGCCCACGGCATGGGTGGCCGCCAGGTGCGCATCCAGAAGGAGTACGGCGAGATCTTCGACCACCACGCCATCGAGTACACCTACGCCGACGGCACCACGCTGCTGAGCCAGTGCCGGCACATCCGCGGCGCCGACAGCAACGTGTCCGAGCAGTGCGTCGGCTCGAAGGGATCCTGCAACATCAGCGGCCACTCGATCACCCCGTCGGGCGGCGGCAACGCCTGGCGCCACCGCTCCGAGAAGCAGGTCGACCCATACCAGCAGGAGCATGACGACCTGTTTGCGGCCATCCGCAACAACACCGAGTACAACGAGGCGTTCAACGGGGCCAAGTCGTCGCTCACCTCGATCATGGGCCGCATGTCCACCTACACCGGCAAGACCATCACCTGGGAGCAGGCCTTGAATTCGGGCGTGAACCTCGTGCCGAACGACTTCGAGAACCTGCGCTGGGACTCCGAGTGCAAGTCGCTGGCCGATGCCAACGGCTTCTACCCGGTCGCCGTTCCGGGCGACGCCAAGTGGTTCAAGAGGGTGGTCTGATCCTTCAAGCTCCGCCTGGGCCGGCGATCCTACCTGGATCCGTTCCGGCCCCTCAGGCGACGATCGGCACCCCGGCCAGCGCCGGGGTGCCGATGCGGGCCCTCCGCTCCCCACCAAATGGCCCCTCCCAGCCCCTTCCCGCCCCTCGAACTCGACCTCCCGGACGGGCCGCATCTCCGGGCGCCTGCTGACCGATTGACGATGCCGGCGGCGGGCTTAAGGTTGGGTTGATGAAGCGCCTCCACCTTCGGCCCCACCTCCGGCTCCTCCTTCCCGCCCTGCTGTTCTCCCGCGCCGAGGCGGCGGATTGGCCCCGGTTCCGCGGACCCGACGGGACGGGCATCTCGCCGGAAACCCGTTGGCTCGGGACCTGGCCCGGAGGCCAGCCGCGACAGGTCTGGAAGGCCGAGGTCGGTGTCGGGTTCTCCTCGATGACCCTGGCCCAGGGCCGCCTGTTCACCATGGGCCACAACGGGCAGAAGCAGGACGGCATCGACAGCATCGTGGCGATCGACGCCACCACCGGCGGGGAACTCTGGCGGCACAGCTACCCGGAGAAGCTGGCCAACCACTACTACGAGGGCGGCACCTCTGGCACCCCGACCGTGGAGGGCGACCGCGTGTACACCCTGTCGAAGGCGGGGCTGGCCCTCTGCCTCGACGCCGCATCCGGCAAGGTGGTCTGGTCGCGCCACCTCGCCTCGGAACTCGGACTCAAGGTACCCGAATGGGGATTCGCCGGGGCCCCCCACCTCCATGGCGGCCGGGTGATCTACAACGCGGGCGACGCCGGCCTGGCGCTGGACAAGGCCACCGGCAAGGAGGCCTGGGCCAGCGGCAAGGGGTCCGCCGGCTATGGCAGCCCGGTGCCCCTGTCGCTCGGCGGCAAACCCGCCCTCGCCCTCTTCGGTCTCCAGCATGTGATCGCGGTGGACCCGGCGAGCGGCCGTGAATTCTGGCGCCATCGCTGGAAGACCCGCTATGACGTGAACGCCGCCGACCCGGTGGTGGCCGGCGACATCCTGGTCCTGACCTCGGGCTATGGCACCGGGGCCTGCGGGATCCGTTTCACCGAGTCCGGTGCCACGGAAGTCTGGAAGAACCAGTCGCTGCGCTCCCACATGCAGGCACCGATCGCCATCGGCGGCCATGTCTACGGGATCGACGGCGACGGCGGCGACGCCAAGGCACGCCTGAAGTGCCTCGATGCCGCCACCGGCAAGGTGGCCTGGGAATCCCCCACGGCCGAGACCGGCGTGCTGAGCGCGGCCGACGGCAAGCTTATCTGGGTCACCGGGAAAGGCGAACTGGTGGTCGTGAAGGCCGATCCGTCCAGCTACCAGGAGGTCGTGCGCGCGCAGGCCGCCCGGGGAAAGATCTGGGCGACCCCGGTGCTGCTCGATGGCCGGCTCTACATCCGGAACTGGCGCGGTGAGATCGTCTGCCTCGACGTCCGGGGCGGCAGTGGGGCCTCCTGAGCCCGCCTCGTGGCGGAACTCCAAGCCGTGGCAACCACGCCCGGGTTCGTGTACCGGAACGGGGGCCTTCATTTCCCGGGGCTGGGCCTCTGGATGGACCCCTCCAAACCGGTCCGGACCGGCGAGTGGTCGGTGGTCACCCATGCGCATGCCGACCACACGGCCCGGCATGGGGCCGTACTGCTGACCGAGCCCACGCGTCGGCTGATGCGGGCGCGGGTGCCGGGCCGCCGGATCGAGCACGTGCTCGACTACTCCCGGGTCCTCCGCTCCGGGGACCTCGGTGAGCCTTCGGCGCGGGCACCCTTCACGCTGAGTTTCCATCCGGCCGGCCACATCCTCGGCAGCGCCATGGCGCGGGTGGAGCACGAGGGCGACTCGGTGCTCTACACCGGAGACTTCAAGCTGCGTCCTGGCCTGAGTTCGGAGCGCTGCGAACCGGTCGCGGCGCGGACACTGGTGATGGAGACCACCTACGGACGGCCCCGATACCGCTTCCCGCCGACCGCGGCGGTCCTCGAGGACATCGTCCGCTTCTGCACCACAACCCTCGAACAGGGAGCCACGCCCGTACTGCTGGCCTATTCCCTCGGCAAGACGCAGGAGGTGCTCTCGGCGCTGTGCGATCCCGTGCTGCCCATCCAACTCCACCCCAAGGCGGCCGAGATGACCCGCATCTATGCCGACCTCGGCCACCGGTTTCCTGCGTGGACGCCGCTGGATCCGGAGTCGGTGCGCGGGCATGTGGTGATCACCCCGACCCTGCGCCCGCTCCTGGCCGAGCCCGGGCGGACCGGCCCCCTGCGGATCGCCTCGCTCAGCGGCTGGGCGCTCGATTCCCGGCGAGCCTCCGATCTTCCAGGAGGCCAGGCCCACCGGAGGTTTCCGCTCAGCGACCATGCGGACTTCGAGGACCTGCTGGAGTTCGTGCGGCAGGTCAACCCACAGCGGGTCTTCACCCTGCACGGATTCGCCGCCGACTTCGCCCGGGTGCTTCGCCGTCAGGGCGTCGAGGCCCGCGCCCTCAGCGAGGACGACCGCCAACTGGATCTCGCCCTGTGATCGGGTGCCCTCTGGATTGGGCCGACCTTCCGCGCCGGCTCACGGAGCCTTCGAGGCCTGGGGGATCGTCAACTCGTACTCCGGCGACATGGTGCTGTTGATCCGGTTGTCCAGCACCCCGGGATAGAGGAATTCGAACTTGTACCGGTAGCGCAACACCGGGCGGTCGGCCGGCAACGGCAGGAGCGCCTCGAATCGGTTGACCGCGTTGGGCACAGGTTGCATGGGGTACAAGGCTAACCCGATGACCACCCAGGCCTTCACGTTCTCGGGGGGCACCCCGCGGCGATGGGTCTGGAAGGTGGTCTCGAAGAGATGCGTGGACTCCGCGGCGGTCGTTGCCGTCCGGGGGCTCAGATTGGTGTTCCGGGACCCGGTGCAACCCAGGGACAGGACGGAGGCGAGCATCACCCACAGCGCATGAGACACGTGCTTCATCGGTTCGGTACATCGCACACCCTTGCAAATGTTGGCAAGGGACGAGTTGGAAGGAACCGTGCCCGGAGCCGACAGATCCCGGCCCGTCCATCACGGGCCAAGGCCATCGCCGGTCGCCACCGGGACGCCCGCGGATCCTCCGGTCGGCGACCCGGGGGCGGGTCGGGCTTCCCAGGCCAGGAGGGCCAGCTTGCGTCCGCTCCCCCAGCGATACCCGTGAAGGCGGCCTGACCAGCCCACCACCCGGTGGCACGGGATCCATAGGGCCACGGGATTGGCCCCGCACGCGGCGCCCACGGCCCGTGCCGCCTTGGGCATGCCCAACCGGTCGGCCAGGTTGCCGTAGGTCACGGGATTCCCCCGGGGAATCTCCTTCACGAGCCGCCAGACCCTCACCTGGAAGGGCGTCCCCGGGGGATCGATGACGAGGCCTGCCCGGGATTCGGAACACCCCGAAAGCCACGCATCGAGCCATCGCTGGGCCTGTGCCGGATCGGGCTCCCCCGGGCACGTCACGCGAAAGGACGGGTCCAGGTCGGGCCGGGGGTTGGTGTTCGGACTGGGGCGGGGACTGGAGCTCGGACTGGGGTTTGGCCGATGACTCCGGTCGGCCAACGCTGCGGCAGGCGGGTCCATTCCGGGCATGGCCAAGGAATTCGAGATCCCGGGAGCCGTCGACCACGTGCCCTCGAAGTCACACCGGAAGATCCGGCTCCCGCACCAGACTAGGCTAACCGGTCCCCAGGGGGTTGTTGCCTGACCCCACCGGATCGTCGCGGGTGGAGGATTCCCCGCCCTCGAGTCCCCGTCGGGGAGGCGGATCACTTCGCCTTGGGCAGTTTCTTGAGGTAGGCGGCCGTGTCCTTCTTGAAATCCTTGAGACAGCTCTTGCAGCAGAGCTTGATGGTCTGCCCCTCATGGACAAACTCATGGGCCTCCATGCCGGAGCCTTCGAATTTCTCATCGCTGACGAGGCACTTGTCCAGCGGGTACGGCTTGGCCTTGGCGGCCTTGGCCTTGGGCCTTTCCTCGGCGGAGGCAGGCAACGAGACGATCGCGAGGCACAACAGGGCAAGAATGGAACGGGTTTTCATGGTTTTTGTGCGGTGGGTCCCACCGACCAAGGGTAGTGTCGATCCGAAAGACCCGGGTGGCAAGGGGATGAATTGCCACCGGATGGAACCGGCCGGCCGGCCGAGCTTCCATGGAAGTGCCATTGGACTCGCCATCAATCGGGGTTAGAATCGCACTGAGCGAATGATCCGCATGCGACCGACCAGCGCATTCCAGATCGGTCCCCGTCCCAGCCGACGGGGATTTTCGGCGTTCACCCTGCTCGAATTGCTCGTGGTCGTGGGCATCATCGCCCTGCTGGCCGCCATGCTCCTGCCCGCCTTGGGCAAGGCCAGGTACCGGGCTTCGCAGGTCAATGAGATGTCCGGGGCGCGTCAACTGCTCATCGCCTGGGCGCTGTACGCGGAGGACCATGCCGACTCGGTCCTGCCGGGCTACCGGTACGGCCTGGCCGCCACGGACTTCCAGGGGCGGCAGGTCCAGCACCCGATCAACGCCCGCTACCCCTGGCGCATCGCCCCCTACCTCGGCAAGAGCTTCGACGTGATGTACCTCAACGAGAACCGTCGAACGCTCGACACCTTCCGGCGGATGGAGGATCCCGACCTCGGCGTCTATGCCGCGTCGGTGTTCCCGTCCCAGGGGATCAATTCGGTCTTCGTCGGAGGGGATGACCTGGAGCTGCCACCGACCGACCGGGCCTTCGAGCGCTTTGGACGCTTCTGCGTGCTGAAGACGGCCGAGGTGTCCCGGCCGACCGAACTGCTCGTGTTCACCTCGGCCCGGGGGCCTTTCGAGGGTCGGGTGGTTCCCGGCTTCTACGTGGTGAAGCCGCCCTACCTCAATGCCCGGCGCTGGGCCGTGGAATGGAATCCCGACGACGGTCCGGAGGCCTGGGGCCACGTCCACCCGCGCTACAACCTGCGGTCGGTCACCGGCATGGTCGACGGCCATGTCGAGAACCTCGATCGCCGGCGCCTGCAGGACATGCGGATCTGGGCCAACCCCGCCGACCGCCCCGACTGGACCCTGCGGGCGTTGCCGAATCCCTGAACCCCCCCTGCCTCCCAAGGCCCGGCACCGGGGCCAGGGCTTGGGCATACCCGGCGCGGACGGCCCCGCCACACCCCCCGTGGACGGTGGATTTCCCGAACACCACTGAGCCAACCGCCCTCGAGGATCCCCCGATGTTCGGACGTGATTCCCGTCGGCTGGAAACCGTATCCTCCCTCCAACGATGAGCATCCTGGACACGATCGTCGCCCGCAAACGTGAGGAAGTCGCCCTCCTGCCCGCGGGCCCCGTGGCGGCCCACCGGCTGCGCGAGGCGATCCAGCGGCGGGGCTCGGGCGTCCGGGACTTCACCGCGGCCCTTGCAACCCCCCGGCGCGGGGACATCGGATTGATCTCCGAGGTCAAGAAGGCGTCCCCCAGCCTGGGCGTGATCTGCCCCGACTTCGATGCCGTCCGCATCGCCCGGCAGTACGAGGCCGCCGGTGCAAGCTGCCTGTCGGTGCTCACCGACGGGAGCTTCTTCCAGGGATCGCTCGACGACCTGAAGGCGGTGCGGTCGGCCGTGTTGCTTCCCCTGCTCCGCAAGGACTTCCTCATCGACGAGCGGCAGATCCTTGAGGCCGTCGAATGGGGTGCCGATGCGATCCTGTTGATCGTCGCGATCCTGTCCGACGACCAATTGTCCCATTTCCACGGCCTCGCCGACGCCGCCGGACTGGCGGCGCTCGTGGAGGTGCACGACGAGGACGAACTCGACCGGGCGCTCCGCTGCGGTGCCCGCCTGGTGGGGGTGAACAACCGGGACCTCAAGACCTTCCGGGTGGATCTGGGGACCACCGAGCGTCTGGCCCGTCGACTCGCCGCCGCAGCCGACTCGACCCCCCGCCTGCTGGTCGGCGAGAGCGGCATCCACTGGCGCGACGACGTCGTCCGCCTCAAGGCCGCCGGATGCCGTGCGATCCTCGTCGGCGAGTCCCTCATGAAGAGCGGGGACATCCCCGGCAAGGTGGCCGAATTGACCGGCACCTGAGGTCCCGTTCCTCCAACTCGAGGACGGTCATGCACGGCCCCGTCCCCGACCCGACACTCTCAACCGGAGCAGGACGATCCATCGGGGCCGCATGGGTACCAAGGCCTCGAAGCCTGCCAGGAAACCCCAGCGGGGTCCTGTTTTGTGACGGACTCTCAGGCCAGGAACCGGCGGATGTCCGCCTCGAACGGGGCCGATCGAACGCCCAGGTCGCGCTCCACCGGGCCCGGATTGCCGATGTTGTCCTCGTCCAGCATCAGCAACTGGTCGCGGCTCAAGGGTGCGGCGCGTCCCAGCAGGCGGGGATACACCGCCTCGAGCAAGCCGGCCTGCATCCGCGCGATCGCCCCGGGCAGACGCATCCGGATGCGGCGGCGACCCGTGACCCTCAGGATCGTGGCGAGGATCTCGGGCAGGGTCATGCGGTCGGGACCGCAAAGGTCGTAGGTCTTCCCGATGGCGACTTCCGCGTCGAGGGCCCGGGCGAAGGCCTGGGCCACCGCCCCGACGGACACCGGCTGCAACCGGGCGGTCCCGCGGCCGACGACCGGGAGCACCGGAGACCAGCGGCTCATCCGCTCGAAGAGATTCACGAATCCGTCCCCCGGACCCTGGATCACGGAGGGCCGGAAGATCGTCCACCGCAGGCCCGACCCTCGGACCGCCTCCTCGGCCGCCCACTTGGTGCGGTGGTATCGGGATGCCGCCCCGGGCCGGGTGCCGAGGGCGCTCATGTGGAGGCACCGGTCCACCCCGGCCGACCGGCAGGCCTCGAGAACCCGCAGGGTCCCCTCGTGATGGACCCGCTCGAAGGTCTGGTCGCCCACCTCGCCGATGATGCCGACCAGGTGGATCACGGCCTGGCAACCGCGGACGGCCTCGCTCAGCGCCTCCGGAGACACCACGGAACCGGGCACCCAGACCACGGGCCCGTCATCCGTGCGCGGCAACCGCCGCGCCAGGGCCCGCACCGCATGCCCTGCCCGGACGACCTCGCCGGTGACGGCCCTGCCCACGAACCCGCTGGCCCCGGTGATCAAGACGTTCATGCACCCCACTCTCGACCGCATCGACCCCGCCGTCCACCCGGGAGGCCTCTCAGGTCACGAGCGTGCCAATTCCGGCCAACGGTTCACCGGCCCGCACGGCGATGGGCCTCGAAGAGCCCATCCCAGGCCCCGGGAAACGGGAGCCGCCACACCGTCGCCCAGAGGATCCCTCGGACCTCCGACCGGCTGACCTTGACCCGTCGCGCGGGATCGAGGATCCCGGGCTCACGCAACCGATCCAGCGTGCGCAGCCCGATCAGGATCGGCCAGGCGCAGGCCAACCGGACGCGCCGCTGGTCCGCGGGGATGCGCCGCACGTACTGCCAACCGGCCTCCAGGTGCGACTCGGCCTGGCGACGCCAGGCATCGTGGATGGGCCTCAGGCGCGGCTCCACCGCCGGATCGCGTAGGTCGGCGGGCTCGAGCCCCACCCGGGCCAGCTCGTCCTGCGGCAGGTAGCACCGGCCCGCCTGGAGGTCCTTCGGCAGGTCCCGCAGGATGTTGATGAGCTGGAGCCCCTTGCCCAGCCGGATCCCGTCCGCGAGGAAGGCCGACTCGTCGATCCTGGCCTCCGGGAAGAGACGCCCCCGGCAGAGGTGCGTCCAGAACTCGCCCACGCAGCCGGCCACGCGCCAGGTGTAGTCGTCGAGGGCGGCCGCGTCGGGCAGCGCCACCACCACCCTTGGCCCCGTCCCGGGCTGGAGATCGCCGAACCGCTCGAGGTCGAGGATCTGTCCGCCGGTGATGGTCTCCAGCACCGAGCGGATGCGGCTCTTCTCCCAAGCCTGCGTCCGGTCGAGCGCGTCGAGGGCCCCGGGCAGGCGGACCATCAGCCGTCGTTCACCGGGTGTGATGTCCGGGACCTCGGCCTGGAAGGGCTCGAGCGGGAGAGCCGGGGCCGCCGGGTCGAGGATCCGGGCGCGTAGCGACTCCAGGGTCCGCCGGCGCAGCGCCACCGGCAGCGACGAGGCATCGGCCACCGTGTCCGTGGCCCTGGCCAGCAGGTAGGCCAGACCGATGGGCCGGCGCACCGACCGGGGCAGCACCCTCAGGGTGAGGTGGAAGGAGCGGGAAACCTCCTTCAGGAGGGCCGCCCAGGGCTCCCCGGATCCGCCATCGGTCGACATCGTGGACCAAGGCAACCAGAGCCGCGGCCGCTTGGCCAGTCGCGGTCCTCCCCCGGTCCGGACCCTCCGGCGGCCCCGGGTGGGCCCAACAGCGGATCCCCGGTCCATCCCCGGAGGAAATCCTCCGGACGATCCGCCCCGAGCCCCTGGGGTGCAGGCTTGAAAAAATCCCCCCGGTGATCCCAGCGTGCCGACGATGGACGACCAAGAACCCCATCCCGGAGGCGACCCCGAGGCGAACGACGAGGCCATCACGCAGGCCTTGCGTCGGTCGCTGGTCGCCCTCGTGGGCCTGGGCGTGCTGGCGGGAACCGCCGTCTGGTGGCTCCAGCGCCGTCCCGAGGCGCGAGGCGTCGCGCCGGCGCCGCTGGCCAGCCCCGTCCAGCCCGCCCGGAAGGGCCCGCAACCGCCGAAGGTGCGGTTCACGGACATCACCCGCGAGTCGGGGATCCGGTTCACGCCGGTGAACGGGGCCAGGGGAGCCAAGCTGCTGCCCGAGACGATGGGAGGCGGCGTCGCCTGCTTCGACCTCGACGGCGACGGCGATGCGGACCTGCTCTTCGTCAACGGCGTGGAATGGCCCGATGCACCGGACCAGGGCTGGCCGCCGGCGACGGCCGCGCTCTACCGGAACGACACGCCGGCCAGCGGGCCGATCCGTTTCACGGACATCACGGCCGGCTCCGGGCTCGACGTGCCATTCTACGGCATGGGGGTGGCCGCCGGCGACATGGACGGCGACTCGCGGACCGACCTGCTGCTGACCGGGGTCGGCGGGCTTCGCCTGTTCCGTAACCTCGGCGACGGTCGCTTCCGCGATGTCACCACCCCGGCGGGCCTGCCGGCCTCCTCCTCCGGCTGGTCCACGGCGGCCGCCTGGCTGGACATGGACCGCGACGGCGACCTCGACCTCTTCGTCGGTCACTATGTCGAGTGGTCGCCCGACATGGACCGCGAGGTCAACAACCAGCTCGTCGGCGTGGGAAGGGCCTACGGGCGACCCTGGCTCTTTCCGGGCACCTTCCCGGCCCTCTACCGGAATGACGGCCCGGCATCGCCCGGGGCACCTCCCCGCTTCACGGAGGTCTCGGCCCGCAGTGGCCTGCGCATCCGCAACCCGGCCACCGGCCAGCCGATGGCCAAGACGCTGGCCGTCGCGCCCATCGACCTCGACGACGACGGCTGGATGGACCTCGTGGTGGCCAACGACACGGTGCAGAACTTCGTGTTCACCAACCGGCACGACGGGACCTTCCAGGAGGTCGGCGCCCAGAGCGGACTGGCCTTCGACGCCTACGGACAAACCCGCGGCGCCATGGGGATCGATGCGGCCCGCTTCCGGTCCGACCGGGCGCTCGGCATCGCCATCGGCAACTTCGCCAACGAGATGAACGCCCTGTACGTGGCCCAGCCGGCGAGGGATGCGCTGGTGTTCGCCGACGAGGCGATCACCGAGGGCATCGGGCCGGCCAGCCGGTTGCTGCTGAAATTCGGCCTGTTCTTCTTCGACTACGACCTCGACGGGAGGCTCGACGTGCTGACCACCAACGGCCACATCGAGGAGGACATCGAGAAGGTGCAGCCCAACGTGCGGTACCGGCAGCCGGCGCAGCTCTTCTGGAACGGCGGGGGCGACCAGACCTTCGTCGGCGTGGGACCCGACGACGCGGGCCCCGACCTGTTCCAGGGCATCGTCGGGCGGGGATCCGCCCATGCCGACTTCGACCTCGACGGCGATCCGGACGTGGTGATGACCCAGGTCGGCGGCCCGCCCCTGGTCCTGCGCAACGACCAGGCCCTCGGCCACGGCTGGGTCCGCCTGCGGCTCGTCGGAAACGGCGCGAACCCCGAGGCCATCGGCGCCTGGGTCCACGTGCGTACCGAGGACGGGCGACGGATCTCGCGGCAGGTGATGCCCACCAAGAGCTACCTCTCGCAGAGCGAACTGCCGCTGCACCTCGGTCTCGGCCGGGGAAAGATCCTCGAGGCGAAGGTCCGGTGGCCGGATGGGCAGGAGACACCGTTCGTGGCACCCGCCCAACGGACCACCGTGGTCCGCCAATGACCGGCTGGATGCTGGGGGATGCGCTGCGCGCCACCCCGGGCGCCGGACCGCGCCCGCCCGCGGCACACCGGCGCTTCACTCCGCTCGGATCCCTTCGGAACGCGCAAACGGCGCGCCCCCCGAAGAGGAGACGCGGCGTGTGCCAGACATCCCTGCCCGAGCGGCTCAGGCCGACTTCGACGATCCCGCCGGGGCCTTCTTGCCCTCCGGCTCGTCAGCCGACTTGTTGCGGTAGTGCGAGGAGTAGTACCGGTTCTGGTAGTAGTGGTAGCTGTAGTAGTACGAGTCCTTGCCCTCGAAATCGATGTCGTTGAGCGCCAGGCCCACGAGGTGGATGCCCGCATCCTGAATGCGTTGCACCGAGCGCTGGGCATGCTCGCGGCGGATCTTGTTGAACTTGGTCACGAAGATCATGCCATCGGCCATGGCCCCGACGATGAGCGGGTCGGACACCGCCGAGACGGGCGGGCAGTCGAGGATCACGCGGTCATACCGACGGGCCGCCTCCTCGAGGAAGCGCACCATCCGGTTGGACCCGATCAGCTCCGACGGGTTCGGCGGCACGGCCCCGCAGCAGATCACGTCGAGGTTCGGCACCTCGGTGGTGTGGATGAACTCGCCCATGTTGTCGGTCCGGCCCGCGAGGTAGGCCGACAGACCGACCGGGCTCTGCAATTGGAAGGCCTTGTGGACGGAGGGACGGCGGAGATCGGCGTCGACCAGCAGGGTCTTGAGGCCGGTCTGGGAAGTGACGATCGCGAAGTTGGACGCCACCAGCGACTTGCCCTCCGAGGGGATGGTGCTGGTGAAGGCCAGCACGCGGAGCTTGTCGGCGTTCTTTGCCAGCGAAATCGCCGCCCGCAAGGTCCGGAAGCCCTCCGCCGGGCTGGATGTCGGGTGGAGATGCGACTGCAGGTCGCGCTCGACGATGCTCGCCGACTTGATGTTCGGGATGTACCCGAGGAACGGCAGCCGGAGGAAGTTCTCGACGTCCTCTTGGCTCTTCACCGAGTCGTCGAGGAAGTTGAAGAACAGCGCCAAGCCGAGCGCCACGGCCAGGCCGCCGACGACGCTGCCGACGAAGATCAGCGGCTTGTTGGGGCTCACCGGCTTGAGGGGCGCGAAGGCCGGGTCCTGCACCTTCATGTTCTGCAGGAGGTCCTTGGTGCCGATGTCGAAGTCCTTCGCCTTGGTCAGGATGGTCTGGTAGAAGCCCTCCACCCGTTTGACCTTCTGCTCCATGATGTCGTACTCGATCTTGGCCTCGTCGAGTGCGAAGACGCGCTCCACGGATTCCTTGTACTTGCGGAGCGCCTCGGCCTCGCGGTTGGCCTCGAGTTCGGCGAGCTGGAAGATGGCCTGGAGGGCACGCTCGGACTCGTCGCGCAGCCTCTGCGAGTCGGCCTGCAGCTGGGTGTAGACCTGGATCACCTTGGGGTGCTTCTCGCGGTACTTCGTGCGCAGGCCGGCCAGCTTGGAGCTGTTCTCGTTGACCTGCTTGCGCAGGAATCCCACCTGCTCGTCCTTGGCCAGCGGTCCGAAGTCGGTGATCTCCTTGCCGGCGGCCACCCATTCCCGGGCTTGCTGGGCCGTCTGCTTGGCCACGTCGGCGGTGGCCCGCAGGGTCTCGTAGCCGAGCTTGAGGTCCCGCATCGTGGCGGTGTCGATGTTCTGCTCGTCCTTGAGCGACACCATCCCCTTCTCCTTGCGGTACTTCTGCAGATCCTTCTGGAGCGTAGCCAACTCGACCTCCTTGCCCTTGGCCTCCTGCTCGAGGATCTGGAAGCCCTGCAGGGCCTTCTGCTTCTTGTCGTCGAGGTTCCGCTGCAGGAAGACCTTGAGGATCATGTCCCCGATCCGCTGTGCCTGCTCCCCCTTGGGATGGGTCACCTGCACCTCGACCAGGCGGCTGAGGCGGATCGGCACGATCTTGATGTCCTTGGTCACCGCCGTGACCTTGTCGATGGCCTTGGAATAGCGCTCGTCCTCGGTCTCGAGCTTGAGCTTGTCCATGACCTCGAGGATGAGGCTGCGGCTCTCGAGGTTGCGGTACTGCGTGGTGAGGTAGTTCTGGTCCTGGTTGCCCAGGGCAAGGCTGTTGAGGTTGAGCACGCCTTGGTTCTCGGGGTCGATCTGCAGCCGGGCGACGGCCCGGAACATCGGCGTGGCCTGGAAGGCGTAGAGCACGCCCAGGATGAGGCACACCGACCAGGTCGCCACGATGAGCCATCGGCGCTCAAGGATGACGTGCCAGTACTGGCGGAGGTTGATCGACGGATCGCCGCCGCCGGTGCCGGCACCCTGTTGGGATTGAAAGGAGTCTTCCATGGTCGGGGAGTCTGGGCGGTTCAGAGGATGCTTTCCCGGACCTCCAGCGTGTCATCGGGCTCGATCATCACCCGCTGCCCCTGCTCGTAGAGCTTGTCGAGGTCCTTCTTGGAGTAGTTGGTGACCTGGCCCTTGCGCCGGAGGATGATCTTGCTTTTGTCGGCCCGCGGGCTGAAGCCCGAGCCGAGGGCGATGGCATCCATGATGTCGATGGAGCGGTCGGCCGGGATCTCCTTGCGGCCCGGCATGACGAAGCTCCCGGTGATGTTGATGTACTGCTTCACATACTCGGCGACCTCCACCGAGATGGCCGGCTTGATGATGTAGTCCTTGTCGAGCATCTCGTAGAGCTGTTGCCGGACCTCGGCCACGGTGCGGTTGGTCACCACCACGGGGTCGAGCAGCCAGTAGGTGATCTTGCCATCCGAGGGCACCCGGATGTTCTGCTTCATGTCCAGCTCGTCGGCGACGTTGATCACCAGGACATCCCCGGAGACCAGGCGGCGCACGGCATCATCGGCCAGAACCAGGGCGCCCGCGAGGAGACCCGGCAACCCGAGGCAGGCCTGCCACTTCAATCGACTCTTCATGTTCAATAACCGATCTGTAGGCCGAGCAGGACGCGGTGCGCGTCGTAGCTCGGCAGGAACACGTCCATCAGGCCCGCATCCGCGTAGCTGATGGAATAGTTCTCATAGGAGTAGTTCAACCCGAGGCGCAACCAGCGCCGGGGCATGTAGGTGAGACCGCCCGTGAACGAGGTCATGGTGTCATCGCGCCGGTAGTCCACGGTGCGGAAGTTCAGGGACCGGACGGCGGTCCCAGGGATCGGATCGTAGGCACCCCCGAGTTCCAGCAGTGAATCGAAGGCCCCGTTCTGGTGGGAGACCCCCCCGGTCACCAGCCACGTGCCGGTGGGGCCCACCAACTGCTGGACA